>SVHY01000010.1 GCA_015055545.1 Clostridiales bacterium
ATAAAAACGTGGAAACGGCAGCAACCAACGGCTTTATAACGACTCTATTCGGTCGCAGGCGCGTGATTAATGAAATCCGTTCCTCTAATCACAACGTACGTTCTTTTGGGGAGCGCGCGGCTATGAATATGCCGTTGCAAGGTTCAAGCGCGGATATTATCAAAGCCGCCATGCTCGGCGTTGCGCAAAAACTTAAATCTGGAAATTATAAGGCAAAACTCGTTTTACAAGTTCACGATGAACTCGTGATTGATTGTCCGAAAGAGGAAGTTGATGAAGTATCAAAGCTTTTAAAAACGGAAATGGAAAACGCCGTTTCGTTAAACGTTCCGCTCACTGTAGAAGTGGGTATCGGGGCAAATTGGTTTGAAACAAAATAAAGGAGTTTTTATGATTTTTGATTTACATTGTGATACGATTTGGAAAATCAGTGAAGCGCAGGAAAAGGGCGAACGTATTGATTTACAAAAGTCCGATCTACAAATCGACGAAGTAAAATTGAAAAAAGGGGGTTATTTTGCGCAATGTTTTGCAATTTATATCCCCAATAAATACTCTAACCCGTACGAGCGTTGTTTAAACGATATCGCGATTTATCATAAACAGTTAGAAAACAGTCAAACGCTTGCCCACGTTTACAATTTCTCGGATTTTGAAACAAACGCTAAAAACGGCAAAATTTCCGCTGTTTTGACCATGGAAGACGGTTGTCCCGTCGGTGATAAAGGTTTTGAAAATTTGCATGAATTACACCGTTTGGGCGTGCGTATGATTTGCCTTTTACATAACCTTATCAATCCGATCGGTTATCCTAATTTCGGTCGTTATTTTGCAGACGGCTCGCCCGATAGAACAACCCCGAATACAACGACCGGCTTGACGGATTTTGGAAGAGAACTCGTCAAAGAAATGAATAGGCTCGGTATGGTTATAGACGTTTCGCATTTGTCCGATAAAGGCTTTTACGACGTAATAGAATTGAGCGACAAACCCATTATGGCGTCGCACTCCAACGCCCGAACGATTTGCGGAAATATCCGTAATTTGACGGACGATATGCTGTACAAACTCGCGGACAACGGCGGGGTAACGGGTATCAATTACGCTAAACATTTTATGTGTAACGACGAAGAACGCGGCAAAAATTCCGTTGCTTGTTCTATAGAGCACATTCAATACATCAAAAAGAAAATCGGCGTAGACCATATCGCGCTCGGTAGCGATTTCGACGGGATTAATCCGAATATCGAACTGTCCGACGCGTCTAAAATGGGTATGCTGATACAAGGCTTGGATAAAGCGGGATTTACTACGTCCGAAATTGAAAAAATCGGCTATAAAAACGCCCTGCGCGTATTCCAAGCAAATATGCAACCGTGAAACATTTTATGTGAAACAATGGTGGACTATGAGTAAAAAAATAGCAATTACAGGTGGTATTGGTAGCGGAAAATCAAGTGTAGTAAACGTATTGCGGGAAATGGGTTATCCCGTTTTTTCCTGTGATGAAATTTATGCTAATTTACGTGAAAGCAAAGAATATTTACAAAAATTATCGACCGTTTTTCCCCAAGCAGTGGTAGACGGGCGGTTGGATAGGAAACGCCTTTCTGAAATCGTATTTCAAAATCCTGAAAAAAGAGAAGTGTTAAACGAGCTTTCGCATCCTATGATTATGCAAACATTGAACGCGCTTATAAACGAACGTCGCGAACCGTTCGTGTTTGCGGAAGTTCCGTTGCTTTTTGAAAACGGCTTTGAAAAAGATTTTGACGCGGTTATCGTCGTTAAACGAAATATCGACGAGCGGATAAATGCAATTTGTCAAAGGGACGAAATAACCGAAAATCAAGCTCGACAACGTATAAACGCGCAATTCGACTATGACGACCCACAAAACCAAAACTATTTGCAATCCATTCATGCGTATATTATTGAAAACGATGAGGCAAAAATGGATTTAATAAAAAAGACGAAGGATATATTCAAAAAATTATAAGAACGTAATCGCTTTCGTGAAACATATTTCGTGAAACAATATAATTGTATATTTTCAGCGTAGGATTATCACTGTAAAAAACAGGGTAAATCCTACGTTTTTTATATAACAATAGGGGAAAGTTCTATGCCTGACATAATTATTATGCTACGCATAACATAATACCTATGTTTGACATAGCATATTAAAAATTATTATAAAACGGCATTTTCTTGCTTATTTTACCAAATTTGTTAAAAAAAATTGCAAAAAGATTGCTCATACCCTTGAAAATATTTAAAAAATGTGGTAAACTATATATAGTAGTATATTAAACGTTTATTTCCGCGTTTTTATTGCGATACAGGCTAAGGAGGATATATGGGCTTGTTAGGAACGGATTTCCCACTTCATTTATTTCATCACGGCGAGAATTTTAAAACGTATGAATTGATGGGGGCACATTCGGCTACGCGCAATAAAAAGCGCGGTTTTGTTTTTCGCGTTTGGGTTCCAAACGTAAAGAGTGTTTCCGTCGTAGGGGATTTTAACGGCTGGGATATACACGCGCATCCCATGCAACAGATGGTGGATAAAGAAACCTATGAATTATTTATCCCCGGAGTGAAAAAGTTCGACGCGTATAAGTATTGTATTCAAACGCACGATGGAAGAACGTTGTTCAAAGCCGATCCGTATGCGTTCCATTCGGAAACGCCGAACGCACAATCGTCGAATGCGTCGAAAGTTTATAATTTATCGGGCTACAAGTGGTCGGATAAGGAATATTTGGACAAGCAAAAGCATATCAATATTTATGCTTCGCCCGTTAATATTTACGAAGTAAATCTGCTTTCCTGGCGTTTGCGTGAAGACGGCAGTTATTTAACTTATCGCGAACTTGCGACAGAGCTTGTGGATTACGTATCCGAAATGGGTTACACGCACGTAGAGATTATGCCCGTAACCGAACACCCGTTCGACGGATCTTGGGGTTATCAAGTAACGGGATATTTTTCCGTTACTTCACGTCTTGGCGAACCGAAAGATTTTATGTATCTCGTCGATTGTTTCCATAAAGCGGGGATCGGCGTTATTTTGGACTGGGTTCCCGCGCATTTTCCCAAGGACGCGTTCGGTTTATACGAATTTAACGGCGCGCCTTTATACGAGGCATCGCAGTGGGATAGAATGGAAAATAGGGGCTGGGGCACTCGCAAATTCGATTACGGTAGAAACGAAGTATTGTCTTTTCTGATTTCTTCCGCCGTATTCTTTTTTGATAAATACCATATCGACGGTTTACGCGTAGACGCCGTTGCGTCTATGCTGTATTTGGATTATGACAAACAACCCGGGGAATGGGTACCTAACGTATACGGCGAAAATAAGAATCTTGAAGCCGTAGCGTTTTTACGCCGTTTAAACGAAACGGTATTTTCGTATTTTCCCAGCGCTTTGATGATTGCGGAGGAATCGACGGCATGGCCGCTCGTTACCCGTCCTACGAGCATGGGCGGACTTGGGTTTAATTTTAAATGGAATATGGGCTGGATGAACGACGTTTTATCCTACGTTTCCAAGAACCCGTTATTTAGAAGATACGATCATAATAAGCTTACTTTTTCCATGATGTACGCTTTTTCCGAGAATTATATTTTGCCTATTTCCCACGACGAAGTGGTGCATGGTAAAGCCTCTCTAATCGGTAAAATGCCCGGGGATTACGACGAGAAATTTGCAGGCGTTCGTGCCTTTTTCGGGTATATGTTATCCCATCCTGGGAAAAAGCTTAATTTCATGGGTTCGGAAATAGGGCAGTTCAAAGAATGGAACTATCAAGAAGGCGTAGAATTTTTCTTAAAAGATTACGAAAAACACGCCAAGCTTGCCGTTATGGTCAAAGAACTCAACGAAATTTATAAATCCACGCCCGCTTTTTACGAAATCGAAGATTCGTGGGACGGCTTTGGTTGGCTTGCCGCAGACGATTGCGACAGCAATTTCTTGGCGTACGAACGCCGCGACAGACGGGGCGAAACGGTTATCGTTCTTCTCAATTTTTCGGGCACGGACCATTACCATTACCGCTTAGGCGTACAACAAGGAAAATACAAATTGTTATTCCATTCCGAAGAAAAACGCTACGGCGGCAGGGGTATATCGGAACAAACCACGTATACGACAACGAACGATTACAGCCACGGCAAGGAACATTCTATTTGCTTTGATTTGCCTAAATTCAGCTGTATGTATTTAAAAAAAGTCAATAAAAATAATAAACCGTAAGGGGGTATTTTATGCAAAGAAAAAAGGAATGTGTCGCAATGCTTTTGGCAGGCGGGCAGGGTAGTAGACTGTACGCCTTAACCACAAACATCGCAAAACCCGCAGTTGCGTTCGGGGCGAAATATCGTATTATCGATTTCCCGCTGTCCAACTGCATCAATTCTGGTATTGATACCGTAGGCGTGCTTACGCAATACCAACCGCTCGTTTTGAACGAGTATATCGGCAACGGTCAGCCGTGGGACTTGGACAGAACGTACGGCGGGGTACATATTTTGTCGCCGTATCAAGCGAAAACAAACTCGTCTTGGTATGAAGGCACGGCAAACGCCATTTATCAAAATATGCATTTTATGAAGATGTATAACCCCGAATACGTGTTGATATTATCGGGCGACCATATCTATAAAATGGACTATGCCGCCATGTTAAAAGCGCACAAAGACACGGGCGCGGATTGTACGATAGCGGCAATTAACGTACCTCTTAGCGAAGCGTCGCGTTTTGGTATTTTGAACACCAACCCCGACGGTTCTATTTATCAGTTTGAAGAAAAACCCAAAATTCCAAAAAGCACGCTTGCGTCTATGGGTATTTATATTTTCAAAGCGCAAAAACTCTTTGATTACTTGGAAGCAGACGACGCGAACCCGAATTCGTCCAAAGACTTCGGTAAGGACGTTTTACCTGCTATGTTGAACGCAGGGGAAAAGATGTATTCTTACGTCTTTGACGGATACTGGAAAGACGTAGGTACGGTGGCGTCACTGTGGCAAGCGAATATGGACTTACTTGGCAATAACCCCGAATTCGATATCGGCGACAAGTCTTGGAAAATCCATTCAAGAAACCCGCTTGCACCCCCTGAACATATCGGCGCAACGGGCGTTGTGAAAAATTCCATGGTCGCGCTCGGCTGCGAAATCAACGGCACGGTGGAAAACTGTATTCTCGGTAGTAACGTTATCGTAGAAGAAGGTGCAACCGTAAAGGATTCCGTCGTTCTCGCAAACAGCGTGATTAAAGAAAACGCAACCGTTTCTTATTCGATTATCGATGAAAACGTTACGGTTGGCAATCGGGCGCACATCGGTGTCGAAAAGAATCCGACGGCAGAAATCGTAGTCCTTGGCAGAGGCTTAACAGTTGCGGACGGCGTAACGGTAAGCGAAGGACAAAAACACGAAAAAGATATTTTGGCGTAAAGGGGGAGGAATACTATGGCAGCATCTGCAATCGGCATTATATTTGCAAATTTACACGAAGAACAAGTACCTGAACTCGTTCGCAGAAGAACGATGGCGTCCATTTTATACGGCGGTAGATACAGAATTATCGACTTTATCCTTTCCAATATGGTCAATTCAGGCATTACGACGGTAGGGCTTGTAACAAGCAATAACTATCGTTCGCTTATCGACCATCTCGGCAACGGTAAAGACTGGGATTTAGCAAGAAAAGACGGCGGTATTATCCTGCTCCCGCCTTTCTCCGAACGTCACGATAAATTATATACCACGCGTTTGGAGGCATTGAGCTCGCTTACGGGATTTTTAAACCGTCGCACGGAAAAATACGTCGTACTTACCGACTGCGATTACGTCGCAAGATTAGACGTTTCGGACATCATCAAATTCCACGAAACGAAAAACGCTGACGTTACGCTCGTTTCTCATTTCGGCGAAACGGAAAAGACGTCTAATTTCATGGTCGTAGAAGCAAACGAAAAAGACAGGGTAACTGAACTGAAACTTTCGCCTCGTTTAAAGAAGGGCGAAAAGGTCAATCAATTCTCGAATATCATGGTTATTAACCGTCAATTCTTGTTAAACCTTGTAGAAGATTCGGTTATCCACAATTATACGAGCTTGGAAAGCGATATTCTCGTAAAACAGGTAAACAGCTTAAAAATCTACCGTTATAATTTCCAAGGCTATTACGCAGGTATTGACAGCCTTTCCGCGTATTATAAACATAATATGGAATTACTCGAAAAGGACGTGCGCGACGAGTTATTCGGCGAACGCGATATCTATACGAAAGTCCGCGACAGCGCACCTTCTAAATACGGTGAAAACGCCATTGTGAAAAACTCACTTATTTCCGACGGTTGTGAAATTGAAGGGGTAGTGGAAAATTCCATTCTCTTCCGCGGCGTAAAAGTCGGAAAGGGCGCAGTCGTAAAAAATTCTATCGTTATGCAAGATAATATCATTGGGGAAAACACGGCGCTCGATTGCGTGATTACGGATAAAAACGTGGTCGTCAGCGACAGAAAAACGCTTGGCGGTTGCGCAGAATTACCTTACTATATCCCCAAAGGCACGAGATTGTAATCAAACGACAAGGAGTATCGCATGACAAAAAAGAAAGCTATTGAAGTAATTGAAAATACGAATAAAGCGGTTTTCCCTGAAACGGAACAAACTAACGAACCTACGCTCATTACAAAGCGGAAAATTTTGATTGTCGCCTCTGAAGCCAGACCGTTTATTGCAACGGGCGGACTTGCAGACGTTATCGGTTCGTTACCCCAAGCGCTTGCAAAGGACGCGAAATACGATATCCGTATCGTGCTGCCGTTATATTCGGACGTAAAACCGGAAATGCGTAGAAAAATGGCGTTTTTAGGGAATATATACGTGCCGCTTTCTTGGCGTAATCAATATTGCGGCGTGTTTACTTGCACGGAAAACGGCGTAACTTATTATTTCATCGACAACGAATATTATTTCAAGCGTACGGGTTGTTACGGTTATTACGACGACGGGGAACGCTTTGCGTTTTTCTCGCGTAGCGCATTGGAAATTTTGCCGTTTATCGGCTTTTATCCCGACGTTTTACATTGCCACGATTGGCAAGCGGCTCTGGCGGCGATTTATTTAAAGACGTTGTATGCAAACCGCCCTGAATATCAAGCGATTCGCGCTTTATTTACCATTCATAACATAGAATACCAAGGGAAGTTTTCTCTCGATATTTTAGGCGATTTATTCGGGCTTGGAAACGAGCACAGACATCTCGTTGAATACGATAATTGCATCAACCTTATGAAAGGCGCGATAGAATGTTCCGAACGCTTTTCTACCGTCAGCCCGACGTACGCGGAAGAAATTAAAACGGCGCAGTACGCGCACGGTTTACAGGACATTATCCAAAAGAACGCAGGGAAGTTGACGGGGATTTTAAACGGTATCGACGTTTGTTCGTATAACGCGGAAACAGATAAAGCCTTGTTCGCAAATTTCACCGCCGACAATTTATCCAATAAAAAAATTTGTAAATCCGAACTGCAAAAAATGCTCGGGTTGCCTGAAAAAGACGTGCCCGTAATCGCGATGATTACCCGTTTGGTTTCCCATAAAGGGTTAGAACTCGTAAAAACGGTAGCGGAAGATATTTTACATGAAGATTTACAATTCGTCTTACTCGGTACAGGCGATTTTGGCTACGAAGAATACTTCAAAGACCTTGGAAAACGTTATGAAGGCAAAGCGTCAATCAATATTGCGTTCAACGGCGATTTATCCAGAAAGATCTACGCAGGCGCGGATATGTTCTTAATGCCGTCGGTAAGCGAGCCTTGCGGGCTCTCGCAAATGATAGCGTCCCGATACGCCACCGTGCCTATCGTCCGCGAAACGGGCGGTTTATACGACAGCATTAAACCGTACGGTGCGGGCGGCAACGGGTTTACGTTCCAATCGTGTAACCCTTACGATATGCTGTACGTAATCCACGAAGCGATCGACGTGTATAAAAACAAATCCGCTTGGGAAAACTTAATGAAAAAGGCTATGTCCGTCGATTTTTCATGGTCGCGTTCCGCTAACGAATATAAAAAATTATACGAAACGATTTAGTTTTATCCACAATTACACCGCAATAATAAGTGGGAAATGAGAGGAAATACCAAAGGTAAATTATTGCAGGAGATTAAATATGAAGAAAGAAAACATCACACAACAAGCAGCAAAAGAAATGATTCAAGGCAAGCTTTCTCGTTATTTCGGCGTTGCGCCGAGCGAAGCGAGAAAAGAGCAGCTCTATAAAGCGGTCGTTATGTGTGTACGCGATTTGATGCTGGAAAAAAGACATCAATTCCACACCGTAACCAAGGGCGCAAAAGCCAAGAGAGTATATTATCTTTGCATGGAATTTTTAATGGGGCGCTCACTCAAAAACAGCGTTTATAATCTTGGCGTTTACGATACGTTCGCCGAAGCGCTCAAAGAATATGACGTCACGTTAGAAGATTTGTATGAATTAGAACCCGATGCAGGACTTGGTAACGGCGGTTTGGGACGTTTAGCAGCGTGTTTTTTAGACGCACTTGCAACGGGCGACTATCCCGCCATGGGATTTTCCATTCGCTACGATTACGGTCTTTTTAAGCAGAAGATCGTCGAGGGTTGGCAAACGGAACTTCCCGACGTATGGTTACCGGGCGGCGAAGTATGGCTCACCCAACGCAGCGATAAAGTATTCACGGTCAAATTCGACGGCTACGTAGAAGAAAAGTGGACGGAACACGGTATGGAAACGATCTACCGCGATGCGAAAGAAATTCAAGCCGTTGCCTACGATATGATGGTGGCGGGCTACGACAGCCAAGCCGTATCCGTATTGCGACTTTGGAAAGCGCGTAGCGTGCAGAATTTCGACATGAAACTCTTCTCGCAGGGCGATTACAATTCCGTTATGAAAGACGATAACGAAGCGGAACTCATTTCCAAGGTTTTATACCCCGCAGACAATCACGTAGAAGGGAAATCCTTGCGTTTAAAACAGCAATATTTCCTTGTTTCCGCGTCTTTGCAGAACATTCTTGCCGACCATAAGAGAAGATACGGGTCGCTCAAATTATTGCCGAAAATGGCGGCTATTCACTTAAACGATACGCACCCTGCGCTGGCTATTCCCGAACTCATGCGCTTACTCATCGACGAAAACGGCATGAGCTGGGACGAGGCGTGGAATATCACCACGTCCGTTTGCGCGTACACCAACCATACGGTTTTGGCGGAAGCGTTGGAAACATGGCCCGAAGACTTGATTGCAAGAAGATTGCCGCGTATTTACACGATTTTAAAGGAAATCAACCGTCGGTTCTGCGAAGACTTGTGGACGAGATTCCCCGGCGACTGGGATAAAATTTCCCGTATGGCGATTATGTCTTATAACGTCGTAAAAATGGCAAACTTGTCCGTATACGGTTCCCATCACGTCAACGGCGTTTCGGGCTTGCACAGTGATATAATCAAACAGAGTATTTTCAAGGATTTCTATGATTATACGCCCGAAAAATTCACTAACGTTACCAACGGTATCGCGCATAGACGTTGGCTTAATCAATCGAATCCCGAACTTTGCGCGCTTCTCAACGACTGTATCGGCGAAGGGTACGCAAAGAACGCGCAAAAGCTTGCGGATTTCAAGAAATTTGAAAACGACGAAAGCGTTTTGAAACGTTTGGACGAAATCAAGGCGTTGAAGAAGAAACAGTTCGCGGATTTCGCCATGAAAAAGCAGGGGGTAATCATCGATCCGAACACAATATTCGACGTACAGGCAAAGCGCTTACACGAATATAAACGTCAGCTTTTGAACGTACTTCATATCATTAGCGATTATATCGCTTTAAAGGAAAATCCCGATTTGCCCATGCAACCGAAAACGTATATCTTTGCGGCAAAAGCAGCGGCAGGGTATTATATGGCGAAAAAGATCATCAAGCTTATTTGTTTCCTCGCCGAAGATATTTGTAAACACCCGAAAATCGCGGAAAAACTTAACGTCGTGTATATGGAAGATTATAACGTGACCATGTCCGAATCGTTAATGCCCGCATCTGAAATATCCGAACAAATCTCGCTTGCAGGTAAAGAAGCGAGCGGTACGGGCAACATGAAATTCATGATCAACGGCGCGTTAACAATCGGTACGCTTGACGGCGCGAACGTGGAAATGTCCGAAAAAGTTGGAAAAGACAACATCTTTATCTTCGGATTAAAAGCGGATGAAGTGTCTGAAATTTGGCAAAACGGCTATTCGGCAAGCGTTTATTACAACAACGACCCGCAACTCCGTAAAGTTATAGAAGCGTTGATTATCGGCTTTAACGGTGAATCGTTTGCGGAAATTGCCAATTATTTGTTGACGGGATCGCCCATTGCCGATCCGTATATGTGTATGGCTGATTTCCAATCGTATATTACAACCCAACAAGAACTTTCCAAACTGTACGCTACGGATAAAAAGGCATGGAATCAAAAATCCTTGCGTAATATTGCGGCGGCAGGGTATTTCGCGGCGGATAGAAGTATCGCAGAATACGCGAAAAACATTTGGGATTTGAAAGCGTTGCATAAATAATCGTGCTTTACTAAATTCCACATTTTTCAAAAAAAATCCAAACGAAAAGCCGTAATTTTCTACGGCTTTTCGTCGGGTAAAGGCTATTTTATGACCCATATCTATTTTAACCCATTAGACAAAGCTTGTAAAAACGTTATCGGCGCGATAAAAAAAGGGGATATTCTCACGTTAAATCTGTTTTGCTTGCGTGAAAACGGATCTCATCCGCTTTCGCAATCTAACGAATATACGGGTTTGGACTGTTTGCAAACACCGCAAGAACTCGATTGCTTGCAACCAAGCTATAACGCGGTTTTACAGCTGAATAAAGACGGTCAACCCGCCGAAAATATTTGCATGGAAATTACCACGTTCGGTTGGACGGTTTCATTCCGTATTCACGAAATCGGTTTATATTACTATACTTTCTATATTGAAAACGTAGGTTTTATTTCCTGTGGCAATATGGAATTAGGCTATATTTCCCAATCACCTCGCGGTTTTATGCTCACCGTACATTCGTCCGATTATAAAACGCCCGAATGGTTCAAAGGGGGCGTTATGTACCAAATCTTCCCTGATCGCTTTTGCAAACAGGGAACTATGCCACACATAACGGGACGTGTAGAACGTGAAGATTGGGGCGGTTTACCTACGTATCGTCCCAACGAACGCGGAAAAGTGCTCAATAACGACTTTTTCGGCGGAAATTTCAAGGGAATTGAAAGCAAATTGCCGTATTTAAAGGCACTTGGCATTACGACAATTTATCTCAATCCCATTTTTGAAGCGGCATCTAATCATCGTTACGATACGTCCGATTATATGAAAATCGATCCGATTTTAGGTACGGAAAATGATTTTCAAAACCTCGTGAATAGCGCTAAAAACCAAGGAATTCGCCTGATTTTAGACGGCGTTTTCAATCATACGGGCGACGATAGCGTATATTTCAATAAATACGGACATTATCCGTCGCTTGGCGCGTATCAATCGAAAGATTCGCCGTATTATTCATGGTATTCGTTCTGGGATTTCCCCGATAAATACGAAAGCTGGTGGGGTATCGATATTTTACCGCAAGTCAACGAACGTTCGGAAGAATATCAAGAATTTATCTTCGGCGAACAAGGCGTATTGAAAAAATGGTTGCGCTTTGGTATAGGCGGTTACCGTTTGGACGTAGCTGACGAATTACCCGACTTTTTCTTGCAAAAATTGCGTAAATCCGTGAAAAGTAGCGATAAAGACGCCATCATTATAGGCGAAGTTTGGGAAGACGCGTCCAACAAAATCGCATATTCACAGCGCCGTGCGTATTTGCAAGGCTACGAATTAGATAGCGTGATGAATTATCCTTGGAAAGACGCAATTATCGGATATATCCAAAGCGGCGATGCAAACCGTTTATTATCGACCGTACGCGCGATTATCAATCATTATCCCAAAGTAACAGTCGATTGTTTGATGAATATTTTGGGTACACACGACACGGCGCGAATTTTAACCGTTTTAGGCGGTATATACTGCGCAAATAAAGACGAAATGGCTGGAAAAGGGGCTTATTTAAGCGAAAAAGCCAAAGAAAACACCATAGAAAAGCTCAAAATGGCTGTCGTTTTACAATATACCTTGCCAGGCGTCCCGTGCGTTTATTACGGCGACGAAAACGGCGCGGAAGGTCATATCGATCCGTTTTGCCGTCAATGCTTTGATTGGGAACGTTTAAACGAATCCTTAATAGCGTTTTATAGCAAACTCGGCGCTATTCGTAAAAAATACCGCAAATTTTTCAAAAACGGCGCATTTGAAGAAGTTTTCTTACAAGACGGCTTAATTATTTATAAACGTACGAACGCAAACGACGGTATTTATATCTATATTAATAATTCTTCAAAACGGTATTTATTTAACTTACCGAATAAAGTTTTAGAATTAATCAATAACCATAGTTTTGAAAACGAATTAGAAATTGAACCGAATAGCTATGGAATATTCGTAAATAAAAATTAGCGGAAACTTCTCAAAAAAACGAAAAAACACTCAAAATCGCCGTATTCCGCCCTTAACTATTCGTAAAAGCTGCATTTTACGAATAGTTTTATGTATTCCCTACCGTATGAATTTATGTGTAGCCGTTCATTTTTTCTACGGCAAATAAATGGCTTTCCCCTTGATTTTCAAGGGATTACGGCATTTTTTAATTGTCTTTTTCTTATTTTAAATAATCAACAACGTAATTTCCCCTATGTATTTTGCGGGAAATTTTAAAAATTAAGCTAACTTTTCGGAAAATCACCTGCATTTAATTGACAAAAAAGTAGATTTAGCTTACAATATAAATATGAAACACGATAACTACTATGCGAAACGTAATATACAAGACATCGACAAAATCGGGGAATTATTAGAGCAGCTCCCCTCTTTTTGCGAAGATTATTTCTTGGGCGTTGAATCGCGTACAAGTTGTCAAACACGATTAAAATATGCGTACGATTTGCGTATTTTCTTTGATTTCTTATGCAAAAAACGTTTTAAAACGCTTGAAATCACCGATTTAACGTTGCAACACTTGGAAAGCGTAACGCATAACGACATCGAGCTGTTTTTGAGTTATTTATCCCACTATCGCTTTAACGAACGGCATTTATCCTGCGACGAACGCGCAAAAGCGCGTAAATTGTCCGCAGTACGCGCGATGTTCAAGTATTTTTTCAATAAAGGCTTGATTGAAGTAGATAATTCGGCAAAAGTACCTACGCCTAAACTCCACGATAAGGAAATTATCCGTTTGGACGCAAGCGAGGTTTCAGAACTTATCAGCGTTGCAGAATCTGGCAACGGACTTTCCCGCCACGCCGTGGGTTATCACAACAAAACGCGTATTCGCGATACGGCTATTATCACCCTATTCTTGGGTACGGGAATACGTATCAGTGAATTAGTCGGGTTGGACAACGACAGTTTTGATTTTGACGAAAATTCATTTTTGGTCACACGTAAAGGCGGTAATCAGGCGATTTTATACTTTTCGGACGAAGTGAAATACGCGTTGCAAGAATACATAACCGAAAAATCCAACGATACGCGCGTACCCGAAACGGAAAAAGCATTCTTTCTCTCCATGCAATACAAGCGCATTAACGTACGTTCGGTGGAAATTTTAGTAAAAAAATACAGCAAAATGGTTACACCGCTTAAAAAAATAACGCCGCATAAACTGCGTAGCACGTACGGCACGCAATTATACAACAAAACGGGCGATATCTACATCGTAGCCGACGTTTTAGGTCATCGCGACGTTAATACCACGAAAAAACATTACGCGGCTATTTCCCAAGACAATCGCCGCAGCGTTGCAAACGTCGTGCAATTACGCGACGAATCCCCTATTTCAGACGACGAAAAGTAAATGGAAGACACGTTAGAAAAAATTTATATTATTCAGCCGATTACGCGCGAAAACGCGGACAAATACCGCGTTTTACACGACGAAGCGGTATCTTTGATTGAAAGCGCGGGCGCGGTATACGCCGGTACGATTTATCAAAATATCCGCGAAATCAATTCCGCGACGTTCATCGGCGAAGGCAAGCTTATTGAGCTCAAAGAACGGCTATACGGTCTTCCCGATATCACCGTTCTTTTTAACGGCGAATTATCCCCTTCCCGCACGTTAAATATTTCCGCGGCGTTGAACGATAGAAAGGTTATTGATAGAACCACCTTGATTTTGGATATTTTTGCAAAGAACGCGAAATCGAGCGAAGGTAAACTGCAAGTCGAATTAGCGCAATTAAAATATATTTATCCGCGTTTAAAAGGCAAAGGTTTGGCTTTGTCCCGTCTTGGTGGCGGCGTGGGTACGCGCGGTCCCGGGGAAACGCAGTTGGAAACGGACAGACGTTATATCCGAGGTCGGTTAAAATACCTTGAAAGCCGTTTAAAAGAAATGGAAAAGCGCCGCTCTATGCAAACGGCGCGGCGCAAAAAAAACGAAGTGAAAACCATAGCGCTCGTCGGGTATACGAATACGGGAAAATCCACGTTATTAAAGCGTTTGACGGGGGCAGATACGTATATTAAAAACGAGTTATTCGCTACGCTCGACCCCACAGCCCGAACGTTTACTATCGACGGTGTGGAGTTTTTACTCGTTGATACGGTCGGTTTTTTACAGGATTTACCCCACCATCTCATCGAGGCGTTCCATTCCACGTTGGAAAGCGCTCTACACGCCGATTTAGCGCTTATCGTTTGCGACGCTACGGGCGAATACGATATGCAACTGCAAACAACCTTACAAACGCTTTCAGATATGGGTTTTTCATCGCCCTATCTCCTCGTTATGAACAAGACGGAAACGATAGCGGATAAAAGCATTTTTCCCTTTGAAAGCGTAGCCGTTTCCGCAACGGAAAACTTGGGGATAGATAAATTAAAACGCGAAATTTTACGCCGTTTTGAAAACGATTATCTATTTTGCGAGCTATTCGTACCCTACGAGCAAGTCAACGCATACAATGAAAACAAACGGCTTTTAACCGAACGCAGAACGGAATATACGGACGACGGCATACGCGTTTCCGTTACCATACCCAAACGCTACGCTGATATATTTCAAAATTTTATCCAAAAATAAAACGGGATTATATAGTCCCGTTTATTCTTTATATTCGTTTTCGTTCATGTATATCTTATCAATTTTAATGGACGCAACGTCGTTAAATTCAATACACTTCCCACAATTATCACACACCTTGTTTGGGTCAAGATCGCACGTTTCACACTCCAAACAACCGATACACTCTCTATCGTACAATACACATTCTTTGCCGAATTTTCGTTCCACCATAGCAAAAAACTCCTTTTTTTTCTATCATTATACAATATTATACCATAAAAAACAAAAAAAGCAAGCAAAAATCGTAAACATTTGTTTGCTTTTTGTAAAAAAATATGTTATAATGGTATCACTACAATAGATTTAGGGAGTTTACTAATGATAAGCGAAGAAAAATTAACCCGCGTTATGGATTATATTCGGAAATTTTCGGAAGAAAACGGCTATACCCCGTCCGTTCGTGAAATCGGGAAAGAATGTGGCATCAAATCCACGGCAACCGTGCATAGCTATATTGCGAGATTACAATCTAAAGGTTATTTGAATAAAACGGAAAACAAAAAACGCGCCGTAACGATCGGCAAAGGCACGGGCGTAACCGTTCCTTTAATCGGTACGGTTACCGCAGGTCAACCCATTTTCGCCTATGAAAATTATGAAGAATATTTCACGTTCCCCGTTGGGGAATTTAAAGGCGAAGAATTGTTTATGCTGCGCGTGCAAGGTACTTCCATGATCGACGCAGGCATTATGGACGGCGATAAAATTATCGTACGCCGTCAAGAAACCGCGCAAAACGGCGATATCGTTATCGCACTCGTAGAAGATTCTGCGACGGTAAAGCGCTTCTTTGCTAAAAACGGGCAAATCATTTTACACCCCGAAAACGAGGCTCTTTCCGACATGATTTTCGCACCCGATGAAGTTTCCATTCTCGGCAAAGTCGTCGGTTTAATGCGGAATTACCGCTCTTAACTCAAACACTACATGAAAAGCTCCGTGGATACGGAGCTTTTTCTTATATACCCTTCAAATATGCGATTTCTTCGTCGGTAAGCGAGCGAACCGCACCGCGGTCCATGCCGCCGATTTTCAATTTACCGATGCTTATACGTTTTAAAAATTCTACGGTTTTGCCAATCGCCTCAAACATACGGCGTACTTGACGATTTCGCCCTTCCGTAATCGTGATATGCACTTTTGTATACGCTTTATTCGTTTCAACGATATGCGCTTTGCATTTTTTCGTCATCACACCATCTAATTCCACGCCCGAACGGATAGGATTCAAGTCCTTTTCCGTCAACGTTCCCGCAATGCGCACAAGATACATTTTAGGAATTTCGCTAGTTGGATGGGTAAGTCGGAACGCTAAATCGCCGTCGTTGGTCAAAATCAGCAGTCCTTCCGTTTCGTAATCAAGCCGTCCGACGGGAAAAACGCGACCTGCGTTCTCCGGTAATAAATCCATAACCGTTTTTCTACCGCGATCGTCCGAAACGGTACAAATCACCCCTTTCGGCTTATTCATAATATAATACTCTTCTTTCTTTTCCGTTGCAAGAACGGGTACGTCGTCCAATAATACTTCGTCGCCGTCTTCTACGCTCGCACCAAGAGTCGCTTCTATGCCGTTAATTTTCACGCGACCCGCCGCAATCATTTCATCGGCACGTCTACGGCTTGCAATACCCTGTTCCGCTAAAAATTTGTTAATTCTCATATCTTTCGTTTAACCTACCATTTATAGTTTATATAAATTCCCCGAAAAAAGCAACTGATTTGCGAGATATATTTCAAATTGCCCAACAATTTTCTGCTTTTTTTCATACATTGTAGGTTTTTTCAACGGTTTTGATTGCACCTTAATAAGCGCTTGTTCTTCTTTTAACAGCGGATAATAAAAATCTTCCTGCGCAACGCCGTGTTCCATGACTTGACCGTTTTTAACGAGCTGCGTATATTGATACGCCGCAAACGCATCTTTCAACAACTGCATAGATCGTTCGTACATATTCGGCGAATTTAATACGCTACATATCAAGGTCATTCCCTCGCGCTCGGCAGACGATACCAAGCAACGCCCTGCCGCTTTCGTATACCCTGTTTTTACACCGTTTGCGCCGTCAAATCTTTCCAGCATTTTGTTCTTATTTTTCCAATGCCGTTGCTCGTAATAGCTCGTCGAAACGATTGTTTTGAACGTGGGATTTTCCATCGCGTAACAGGCAATCAAAGACAAATCACGCGCCGTGGTATAGTGCCCGTCGCAAGGCAATCCGTGCGGATTTTTAAAATTACTTTCTATTGCTCCCGCCTTTTGCGCCGTTTCGTTCATTTTGGCGGCAAAATTGCCAATACTGCCACCAAAGCGCAAAGCAAGTGCCTTCGCGCAATCGTTACCTGAACGCAACATAAGCCCGTATAACAAATCTTCGACAGAGTAAACGTCGCCCTTCTTCAAATATACGGACGAACCTTCTACCCCGATCGCCGCATCGGGGATTTCAATTTGTTCCTGCAAATTATCGCAAGATTCCAGTACGGTTATTGCCGTCAATATCTTGGTCGTGCTTGCCATAGGCAAACGCTTATCCGCGTTCGAGGCGTATAAAATTCTGCGCGAATGTAGCTCCATAACACATTCTGCTTTTGACGACGTATACACTTGTGCATTTGCGCATATTCGGCTTGTTTTCGGCATAGAAAGCACGCAAAACGACACGACCAACAACCCGATTATGCCCTTTCGTAATCGAAAACGCACGATTTTAATCCTTTGCCATTACCGAGCGCATAATCTCGCTTGCTCGTTCGATAAGATTGTCTATCGGTTCGTCCGTAATCCGCATAAGTCGACAGGTCGTGCCGTCGTCGACTAAAAAACCCATGGGTTTCATACTAATCACTGAACCGCTACCGCCCGCAAACGGCATAGAATCCAGTTCTTTCACGATTTTGACGTCGCCGTATTCGCCACCGCCCGAAAGATTCCCCATTGTGATTTTGGAAAACGGGATAACTTGAAAACCACTCGCCGTAACGATGGGCTTACCCATTACCGTATCCACGTCGGCAAGTACGTTCAAATTCGTGTTAGAAGATTCGATTAAGTTGTTGATTTTTTCTTTCTCTGCCATAATATCTTGATTTTCTCCTTCAAAAATTTCAAAAAATTCACCGTTAGCATATATAAATTAAAAAAAACGACGCTATGCACCGACAAACGCAACACGTCGCCGTCCGTTAACCACAGATTGTTTTCGACTCTGTTTATATCCCCGCCTTTGGCTAAAAAATAAGCTCGTAGAGCTGTATTTACCGTCGCAACGGGAAACAGATATTCCGCGCCCGTTTCCGCCGTTAAACGCAAGGTAATTAAGCGGAACGTCTTCATAAACGAAAACTTCTTTCGTTCGCTATTGACGTTGGCATACGGCACGAGAATAACTTTTTTCGGGGACACGTGCAAAGCAAATCCACCTGCATACGTGGCGATATACCCGCCGATAATCTTGATGCGCTTATAAATATAAACGACAAAAGCGAATTTCCGTCTGTTCATATCGTAATGCACGTCCGTTTGTAGCGTTATAGGCACGAACAAGAAAAAAGCCAATCCCATAACCCCTAACAACAGATAAAAAAACAACCTGTTCATATCAACAATATGCGCAGGTTGCTTGAAACTATGTACTGTATAGCTTTGTTTTTATTGAATTTTTATAATTCCGTCTTCGATATCTTTGAGAAAATCAGGCAATTCAAATCCGTCTTTCGTTTGTTCGGTTACACCTGCATCTTCATCGTCTTGCGGCAATAAATCGGGATCGTTAGCAGGGTCGTATACGTCCTTTTCGTATAAATAATTACTCGTTTCCGTATTGATTGCATTAAGTTCCGCTATGCGGCGCATCAATTCTTCGTAATCGGGCAATTCGGAAAGCGATTTCAGCTTAAAGCGTTTTAAGAAATTATCCGTCGTGGCATATTCCACGGGTTTACCCGGGGTATCTTTTCTACCACACGGATAAATCATATCCAAACTCATAAGCGTAGTAATCGCGTAATCGCTGTTCACACCGCGCACCGCCTCCAATTCACTACGCGTAATCGGTTGTTTATATGCGATAATAGCCGCACATTCCAAAATGGTACGCGTAAACTCTTTTTCGCGAATAGGCGTCAATACACGCGACACTTTTTCCTTATAATCAGGGTTGGTCGCAAATTGCAATTTATGGTTAAAATGCAACAAACGGATACCGCAATCATTGTTATATTTTCTTTCCAGCTGGCGAATCGCCTCATCCGCTTCGCGCTTAGTAATTTCCAGCTTCTCACGCAACATATCGATAGGCACGGCATCGCCAGCCGCAAACAAAATCGCCTCAATTATATTCGTCAATTTCTCCAATTTCTTCGTCCTCACTTCTTTCCGGATTTTTCTTTATCGTTATGGAAGAAAATAAATCCTCCTGCTCAACCAAAATGAATTGATGTTTTAAAAGCTCTAACAACGCTTGGAAAGTCGTAACGATTTCGGGCGTTGTGGAATTTTCATCAAACAGCTCTTCAAACTTCGTATCGTCGCGCTCGGCAACTTTCGCGCGAATATGCTTAATTTTATCTCGAACGGTATAAATATCTTTAGGGATTTCACGGGGCGGCGGTGCTTGTCTTTTCTTCGCCTCCAAACGGAGCATCATTTTTGCAAAAGCTTTCATTAGTCCGTCCAAGGTCATATCGGCATACTGTACTTGCGTCGCCATGAATTCTTTATCAGGTTCTTTAAAGAAATACCCTACCGTTTCCCGTTCTTTCAGCTTATCGGCTTCTTCTTTAATCATTTTATATTCTTCCAAAGCGTGGATAAGTTCCTGTTCGGGATCGTCGTCCATATAGTAATCGTCCTCAAACCCGTCGTCGGGCGGCGGTACTAAGCTACGCGCTTTAATATCGATAATGGTAGCGGCAATATTCAAATATTCGCTCGCCTTTTCCATATCAAGATAAGGCAAGCCCTTCATATACGAAAGGAATTGTTCGGTAACCTGCGAAACGAAAATATCCTTAATTTCGATTTCTTCTTGCTTAATTAAATGCAGCAACAAATCGAGCGGGCCTTCAAAATTATCCAAAACGGTAGTATAATCCACTTCCGTTTCAAAATTTTTCACCGAATCGACGGTAAGCTTTTCCTTTTCCATTCCTTACTCTCCATAAATTAAAGTATAAACCTTAAAATCCAATCCCAAAACATCGTAATCGGTCTACCGAATACCTTAATCGCAAAATCAAGTATATAACCGAGTAAATCGATAACGCCCAAAAGCGGCACTCTCGACGATAAAACGTGCACGAGTATAAGCCCCATCAAGATATAATACCCGTACTGTTTCAAGAACCAATACGCCTTACTGCGCCGTTTGCTGACCGCATCCACGATTCTAAATCCGTCCAACGGATAAAAGGGCAACAAATTGAATACGCAAAAGCTCAACGAACAGGTAAACAACGCGTTTGTGAAAACGTACAAAAAATCCGCTATCAATTTCCCCGAAAAAACGGGTAAAACGTAATAAAACGTCAAAATGAATACGGGATAGAATACGAACGCCATCGCGTAATTCATCAATACGCCCGCAGACGAAGTCCAAAAACTCCCCTTTTTATAATCGTTGAAATTATACGGATTAATCGGCACGGGCTTCGCCCAACCGAATCCCGCAACCGCAAACATCAAAATCCCCAACGGGTCGAAATGCTTTACGGGGTTTAAGGTCATTCTTCCCGAAAATTTCGCCGTCGGATCACCGCATTTATACGCAGTGTACGCATGCGCGAATTCGTGAAACGTAATAACGATCATAACCGCTAAAAATTGCGCTAAAAGCGCCACAAAATAAATCATAACGCAAATATTATATCATCTTTAACAAAAAATTGCAAGTTTCACGCGTGTAAATTTAGTGAAATCCATGAAAATAAAGACTTATTTCGTCTTTTTTGCGAGTCGCGCAGGGATTACGTCGTTGCGGTTAATATCCGCATACGATTGCGGTTTTACTATATAATCCGCTACGCCTTCGTTCACAAGCACGCAAGGCGGAATTTTATTACGGTTGTAATTCATCGCCATCGAATAATTATACGCCCCCGTCGAAAGAATAGCAAGTATATCTCCCGATTGCGCTTTGGGCAAAGCTACGTTCGCCGCGATAATATCTCCACTTTCACAGCATTTACCTGCAATCGTCACGATTTCCGTCGCTTCTTCGTTTGCGCGATTCGCAAGCACGGGCGTGTATTTCGATTGATAGAGCGCATAACGCGGATTATCGAACATCCCCCCATCCACGGCGACGTATTTTTTCACGGCGGGAATATCCTTGATTGCCCCCACCGTATACAACGTAATACCCGCTTCCCCGATTATCGAACGCCCGGGTTCGATAACAAGGAAAGGTAATTCCATACCGCTTTCTTGCGCTTTACGCTTTACCGCCGCAACCAAGGCTTTGGCGTATTCCGCGTATTCTTCGGCAGAAATTTTCCGATCTTCGTCCGTATACCAAATCCCGAACCCACCGCCAAGATTGAGAGTTTTGAGCTTAAACGCCAGCCTGTTTTGCATATCCGCAGCAAAATCCATACATTTTTCTACGGCAAGCACGAACGACTGCTTTTCAAAAATTTGCGAACCGATATGACAATGATATCCGTCCAATCGCACGTTCTTTTTCTGCATAGCGTACGCCGTTACCCGCTCTGCCGTACCGTCAGAAACAGAAAAACCGAACTTACTGTCCGTCGTCGCCGTTTGTACGAATGCATGCGTATGCGCTTCAATCCCCGGATTGATACGCAACAAAATAGGCTGCACAATCCCACGTTTTGCCGCTTCGGCGTCGATTTTATCAATTTCGGAATACGCGTCAGCAACGATACAACCTATCCCAGCATCCAACGCCTCCCCAATTTCGTAATCAAGTTTATTATTCCCGTGCATATACATATTTTTCGCGGGAAAACCTGCCTGTAAAGCGGTGTATAACTCTCCACCTGAAACAACGTCAACGCCGATGTTTTCTTCGTCTGCAATACGGTAAATCGCTTGGCAAGAAAACGCTTTCGATGCGTATAATACAAGCGAGTTTTCGCCGTATTCTCTTTGCAATGTGTCGCGGTATACGCGCATCATTCTACGGATATACTCTTCGTCGAATACGTATAACGGTGTGCCGAAATTTTGCGCAAGCTCCACACAGTCCGCACCGCCAATTTCCAAATGCCCTTTCGCGTTGATTTTCAATGTATCTCTCGTGTTCATCTGCTTTGTTCCTTTCGTATAAAATAATACACAAATATTTTATCAAATTTACGAATAAAATGCAAGAGCGCAAAGGCAATTTTTCAAGAAAAAAATCCGCTTTAACGAATTTTTTTCGTCTAAACGGATTCTTTTATTCTTTTCTACTGTTTTAACGTGCGTTCCAACCTTGCGCAACGTCGCGCAAGCAATCGAAAAAGTTCGCTTTTTCTACGTTTTCTTGGGCTAACAGCGGTACTCTGTCCATTTCCACACCGTCTTTAAATACAAGGATTTCCCCCACTTCTTCTCCCGCCGAAACAGGAGCTTTTACGCTGTTAAACCTGGTTTCCAAAGTGATATTCGATTTTTCTCCGCGTTTTGTAAAAGCATATGCGTTTCGAGCCGGATAAACCTTGACGCATTTTTCCTTACCACCGCTTACGTTCACCGTTTGCTCAATGGGTTCACCGCCAACCACAACCGTTTGCGTCGTATAATTCGCAAACGCATAATCAAACGTCGTTCTTACGTCGTCGAACCGTTTTTTACTGTTTTCTCCACCGATTACAACGGAAATAACGCGCATATTCTCACGTTTTGCCGTTGCCGCAAGGCAAAATCCCGCTTGGTTGGTAAAGCCCGTTTTTCCCCCGTCGCAACCGTCGTAAAAGCGCACGAGCTTATTCGTATTCGTAATTTCCGTAAAACGCCCTTCCGGATGATTAAATTTATCCAACCAAACCTTGCCGAATTCGTAATATTCCTCGTTATTCAATAATTCTTGCATCATAAGCGCCACGTCGTACGCGCAAGAATATTGCGGATCTTTAGGCAAACCCGTACAATTTGCAAACAACGTATCGTTTGCACCCAAGCCCTTAGCCCGTTCGTTCATTCTATCTACGAACGCCGTTTCACTGCCTGCAACCCGTTCCGCAAGCGCTACACAACTGTCGTTTGCCGAACAAACCACTACGCTTTTAATAAGCTCACGCACTTTATATTTGGCGTTTGCCTCCAAAAACACTTGCGAACCGCCCATAGACGCCGCTCGCTCACTGACGGTGATTTCTTCGTTCATATCTAAAACGCCGTCCTTTATCGCATCGAACGATAATATCAAAGTCATAATTTTACACATACTCGCAATGGGCAAATGCGCCTTTTCGTTATGCGAAAACATAGGCGTTCCCGTTGCATAATCCATCAAATACGCCGCTTTTGCACTAATCCCAAGGTTTACCTTTGCCCCTGTTTCTAAGCTTGCAACCTGTTCCGCCTGCGCCGTATATTGCATATTGACGTTTCCTCGTATCGCTTTTACGCCACCGCCCAAACAAAGCAGCGCCAAAGCGAAAGCAATCGCCTTACCTTTTTCCTTTTTCATAATTCACTCCTTTTTTGTCGTTTTGTCTGACATTTCTAAACTACTATGTGTGGCATAATATATTATTCTTTAAGCATTGTTTGTATATCAATACCGTATCCCCTTGTGGGATCGTTTAAAAACACGTGCGTAACCGCCCCTATCAGTTTACCGTTTTGCAATATCGGACTTCCGCTCATACCTTGCACGATACCACCCGTTTCAGCGATTAACGCGTCATCCGTAATTTTGATCACGAAATCCTTGTTGTCTTTGGCGTTTCTATCCACTTTCACAATTTCTATTTCGTATTTTTTCGGACAAATACCATTTACGGTAGAATAGATATAAGCGTCGCCGGGTACGGCCGAAGAAGAATCCGCTACGGCGCAAGATAAACCCGTATAATCAAATTCCTTTGAAATGCTGCCAAATATACCGCAATCACACAATTTTTCTGCCGTTCCTATCCGTTTATCACCGATAAACATACCGCGCAATTCACCCGCTCTGCCGCGAACGCCCTTGTTCACGCCTACAATACTACATTCATACACAGTTCCGTCTGATATTTGCAATTTTTGGCGGTTTTCGCCCTCTACCGTATGCCCAAGCGACGCAAACCTACCGTTTGATTGATCAATATAGGTCACCGTACCTATTCCCGAAACGCTATCACGAGCTAAAACACCGATTTTATAATTACCGCTTACCTTATCTTTGACGGGATATACGAAAATTTCATTCGTATTCTCGCCTCTTTTATATACGACGGACAGTTTTTTACCGTTGCTTTTATTGACAATTTCATTTAAACGGGTAATACTGTCTATTTTGATACCGTTTACGGAAACTATTTTGTCGCCCGTTTTCAAACCAGCCTTCAACGCCGGCGAACTAACGCCGTTCTCCGTCATAATCTCACAAAGCCCAACGATTTGCGGACTACCTGAACGCAAGGTAAAACCTGCGGACATTCCGCCCACGTATACGAGCGCGGCATCAGCCGACGCAACGTTCGTATCAACGTGGATATTGCAAAAAGCAAACGAAAAGGACAACGATGCCCCTAAAAGAAAAAAACTCAATTTGCGCATAATTTCCCTCCGTTTAAGGTTAATTTGTGCAAATCAAGTTTTAATATTCTAAAATTCTATTAAATCGCCGTATCAAGAAATGGATTTTTTGTATTCTTTTGCCTGATTTAACAATTCTTCGGCGTGTTTTACGGCGAACTCGCCACTGCCGTCCCCGCCGATTAAACGCACGATTTCCTGCATTTTTTCGCGTTCGTCCAACGAATGTACCAACGTAACCGTTTTTCCGTCCGTCTCACACTTTTCAATCAAGAACTCGTCGTCGCTCATCGCCGCAATTTGCGCCAAATGCGAAACCGCGATAATTTGCGTACGCGTAGCAATACGCGCTAATTTTTCCCCAACTGCTTTCGCCGTTTTCCCGCTAATACCTGCGTCAATTTCGTCGAATATATAAGTAGAAATTTCGTTTACGGACGAAAGCTGCGTTTTTACGGCAAGCATAAACCGACTCATTTCCCCGCCGCTGATAATTTTCCCAAGCGGTTTTATAGGTTCACCCGCGTTCGCGGAAAACATAAAGCATACGCTATCCAAACCGTTGCCATTTGCCTTATTTACGTCCGACTTGGAATATTCTTCAAACTCTATACAAAAGGTTGCGTGCGGTATATTCAACGTCTTTAATTCATCCGTTACCCGCGCGCAAAACGCCACACCGTGTTCTTTCCGCAAAGCGGTCATTTTACGGCAAATCTCGTATATTTTCTCGTCGATTTTCGCCATTTCTGCAGTCAAAGCCGCAAATTGTCCTTCACAATCGGACAACAAATCGTATTCCGCTTGCGCTGCTGCCAAAAACGCGTCTATTTCCGCTTTATTCGCGCCGTATTTGCGCTTTAAAGCGCGTATCGTATCCAAACGCGTTTCCGTTTCTTCCGCTTCGTTTTCGTCGAAATACAGCTCTTCCGCAATATCGGTGAGCGTTTCCGCTACGTCGCCCGCCTCGATCGCCAAACTTTCGATTTTTTCTTGTGCGGTTTGATAGGCTTCGTCTAATTTTGAAATGCCCGTCAACGCGCGCGCTGCATAGCGCAACCCGTCTAAAGCACCCGCCTCCGCCGTGAGCGCTTGGGTTGCCTCGCGTAGCGATGTAATAATTTTTTCGAGATTGTTTATTTTATCACGTTTTACAAGCAGCTCTTCCTCTTCATTTTCTTGCAAATCCACGCTTTCGATTTCTTCGATTTGGAATTGTAAAACGTCCAATCTCCGCCCGCGTTCTTGTTCGTCCCCGCCAAGCATAGTCATCTTTTCTTTTATCGCTTTCTTTTGCGCTAAAACTGTTTTTAAAGCGGTCTTTTCCTCTATAATCGGCGTTCCTACCACGTCGTCAAGCACTTTCAATTGATTGCTTTCTTTCAGCAAGAAAAAATGTTCGCTCTGTCCGTGCACGTCCACGAGCGAATCGGTAACCGCACGCAACATAGTCGCGGTAACGGTATTTCCGTTAATTTTCACCGTATTCTTGCCTGCATCGTTGAATTTGCGCGAAATGATAATTTCCCCGTCCGTATCTATATCCATTTCCCGCAACGTTTGTACGGCTTGGGATTGTTCGGGCACGGAAAATTCCGCTTTCACCAAACATTCCGACTCCCCGTAGCGAATCATTGAACGGTCGGCTTTTGCACCCAAAACGAAATTAACGGAATCGAGAATAACCGATTTTCCCGCTCCCGTTTCACCAGAAAGCACGTTCAGCTTATCACCGAACGTTATTTCCGCGTTTTCAATCAACGCTACGTTTTTAATGACGAGTCTGGACAGCATACCCAACCTATCCTTATTTCATAAAGTCTGCTATTTTCGCCGCAACCAAAACCGCTTTATCGTCGTCTTCACACACAATCAACAGCGTATCGTCCCCCGCAACCGAGCCAACCACACCGTCGTAATTGAGTTTATCCACGACCGTACCTGCATTCGCTCCGTTTCCCGTCAAAGTCTTTACGACAATGAGATTTTTTGCGTTCTTTACAGATACTACGCAATCACGGAACAAGCTTTTCATTTTGGGTGAAATTTCACTTTCCCCGTCGTTGATATACGCATAGCGGTATTTTTTATCAATCCCCGCCACCTTAAAAAGGTGTAAATCGCGAATATCACGCGAAATAGTCGCTTGCGTAACGACGAGATTAAGCGCGTTCAGTTCCGCGCACAGCTCTTCCTGCGTTTCGATTTCCTTACGCGAAATGATCTCTAAAATCTTCGCATGCCTTGCCGTTTTTAACATTTTTTCTCCTTCGTTTTCCCCAATCCCTACGTACTAATCAGGTTATTCACTTAATTTATTTTTAATTTTCGCAAAAAAGTCCGATCCGTCCCGCACGGGGAAATCAGCCGTAAACGGCGCTTTACTAATTTTCAATTCCACCGTTTCAGGCAAGCCCGCAACCGCTAAACCGTCCGCAAGCAATATCGCCCGTCCGCGCGTAATTTTCACTCGCAACACTTTGTCGTCCGCAAAAACAATAGGTCGTGAACGCATAGAAAACGCGCATATCGGCGTCATCATAAACACGGGCACGTCGGGCGTTAAAATTGCACCACCCGCCGAAAGCGAATACGCCGTAGACCCCGTCGGCGTGCAAACGAGTAACCCGTCGCCCGAAACCACGCTTTTACCCACGTCCGTTTCCGTTTCCAATTTCAAAATCTGCGTAGGTTTGCGTTCGGATAATCCGTAATCGCGCTGCAATGCAATTTCATTCAACGCATAAAAGATTTTTCCGGCAACTTCGCACTGCAAAAGGCTACGTTTTAAAATACGGCAAGCCCCTTGCGAAAGCTGGTTTAACAAATCCGCGATTTGTTCGTATTCATCCTTTTCGTATTCGGTTAAAAAACCAAGATTACCGTAATTAATGCCGATAATTTTAATACCCTTGCGCGCCGCGTTTAACGATGCGTGTAAAATCGCGCCGTCGCCGCCAAGCACGACGACTACGTCCACTCCGTCCACGGCTTGCGGCACGAAAAATCGCGTCGTTTCATAACCCAAACCGCGGATAAACTGTACGATATTTTCTATCGTTTGTTCACTTTTTACCTTCGTTGCGTTCCCTAAAACCCCGACTTTCATCGTTTTCTCCGAATGTGCTTTATTTTAATTCGCCCAGCGAATTAAGTTTTACCAAATTCTTGATAATATCCACGGCATTGCATATTGACAACGCCCCTTTATTCTCTTTCGTCAACCAAACTACGTACTCTATATTTTTGCCTTTGCGAACGGGCGCATTGACGATACCGCGCGCGTATAAACCGTTCTCTACCGCATACCCAAGCACTTTCTTGACAATTTCCGCATGTGCGGCAGGCTGTACGATACCACTCTTTCCGATATGTTTATTCTCACATTCAAACTGCGGCTTTATCAACGCCACCGCCCAACCCGTTTCGTCTATCAACGCACTAATAACAGGCAAAATCAAACGCAGGGATATAAAACTAACGTCAGTAACCACCCCGTCCAAGCGTTCGTCAAAATCAGATTTTTGCAAATACCGCGCGTTGGTATTATCCATCGAGACAATACGGGAATCCGTTTGCAAGCTTTCATGCAACAAACTTTCGCCTACGTCCACCGCATACACGCGTTTTGCCCCGTTTTGTAACAAACAATCGCAAAAACCGCCCGTACTTGCACCTAAATCAGCAAAAATCTTATCCTCACAAGCCAGCCCGAACGTTTGGAGCGCGCGCTCAAGCTTATATCCACCGTTGGATACAAACGCCGATTCCGCTTGCAAAAAAGAAATTTCGTCCGTTTCCTTTATTTCCGATTTCGGCTTAATACTTTGACCGTTGACAAGCACCCAACCTTTTTCAATCGCTTCGGCGGCTTTCGTGCGAGAACCGAACTTATCGGCAAAAAACTTGTCTGCTCTCATGAAAGCACTTCCAAAAGGTATTTATCCACTTCCTTACAATCCACACCGTATTCACTCTGCAAATCATATACGCTACCTTGCGGAATAAACGCGTCGCGATAGGCGAAATTCTTGATTTTACACGTTTTTTCAAGCTTCATTAACGCATGATTGACCGCCGCACCAAAACCGCCGTTGAATACGTTATCTTCAATGGTAACGATATATTCGCTTTGCAATTCTTTTAACAATTCTTCGTCCAAGGGTTTTACAAACCGAGCGTTAACAACGTTACAAGTTTTGCCTTGTTTTTGCAAGATTTGCAAGGCTTTCATTGCAATAATCAAACTCCGTTCGCCCGTAGCCAACACCGTTGCGTTCGCGCCGTCTTCTTTATACAAATACTCCCACTTACCTAACCGAATATCCGTTTCTTCACTCGAAAACAGCACTTTCCCTGCGCGCGGATAACGAATAGCAAGCGGATGGGAATAGGTTGCGCTAAATTCCAAAATCCGTTTTAAATCTTCCGTATCCTTTGGACATGCAATCGCCAAATTCGGAATCAAAGACAAATAGGATAAATCGAATACGCCTTGATGCGTTTCCCCGTCCGCGCCCGATATACCCGCTCGGTCAATACAGAACGTCACCGCCATATCCTGCGAACAAACGTCGTGAATAATTTCATCAAACGCGCGCTGTAAAAACGTGGAATAAATCGTATAATACGGTTTTAACCCGCCAGCTGCCATAGCCGCGCAAAGCACGGACGCGTTTTCTTCGCAAATACCTACGTCAAAAGCGCGCTCAGGATATTTTTCAAAAAACTCGCTCAATCCAAGGCTTTCTTTCATTGCCGCGGAAACGACGGTAATTTTACCGTTCTTTTGGGCTATCGAACAAAGCGTTTCTCCTAAAACCTCCGAATACTCCCTTTGCTTAGGCGCGCCCACAGGCGGTACGCCGTGCGTATTCGTCGGATCTTCTTCGCTAAATTCATATCCCTTTCCTTTCTTCGTGGCAATATGCAAAAGCACCGAACCGTTTTTCAAAAGCGATTTCGCTTCTTGCAACGCATCGATCATCTCGTCAACGTCATTGCCGTCTTTTACACCAAGATACGTAAGCCCAAAACTTTCCAAAAGACGGATATTTTCCATCTTTTTGCTTTCTTTGATTTGCGAAAGCATATCGTGCATACCGCCTACCGTCGGGGATATCGACATATCGTTATCGTTTAGGATAATCAAAATACGGGTATTCATGATTTTCAAGCTGTTCAACGCTTCGTAAACAAGCCCGTTATTAAACGAACCGTCACCGATATAGGCTATTACTTCACGTTGTTCGTTTTGCAAATCACGCGCTTTTGCAAGCCCTATTGCAGCCGAAACGGACGTACCCGCATGACCCGTATCATAACAATCGTATTCACTTTCCGTGCGTTTGGGAAAACCTGATATTCCGCCCGCTTTGCGAAGCTGTGAAAACCTATCTAAACGCCCGCTTAATAATTTATAGGCATAACATTGATGACCGACGTCAAACACGATTTTATCGTTTGGGAAATCGAACGTATAAAAAAGCGCAACCGTGGATTCCACCGCGCCGAGATTAGACGCAAGATGTCCACCGCACTTCATAACCGTTTCGTAAATTACCGAACGCAACTCGTCGCACAAAACGTTCAATTCGTTGCGTGAGCAATTTTTTATGGATTTTGACTGTAATTCTTTCAGTATCACGCTATTGCCTCTCGTTTTCCGTCAATGTCTACGGTTCAATACGTAGTCGACTAAGCCGTGCAAAAACTCCGTATCCGCATCTATACTTTCCAGCACCGTATGACAATCGCGCGCGCAAATATCCGCGCGAACCTTTGCCCCTTCTAAACCGTACAAACGAACGTAGGTAAGCTTATTTTCCTTCTCGTCTTTTCCAACCGTTTTTCCAAGCTTATCAAAATCGCCCGTCACGTCCAAAATATCATCCGTCATTTGAAAAAGAACGCCGAGCAGTTTCCCAAACCGTTCCATTTCGATATATTGACGGTTATTCCCTAAAATACTCGCTATCAAAACGGGTGCTATTAATAATTTACCCGTTTTATGAGCGTGAATGTATTTTAAATCGTCCTCCGACACTGCGGCATTTTGCTTGGAATAATATAAATCCGCAGACTGCCCCGCTATCATACCGTATACGCCTGCGCACTCGTTTAACGTTTTCGCCGCCAAAGCATATTTTTCACCCTTTAAACATTCTTGAAAGCAAACGGCATACGCTTCGTTAAGCAGTCCGTCGCCTGCCAAAATCGCGTTCGCCTCCCCAAACGCTTTATGATTAGACGGCTTACCGCGCCGAAAATCGTCGTCGTCCATAGCCGGCAAATCGTCGTGCACGAGCGAATATGCGTGAATCATTTCAAGCGCCAACGTAAAAGGTAAAATCTCTTCCTGCGGCACAGCCAAAACGTCCGCGCACGCAAGCGCCAAAACGGGTCGAATACGTTTACCGCCGTTTTGTAGGCTATATTTCATGCTTTCGCCCAAAACTTCGGGCTTTGTTTGCAATTTTGCCGTATATTTATCTAAATAATCCTCAAAAGTCTGTAAATAATCGTTGTATCTTTGGAGAAAGTCGTTCAAAATCTTCACCCCTTTAATGCAGCCTCACAAGTGTTATACATAAGCATCGTAATCGTCATCGGACCTACGCCGCCGGGTACGGGCGTGATGTACGACGTCTTGTCCGCTACGTTTTCAAAATCCACGTCGCCACAAATCTTCCCGTCTGCGCCACGGTTAATACCGATATCCACAACTACCGCGCCCTCTTTTACCATGTCACGCGTAACAAATTTCGGTCTACCGATCGCCGCAACCAAAATATCCGCGTTTCTACAAATTTCCGCCAAATTCTTCGTCTTGCTATGGCAAACGGTAACCGTAGCGTTTGCATTCAAGAGCAACATTGCCATAGGCTTACCCACCGTATCGCTACGACCGATAACCACCGCTTGCTTGCCCGTGGGGTCAATCCCCTCGCTTTCCAGCATTTTCATAACGCCAAGCGGCGTACAAGACACCAACTTTTCTTTATGCAACGTCAAAAGTCCTAAGTTTTCCGCAGAAAATCCGTCCACGTCTTTATCCGCAGGTATCCGCGCCATTGCTGATTCCGCGTCCAACCCTTTCGGCAAGGGTAATTGCAATAAAATACCGTGGATTTCAGGGTTTTTCGCCAATCCGTCCAACAAATCTTCTACTTCTTTTTGCGTTGCCGTTTCAGGCAATTCATAGCTATATGAGCGCACGCCAACTTCTCCGCAGGCTCTAATTTTATTACGTACGTAAATTTGCGATGCAGGGTCGTTTCCCACAAGCACAACCGCAAGCCCCGGCGTAATATTTGCTTTTTGCATTTTTTCTTTAAGTTCGGCGCGCATTTTTGCAGCCAACGCCTTTCCGTCAATGAGTTTCATTCGTATCACCGTCCTTTTTATTAATAATACCCGAAAGCACGCCGTTTACGAAATCGGCGCTCTTTTCCGTAGAATATTTTTTAGCCAAGCCCGTCGCTTCGGACACGGACACAACGGGCGGAATCTCGTCGAAATAACGAATTTCCGCAAGCGCTATCAATAAGATACTCTTATCCGTGGGATTAATACGGTTTTCTTTGTAATGGTGGCAAGCGTCTTCAATACCTTGAATCAGCTCGGCGCGGTTTTCTTCCACCGCCGCGACCAAATCTTTTGCAAACAATAAATCTTCTTCTCTGTCCAGCTTGAACTGTTTATAAATCTTTGCTTTTAAAGCGTCCAAACAATCCGTGTTGAACTGTTCAGCAAAAATGATATTCAACGCGGCCTCTCTTGCATCGTTTCTCATAATTCTTCTCCGTACATACGACGAAAACCCTTCACGGGGAAGGGTGTTCGCGCACTGTTTAATTTTCTTGCGTTTCCGTTGCCGGCTCTTCTTCCTCTTCTTTTTCCGCGGGAACAACTTGATCAAAGACCACGTCGCGCACGTGTACGTCCACTTCCGCGACCTTGTACTTCGTCATATTTTCTACGCTCTGTTTTACCGATTGTTGGATACGGTAGGCAAGCTCGGGCACGTTATAACCCTGTTTGACCACCACCGAAACGTCGGCATAAATCCCGTCTTTTTCAAGATAGAGAGAAATTCCGTTGCGTTTGCCCTGCACGAGCAACGCGCCTTCTACTTCCGCTATCGCCAAAGCGACGATATTGTGTACGATTCCTGCATTGTAAACGACTTTACCGTTTTCACCGTCTTTCGGGTTTAATTTGATGTTGAACATTCAAAAAGAACTCCTTATTTTATATCAAGTATATTATACCACATCTTTTTGAATAATTCTACTGTTTTAACAAACTTTTTTCGCTTTTTTTCAGCTTTCGGCGTGAACGGGCATAATGATGATATTCCCCGCAACGATTTCCGTTTCTTCTTTAAGCATATTGTAAATGGAAAGCGCCGTATCGTAATTGAGTTCGGAGGAATTGATGAACACGTTTACGTTATCCGAATCGACGGAAACGGATACTACCGCATCGGAAAAACCAAGTGATTTCACCATGTTTTCCAAAACGAGCTCTTGTTCCATCGCCGCTACGATTTCCATTTTCATTTCCGTAGCCGCCTCATACTTTTCGTCCCCTTCTTCGTATAACGCAATCACGCTGTCAAGCTGTACCAGTTCTTCGTTTCGCGTAGTCGTGCGTTCGGAACGATAGGTCGTAAAATAGTTCGCCGTCGTAACGCCTTCTACACCGTCTGCGGAAGTAACCGAGTCGGTATTCGCAAGCGCGAAATTGAATACGGCAGTTGCCGCAAGCAGGACTACAAGGGACGACATAACGATGATTTTCTTTTTGTTTGACATAATATTTATCTCCTTTTTACTCTTTTTTTAAATAAATTTTTACCGCTTTTTGTTCCGTTCCAAGCGCAGCGGCAACCGCTTCCCGAACGTGCATAACCACTTGAAAATCGTTTGCGCCCTCGCATACGACCACAACGCCGGTTACCCCATCTTCCGTTTCGCAAATCATAACGTCAGCACTGCCAACGCCCTCAATTTCTTCCAAGAGTTTCCCTATTTTCGTTTCCGTATCGCTTGCCGCTATTTTAGAAACGGCTTGCGCTTCATCGTCTTTATAGAAAATTTTCCAAGCCGCAAAGGTTAAAAGAATCGCCAACGCGCCGAGAATACAAACGTCTTTTACTTTACCGCTGAAAAATTTACGCGGCTTATTCAATCAACACCTCGCTACAATAATTCTTCGTCAAATACTCGCACATACGCTCTCTCTCCCTCTCGGCAATACTATTTTCCAACCGAACGCAAATTCGGGTAATTTCTATCCCCTGTTTTCCGTCGTCAGTCGGCGTTTTACGCCATTCGATTTGCACGTTACCATCTACGGCAAATTCGTCTAATAACTCTTCTTCTAAGGCTTGCGCCGTTAGCTCTATCCGTTTTTCTTGATAATATTGTATGAACGATGAATCCGTCTGTATGACACTTTCCGCAAAAATCTCTTGACGATTTTCCGCGTTTTGCGTCGAACGTTCCGCTTGTAAAAACCGCAAAATCGGCGCAATGATAACGAGTATACATGCAAGCCGCGTTACTGCCTTTACAACCACGCTCGTTTTGCCGTCGGGCGTAATAGCGGTAACGAACGCCGAAATCAAAATCGTACCGATGACGCTCAACAAATACCCGTTCATAACAACGCCTCCGACGACGATACGATAATAACGATCGACAGGAAATACAAGAACGCCGTAAATAACAGCCCTGCCGTACAATACCGCAAATTATCCGCCGTTTCGCCTAAGAAATCGGAAATACGGCTATCGCCGAACGGCTGTGTAATCGCCGCGGTAAATCGCAATGCTAAATTGACGGCTATCAATAACGCGACGGGTTCAAACAGCACGCTCACCATCATGAAAATGCTCATACTTCCAAGCGAATTTTTAATCAAAATCCCGCCCGCCACAGCCAAATCGTATCCACCCGATAAAAACCCGCCGACAATGGGAATCCCGTTACCTATTGCGTATTTCGCCGCGCGCCGCACCACTCCGTCGTACGTCGTTGCCGTAATCCCCTGCACGGTGAAAAATATCCCGAATATAGATACGCAAACGCCGATAATCCATTTATTGATACTTTTAAAAAACGCGCTGAATTTACTGATTTTTAATTCTTTCGTCAAATTGCTTGCCATGGAAAAAGCAATAATCGTAATCGTCAGCGGAAACACTACCCCGTCGATAACGCTAACGATTGCCGTTGAGAAAAAGGAAACGGCTGGTCGGCAAACCGCCACGGATAGCGAACCGCCACTCGCCGCCATTAGCGTAAGCAGCAACGGATAAACGATTTGCATTTGTTCTCGCATGGACGAAACGCTGCCTATCGCTACCTCAAAACATTCGGTTAAAACCCCGATAAGCGGTATTAAAGCAGCTGCGTACGTTATTAGGAAAATCACATCCGCCGACGTTTTAGCCGTAGAACCACTACGCAAGGTGGATATCAGCCCTGAAAGTAACGTAACCGCGGCTATACACGCAAACGCGGGTAATACGTTCCACACGTCTTGCAATAAAACACCGGATAACCGCTCCCAAAACCCGTCGTAATCAAACGTTTCACCTTTGATATACGCAAGCAACCGCTCACCCACACTCCCGTCGTCGAACTCGTCCAACGAATCCACGTACGCCTGCAACGCCTCCAAATCCAAATTATCAATAAGGTCTTGGATATTCTCGTTCAGCTTTTCTTCCGCGTCTGCTTTATCTTCCGCGGAAATATCGTCGGCAAGAACGGTTCGCATAGATATCATCGGAAAAAACCAAATGCATAAACTTATAAAAATCAATACTGCAACGCATATCTTTTTTAGCCCTTTCATATCATACCAACTTCAAAAACCCACCCACGAGCTGTAACAGGCTTTCAATCACGGGCAACGACAGCATAACGATCGTAACCTTTCCGCAAAGTACCACCTTATCCGCAACCGAATGACTACCAAAATCGTTTAATACCCCTGCGCCAAATTCGGTTATATACCCAACCCCGACGATTTTTAAAAGAATCTTTAAAAGCCCGTTTTCTACGCCCGTTACACTTGCTATCGTAGAGAATACTTTGAGGGTGTTTTGTAGGGAATCCACCAAAAACATTAAAATAACGATAATCCCCGTAACCGTTACGGCAAAAGACATTTCTGGCTTATTCGGTTTTAAAATCGCGGCGGTTACGGCAGTGATAAACGCCACGCCAATAATTCTCATAACGTCCATAACCGACCACCGCTACGTCAATCCGAAAATGCTTTGTATATCGGCAAATAAATCGCCCACCATTCCTACGACGACGGCGAGCACGATAACAAGCCCAACGATAGACACGAGTGTTGCGATATCGTCGCGATCGGATTTTTTCAGAATTTGACAAATGACCGTAATAATAATCCCCACGGCTGCTATTTTAAATAGAATACTGATATCCATATCTTTACTCCAAGTCCGTTCAAATTATAATAATTAAAATGAATAAACCGCATAAAAATCCGAGTTTTACGTATAAATCCCCATACTTTTTATAATCCGTTTCCGCCTCGCTATACAGCTTTTGTATACGCTCTTTCATTGCGGAAAAATACGCTTTTTGCGATGCGCTATCCCCTTTACCGAGCATCTGAAAATAATCTTCCACTACGTTTTTTTCTTCTGCGTTAAGAAAATCCAATTGCTCTAATTCTCGAATTTTATACACGCGTCCGTCGTCATTTTTTACGCTTTGGAAATAACTTTTGAAAAATTCGTTAAACTCGCCTTTATACGTATACGCCGCGAAAAATTCTGCAATCGGTCGCCGATAATAAGAAATTTCGCTGATAAATCGCTCGTTAAACTCTTTCATTTCGGCAAAAAAACGCTTGCGTTTTCGGTATTTTTTCGTAAAAACGTAGCCGCAAAAGCTCGTAAAGGCTATAATCGCTATTCCCAAAAGCACTTTCGTCATTCAGTTTATTACCCGACCTTTATTATCGTATATACACTTTATTTTTCCTATCTCTCGTTCGTCCAACACCACAAACCGTTCAAACAAATCCAAGAACACGTCTTTGATGTTGGAAAAAACGCTAAAATGCGCCGATGCAAGCACGCATATCCCTGCTGAAACCGCTTTTTCAACAGCTTTGCAATCGTCCATGGAAAGCTCGTCCGTTATCATCATATCGGGCCGCATAGCGCGTATTCCCGCCTCAAAAGCGTTTTTTTTGTCAGAAAAGCGCAAAACGTCACAACTGTTTCCCGTATTCCCCACCGATATTTCCCCCCGTTCATCACAAATCAAAACGTTTTGCCTCGTATTCTCGCTGACGATACGGCTTAAATCGCGTAAAATAGTCGTCTTGCCAAGCCCCGGAGAAGACACGATTAGCACGCTACGCATTTTATCTCGTAAACAACGTTGATAAATCTCCACGCCACAACCTATAATTTCATGCGGTACACGAATACACAGCGACGTAAAATTACGAATAGTCAAAGGTTGTCCTTTTTCAAAAACGTATTCCCCCGCAATTCCTATCCGAACCCCGTTTTCTGCCGTAATAAACCCGTTTTTAATCTGTTCTTCCACCGAATAGACGGAATATTTACCAGCGCGGAATACACAATCCGCTAAATCTTGCATATCACAGTACAATGCTTTTTCTGAAAAATCCGTCAGCCCGTAAGCGCCTAAATAACGGTATTCGCCTGCAAAATTCACCGTTACGGGTTTTCCTGCGCGCAAGCGGATTTCATAGAGTTTTTGCGCGTTTAAAAGCCGTATCGATTCGCGCACGATGGGCGGTAAAAATCCAAGCATGTTATACTATATGCATGGGCTTGTCTATATAGAACAAAAAACCGCCCTTCCTTTCGGAAAGGCGGTTCGCCTGTTAAAAATTTATTTACAATAATCAAACAAAAGCTGCGCGCTCGCGTCGATAAAGCTTGACAGTTCTTCAGGTGAAAGCTGTTTATATGAAAGCATTGCCATATAATAGACTTGGTTAACGATTACCTTTTGCTTTTCTTCCGACTGCGACAGCAAACCCGAAATTACGGGATTAGTAAGGTTTAAAACAAGCGTTGCGTGTTGTGCTGGATCCATATCCCCCATACCGTAGAACCCGTTCATTTCCGACATTCTACGCATAAATTCGTCCACGTTGACGATTGCGGGCAATTTTCCGCTCTTAAACTTTTCCGCTTTTACCGTAATCGTTTGATTTACGAGATGTTTCTTAAAGGCATCGATAAGCGGCTGATTATCTTCTTCTTTCACCGCCTCGCCACTCTTTAACGCGCCGTCAACGTCCGCGTCTATACGCACGAAACGGCATTTTTTCGGGTTTTTATACTCAATATAGCTTACAAAGTGCGGATCAATATACGTATCGCAAACGAGTGCATCCAATCCCGCATCCTTGAACATAGCGATATATTGCGCTTGTTGCGTTTCGTCGGAAACGTAATACACGGCTTTTGCTTGCACGCCGTTTTTCGCATCGTCATCGCTAATTTCCTCACCGAAATACTCGTTCATCGGCTTATATTCCCCGTTCAAGTTCTTGAAAATAATGATATCTTTCACTTTTTCATAGAACTCTTCTTCTTTCAAGCAACCAAACTTGATAAACGTAGAAATATCTTTCCAGCAATTTTCATAGCGCTCACGGTCGTTTTTGAACAGGGATATCAATTTATCCGCCACTTTTTTAGTGATATGCTTGGAAATTTTCTGCACCTGCTTATCGTTTTGCAAGAAACTTCTCGAAACGTTCAAAGGAATATCGGGGCAATCGATAACGCCGTTTAAAAGCATCAAAAATTCAGGAATAACTTCTTTGATATTGTCCGCGATAAACACTTGATTGCAATAAAGTTTTACTTGTCCCTTTTCTAACTGCACCTGCTGTTTTTTCACTTGCGGGAAATACAAAATCCCTTTTAAGCGGAACGGATATTCCATATTTAAATGAATCCAAAACAACGGTTCGCTGTAATCCATAAACGTATCGCGATAGAAGTTTTTATATTCTTCGTCCGTACATTCTTTCGGGTCTTTCAAATACAACGGTTTCGTGTTGTTGACAGGTTTATCCTTTTCATCGCCTTTCGGATTGAGATACACGTCGTACGGCATAAACGAACAGTATTTTTGCAACAAATTACGTACGGTATGCTCTTTTAAGAACTCTTTTTCATCCTTTGCGATATGCAAAACGATTTTCGTTCCCCGCTCCGTTTTATCCGTTTCAGAAATCGTGTACGTAGAATTCCCGTCCGACTCCCATTTAACCGCGGGTTCATTCTTATAACTTTTCGTATAAATTTCTACGTTTTCCGCAACCATATACGCGGAATAAAAACCTAAACCGAAATGCCCTATAATTCCGTCGCCCGACGCTTTTTCGTATTTTTGTAAAAAGTCCTCTGCGCCCGAAAACGCTATTTGCGTAATATATTTTTCCACTTCATCGGCGGTCATACCGATACCGTTATCTTCAATCGTAATCGTTTTCGCTTTTTCGTCTACGGTGACGGTTATTTTATAATCAGCACCGTCTTTTACCGCTTCGCCCATATCCACCAACTTTTTATGCTTGGTGATTGCGTCAACGCCGTTTGCTACGATTTCGCGCAGAAAAATATCCTTATCCGAATACAGCCATTTTTTAATAATCGGCATCATATTTTCGCTTGAAATCTTAATATTACCCTGTCTTTCCATTTTTACTCTCACTCCTTACTGTCGTAAATTTTTCGTTTGATTATTTATAAACGAAAAAGTTTGCCTTTAATCTGTAAAGACAAACTTTTTTACAAAATTTATTCTATTTCAACAATCGCAAAGCCTTTATTTTTGGTTCAACAAGTCCGCAATAGAAATACTCGCGTCGCTGCTTTCACTCCATTCGGTTACTTCATCGTCAGGTTTAACGTCTTTCGCTTTTCTACTTCTCGTTTTGCCTTCGCCCTCTTCCTTAGGCTTTCTTTCCACTTCGGGCTTAGGTTCAAGCGCTTTAATCGAAAGCGTCATCTTTCTGTTTTCACAATCAAGTTTCAAAATCTTCGCATCAATTTCTTGCCCAATCGCAAGGACCGTGGTCGGGTTTTCAAGGAATTCGTGAGAAATTTGGGAAACGTGCACCAAACCGTCGATACCTTTTTCCACTTCTACGAACGCACCGAAAGGCACGATTCTAACAACCTTACCGTGGATAACGTCGCCTTCTACGTATTTTTCAGCAACTAAATCCCAAGGCTGGGGTTGAAGTTGTTTATAACCGATAGAAACCTTTTTGGATTCTTCGTCGATTTTAAGTACTTTAAATTCATACTTCTTACCCGTTTCCAAAACGTCCGCAACGGATTTCACACCCGTCCAAGACAAATCGGAAATGTGCGCAAGGCAATCGAAACCGTTTACGGAAACAAACGCACCGAACGCCGTAATTCTTTCTACTTTACCCTCCACCACGTCGTCAACGTGAATGTTTGCAAAGAATTCCGCTTCTTTCGCCGCTCTTGCCGCTTCTTTTGCCGCTCTTTCTTCTTCAATAATAACGCGTTGCGAAGCGATGATTTCCTTTCTTCTTTCCTTGCGTACTTCAAGCATACGAAGGCGCAATTTCTTGCCAACGTATTTATCAAGTTCTTTTACAAACCCAGAACGAACTTCTCTTGCAGGTACGAATACCGTGTAAGAGCCAAGCGTAGACGTCAAACCGCCTTTGTTGAAACCGGTACAGGTAACTTCAAATTCTTTACCCGACTGAATTTCAGCCAACATCGCTTCTTCTTCTTTCACCTGCTTGATTTGTTTCTGTGAAAGAACAACGCGCGGTGTAACGGCGACAACCATGAGTTCGATTTCTTCACCAGTTTTTGCATTGAATTCGTCTTTGTTGTAAACTTCGCAGTCTACTTCCGCTTTGTCGAGCATTACTTCTTTCTTCGTGTTGGGGAGTAATACCGCAACGCCCGTGTCGTCCGCCGACGAAATCGTAGCCGTAATCAGCTGTCCTTTCTTGAACCGAGTCTGATTGTCCATGTTCGCAACAACTTCTTCCATCATCGTTGCTTTTGCTTCTGTTTCCATTTCCATTTTTAATAGAACCTCCTGAGTTTGCGAGTTAGGAGTGCTTGCACCCGTAACTATACCTACCTTTTTAAAACTTTTGATTGTTGTATATTCCAGATCGGCAGCATTCTCCAACCGAAATACGTTTTTACAATACTTCGCACATACGTCGTAGAGCTTGTTGGTGTTGCTACTGTTCAAGCCACCGATGACGATTATTGCGTCGCATTTTTGCGCAAGTTCGCTTGCTTCATTTTGCCGTCCTATAGTAGTATAGCAAATTGTTTCAAAAACTTCAACTGTTTTTTCACTCTTATCGTTAAGATTTTTTATAATTTTTTCAAATTTTTCTTTAGAATAGGTAGTTTGCGCCACTACGCAGCACTTTTTAGGGGGTAAAATCGAAAAATCGTCCGTTTCCGATGAAAAAATATACGCACTGTTATCACACCAACCGTTCAACCCGATAACTTCGGGATGCGTCCGTTCCCCCACGATAATAATCGCCTTTCCCGCTTCGTATTGCGCTTTGATAATCTTTTGCGTACGCTTAACAAACTCGCAGGTGCAATCCACGACTTTGATATCCCGCCGCGCACATTCTTCATAAACGGATTTTCCCACCCCGTGCGAACGAATAATTAGCGTCGCGCCTTGGGGCACGTCGGAAAGTTTATCCACCGTAACGATACCACGCGCAGTGATTTCTTCCACGACCTTGGGGTTATGGATAATCTCTCCGAAAATATAAGTATTCTCGGGTGATACGGATAAAGCCGTATCAACGGCTTTTTTCACTCCACGACAAAAGCCCCCGTTTTTTGCAAAAACCAGTTCCATATTACGCCTTTTTCTTCTTTTTGCTTTGCAAGTATTCCGTATGCGCCGCTTTCATATCTAGCATCATTTGTCTAAGCCGTTCATCCGCTTGCGATAATTCTTCTTCCGACAATTTTCTATCGTAATATTCCGAAAATTCAAACGGTTCTCCGATTAAAATATGCGCGCAACGGAACAAGCGCGGCTTTTTGTAAATAACAATCGGCACGATAGGCACTTTCGCCCGAATCGCAATAGTCGCCGCGCCGTGCTTAAACGGCAATAACTCCTCGTCCGTTTTATTCCGCGTTCCCTCGGGGTAAATTGCAATCTTTTCGTTGTTTTTCAAGCATTTAAAACATTCTAATATCGCACGAACGTCGCTCCCGTCACGGTTTACGGGAATAGACTTTGCACCCCGCACCACCGCGCCAATCAAGAACTTATTCATTAATTCCTTTTTAACGACGAAATGAATCCCTTCCCAAGTCGTCGCCAACGGAAACGCAGGGTCGAACATTGAATAATGATTTATTACGTATACGCAAGCCCCGTCTTTTACTTTACGGTTACCGTAAAAACGGAAAGGGCGCAAAAGGTAATAAACGGGCAACGCCACTATACGCAAAAAATTCAAAAAACCTATTACGTGCTTGCCTTTTCTATTCGCTTTGACCGTCAAAACGACTTTTTTCTTCTTTTTTTCTTTCATTCGTTCGTTTTCCTTAAATCTTCGATTGTACAGCGGCTTTTACGGCAGTTATAACCTGTTCGATATCCATATCGGACGTATCGATAACAATCGCGTCTTTCGCGCATACAAGCGGCGAAAATTCCCGTTCGCTGTCCTGTTTGTCGCGAGCTACGATTTCCGCGTGCAACGTATCGAAATCCACGTTTTCACCCCGTGCTTGCAGTTCTTTAAATCTCCGCATAGCGCGCACTTTACTGTCTGCCGTAATAAAGAATTTAAATTTCGCGTCGGGAAGAACGGTAGAACCGATATCACGACCGTCCAAAACGCAAGATATGCCCTTTGCAATCTCTCTTTGCAACTCCACCATTTTCATACGAACGGCGGGATGCGCGGAAATACTGGATGCCGCCATAGACACGGCGTTTTCACGAATGGACAAAGACACGTCTTCGCCGTCTAATATCGTACGCTGCGCCCCGTCTTTATATTCCACTTTTACGTCCAAAGTAGGCAACATTTTCTCTACGGCAACGCCGTCTTTGGGGTCAACCCCTAAACGCAACGCCTTCAAACCGCAAGCGCGGTACATTGCGCCGGTATCTAAATACAAAATATTGTAATCACGCGCCAAAATTTTAGCAATCGTACTCTTACCGCTGCCCGCCGGCCCGTCCAAAGCAATATTATATATCTCCGAAATATCTTTTCTCAATACTTTCGCCCCCTTTTGATATACGTGCTTTACCGTTCTGTTATCCAAAAGCTCCGTAAACAACATCAACCGTATACAAAGCTTTAATCCGCCGTTGATTTCAGGCTCAATCGCCGCAAACAACGGCGCAAAATCATAACCCGCTTCCCTTGCGGCTTTTGCAGGATGATACGAGTGAATATCCGTCGTCAACGAAAATAAAAACGCGCGCACTTCTTCCTTCTTTAAAGCGTTTTGCGCAAAAACTTCGTCAAGCATTTCTTTAACGGACGCCGAAATTTCTTCTTGGCAATCGGTTGCCACCGTCGTTGCACCGCGTATAACCGTCATACGTGAACTCCTAATACGTAATTTCTATCTAATATTATACTCAAATTTTCATCGTTCGTCAAGCTTTTTACCTTTCAAAGTTGCGCAAACGCTTGAAAAATCAAGCTTTTTTATCAATCTATCGTCGCTCCTGCGGCATACCCCGTCGCAAACGCGATTTGCAAATTAAAACCGCCCGTAAACGCGTCAACGTCCAATACTTCACCGCAAAATTTTAATCCTAATACCTTTTTACTTTCCATCGTTTTGGGATTAATTTCGGAAAGTTCCACCCCACCCGACGTGATAATCGCTTCTTCAAAACCGCGAAGTCCGCTCACTTTGAGGGGTAAATTCTTCAAATTTTTCACAAGCTTTGCCCGTTCTTCCTTCGTCAAAACGTTCACGTTCTTATCCTGTGAAATCCCACACGCAGCCAACATGAAAGCAATGAGTTTTTGAGGTAATAACTCGCACAACGCGTTGGCAATTTTCTTGTTTTTAAACTTTTCAAAATCCCGCAGGAGCCGTTTATCCAACGTTTGTTCGTCCAAAGCGGGTTTTAAATCAAGCGTCAACGACAATTGCCCTACGGGGATACGATTGATAACGGACGACGCAGACAAAACGATCGGTCCTGAAATGCCAAAATGCGTAAACAACGCCTCGCCAAAGTCCTCAAACACCGTTTTTTCGCCCCTTTTAGCGCGAATTGCTACGTTTTTCAAAGATAATCCTTGTAATTCTTTAAACCCGTTTTCAGCCAAATTTAACCCGCATAATCCACATTTCAAATCAGTTATAGAATGTCCAAGTGTACGCGCAAACGTATAACCGTCCCCTGTTGAACCCGTAGACGGATAACTCAATCCACCCGTCGCAACGATAACGACGTCGCAAGCATATTTTCCCTTATTCGTCGAAAGCTCTACTACGCGTGACATAATACCTATGTCTGACATAGAACCGTCTTTCTCTTCTGAAACGACGATTTTTTCTACTTTTTCGTTCAATCTAATGTCAACCCCTACCGATTTGCAAGCTTTTTCAAGGGTTTTCGTCACGTCGCTTGCGTGATCGGATACGGGAAACGCGCGGTTTCCACGTTCAATTTTGACGGACAAACCGTAATTTTCAAAAAATTGTATGGTTTTTTGAGAAGAAAAGGAATAAATCGCGCTGCGCATAAACTTTTCGCCACGTACCACGTTTTGTAAAAACTCTTGCGGAGGAACGTCGTTGGTAAAATTACAACGCCCTTTTCCCGTAATATAGATTTTTTTACCAAGCTTTTCGTTTTTCTCGAATAAAACAACTTGATGACCTTTTTCAGCGGCTGCATACGCCGCCATAAGCCCAGCTGCGCCGCCTCCAACAACTAATACCTTTTTCATCTTAAAACCCTAAAAATCCCCTTTACCGTTTCCCCGTATTTATACATCAGATATATTGTTTCACGGTAAAAGTTTCACAAATGATTAAAATAGACTATGTAAAGTTACGCAACCGACTGCTTTTTGCAATCGATTGCGTATACGTTTCACAAAAATTGTTTCACAAATAACCTATTCGGTTATACGGGATAAACGCCCGTTTTTGCCATATCTCTGTCAATGCCTTTCTTTTGCGCTTCGCGCCATTTGAAGAAGTTTTCCGCTACTTGTTCAAATACGGCATACGAGAGAACGTCTTCTTCCTTTTCGTAGTAGCCGAGTTCCATTACCTTTTTCTTAATAGCTTCGTATTCGGGTTCTAACAAATCCGCAGGTCTACACGTAATTCTTTCCGCACCCGCAAGCACTTTCTTTGCGATTTCTTCGTCAACCGGCATAGGCAACGAACCGTATTTACCTGCAAACAAGTCTTTGGTTTCCTTTGTAACCATTTTGTATCTTTCACCCATAACGACGTTAAGAACGGCTTGCGTGCCGACGATTTGCGACGACGGCGTAACAAGCGGCGGATAACCGCTGTCCTTTCTTACGTTGGGAACTTCCGCCAAACATTCGGTAAGTTTATCTATCTTACCCGCCTTTTCAAGCTGATTGATAAGGTTAGAGAGCATACCGCCGGGAACTTGATACAACAATGTATTGATATCCACGCCTTTGGATTTTTCGTTGAGAATTTTGTCGTCTTTCAAACGTTTTTCAACCGTCTTAAAGTGTTTTACGATAGGCAACAATTTATTGATATCGATACCCGTATCGTACGGCGTACCTTTCAACGTTGCAACGAGCGGTTCGGTTGCCGGTTGCGACGTACCGTTGCCGAGCGGCGAAAGCGCCGTATCTACGATATCTACGCCCGCGAGGATAGCCATAAGGTAAACCATATCGCCCGTACCCGTCGTATTATGCGTATGCAAATGAATCTTCGTAGTAGGCTTTAAAGCAGCCTTTAACGCTTTGATAAGTTCGTACGCTTTAAACGGCAACAACAAGTTCGCCATGTCTTTCAAACAGATGTTGTCCGCGCCGTTTTCTTCAAACTGTTTGGCAAGGTTGATGAAATATTCGTTGGTGAATACTTCTTTGCCGTCTACAACTGCGCTGGTATAGCAAATCGTCGCTTCGCATACGCCGCCGTATTTCTTGATAGCTTTCATGGAAACTTCCAAATTTCTCGGATCGTTCAACGCGTCGAAAACACGTACAACGCCTACACCGTTTTCAATGGATTTCGCAACGAATTGTTCTACTACGTCGTCCGCATAATGACGGTAACCAAGTAAGTTTTGACCTCTCAAAAGCATTTGAATAGGCGTTTTGAGATGCGCTTTTAAGGTGCGCAATCTTTCCCAAGGGTCTTCGTTTAAGAAACGGAGACAAGAGTCGAACGTCGCGCCGCCCCAAGCTTCAATCGAATAATATCCGATTTCGTCGAGCTGTTCCAAAACGGGCAACATTTCTTCGATTTTCATACGCGTTGCCGCTTGCGATTGATGCGCATCGCGCAAAATCGTTTCCGTGAGCATTACTTTTTTATTATCAAATTTCAAATCCATAATTTTTTACCTCAATATTAGAAGAGTGAGAGCAGGAACCCTGCCGCAATAGCCGAACCGATTACACCCGCAACGTTAGGCCCCATAGCGTGCATCAACAAATGGTTGCTGGGATCTTCTTCCCGACCGACGTCTTCGGAAATACGCGCCGCCATAGGCACGGCGGAAACACCTGCGCTACCGATAAGCGGATTGATTTTACCGCCCGAAAGTTTACACATAAGTCTTGCGACCAACAAGCCGCCAATCGTACCAAAACTGAACGCAACCAAGCCAAGACCGATAATCATGAGTGTTTGCACTTGCAAGAACGTACCACCGTAAGCCTTACAACCAACGGAAACACCCAAGAAAATCGTAACGGTATTCATAAGTCCGTTTTGCGCCTGCGAAGAAAGTCTGTCGCATACCCCCGATTCTTTAAGTAAATTACCGAGCATAAGCATACCGAGCAAAGGCACGGCGTCAGGCAACAAACAACCGACGACCAACGTTACGACAATCGGAAAAATAATCTTTTCGAGTTTGCTTACCGTACGAAGCGGTTTCATTTTGATTTGGCGTTCTTTCTTGGGAACGAGCAATTTCATAATCGGCTTTTGAATAATGGGAATCAAAGCCATATACGAATACGCCGCAATCGCAATTGCCGACAACAAATCTTGCGACGTATATTGCGACAACGATTGTGTTAAATAAATCGCCGTAGGTCCGTCCGCGCCGCCGATAATTGCAATGGAGCAAGCAGCCGCAAGGTCGAAACCAAGCACGATCGCGCCGAACAACGTCATAAAAATGCCAAACTGTGCTGCCGCACCGATAATCATACTCTTGGGGTTAGAAATCAACGGTCCAAAGTCAGTCATCGCGCCGATTCCAAGGAAGATAAGCGGCGGGTAGATAACGTTTTGCACGCCGTAGAACAGATACCACAAAAGTCCGCGAGATTCAGGGATTACGTCGTTGTATCCGTGCGCTTCGCCGGCATATTCTCCCCACAGGATATCGTACGCACCGGGGAGATTAATCAAGAACATACCGAACGCAATCGGCAACAACAAAAGCGGTTCGAATTTCTTGACTATCGCAAGGTAGAACAAGACAAACGAAACCAAAAGCATAACGTAGTTTTGCCACGTTCCGTTTGCAAACCCTGTCGAACGCCCTAAATTAGCGAACATTTCACCGAGTTCGGTAAAAATAGAAAGTAAATTCGTTTGCATAATCGCCTACCTTTCTTAACCGATAACAGCCAAAACCGCGTCGGATTCTACGTTTGCACCTTTTGCAACTTGGAAGGTTACGACACCGTCGCAAGGCGCGGTGATATCGTTGTCCATTTTCATAGCTTCAAGCACGAGAATCGGTTGATCCTTTTTAACCGTTGCACCGCCTTCCACGAGCAAGTTTTTAATAAGCCCGGGGAACGGGGAAAGCACTTTTTCGCCGTTTGCAGGTGCTGCCGCTACGGGAGCGGGAGCTGCAGGAGCTGCTACGGGAGCCGCTGTAACGGGCGCAACAACAGGTGCCGCCGCTACGGGAGCAGATACGACGGGCGCAGATACGCTCGCCCCAACTTCTTCTACACCTACTTGATAAGATTTACCGTTTACCGTGATAACAAAATTACGCATTTTCTTTTCTCCTTAAATTCTTTTAATTCTTTTTACTGTAAATTCACATTTGGGATTCGTTTGTTGATAGTACGCCATCAGCGCCGCCGTAATAACCGCAAGCGTTTCTTCCGATACGATATCCGCATCGGCAACGGCTATACTTTCCTTAACCGTTTCCACAGTTTTGGGTTTTTCTTGTTTTTGAGGTTTTGCTTGCGCGGTGTTTTTCGACATAATCTTACCGACCGCCCAAACGACCAAAATCAAGAACGCAATCCCTATGAAAACAACGAAAAAGCCAACCAATGCGTACAACAACGCCGTACCATTAGAAATATATTGATCGACCGTAGTGTCCAATAAATTCGCTAACATAATCACTCCTTATCTTGCAAGCATTTGCAAGGACGCAATCAAATACTGCTTTACAAACTGCGGTTCGATAATCGCGTCGATATAACCGTCTTTCGCCGCGTTAATCGGGTCGGCGTTCTCATCCGCGTATTTTTCCGCAAGCGCCGCTTTATCCGCTTTTTCGTCGCCTAATTCGATTTGAGCGCCTGCTACGCTGTCAAATAATGCGATTTTCGCGTTAGCAAACGCACAAGTGTAATCAAACCCAACCGACTTAGAGGCAAACAACGAATAGCCCAAACCCACCGCTTTCTTATATACGACCGCGATTTTCGCCGTATCAATCGTATCGAGCAAGTTGAGATATTCAGCCGCTTCTTTCATAACGCGGCTGTTATTTACACAACTACAAGGGCAAATGCCTTTCACGTCGCCAAACGTAATAAACGGCAAACCGTAGCAACATACGAATTCCATGAAGTTATTGATTTTCGCGAGTTTTGCCGCGTTCAATTCCACGCCGTTTTCACCACCATCGAATACAACCGCAGCAACGGAAATACCGCCGATTCTACCAAGCACCGTTTTAACGTCCGATTCACAACCAGCCCAAATTTCCAACGGATTTTCAAAAATCGTCATGAGCGTTGCCGCATCGCTTACTGCGTTCAAAGCAGGTACGGATTCGTTGAGTTCCGCGTCGATACAAGGCGTCGCCATAAGTTCGCTAATAGCAAGGATATTCGTTCTAACTTCTGCGATATCCGCAATTTCAAACGCAGGAATACCCGTTTTAGCAAGCGCTTTTGCGCTACCGATTTCTTCCTTAGCAACGTTTTTGCCTGATTTAGCAGACAAAACGAAAGGACTGTTGATAGCCAAAACACTCTTCTTATCCAAGAAGAAAGTGAAATCCGCAACCGCGGCGAGCATTGCCGCAGAACCGTACACTTCGCCGTCTACAACGACATATTGCGGTACGATACCCTTAAGTTGCGTGCTCTTAGAAAGCAATTTGCCAAGCCCTTCTAATACGGTTACGCCTTCGCCGACCTGTACGCCTTGCGTGTGCAACAGATACAAAACGGGCGTAGAATTCTTTTCCGCCGTTTCCAAGCATTTGACGATTTTATCGCAATTTGCTTTGGATACGCCACCGGAAAGAACGCTGAAATTCTGTGCTACGACGTAGAACGGATAATCGCCAATCGTCGCAAAGCCTGTAATTACGCCTTCGCCCGCAGCTTCTAATCCGTAAAACTCGTTTTTCGAAAAGCTAAACGCGGACAGTTCGACAAAACTGTTTTCATCGACGATCGCGTTGATACGTTGACGAATCTCTTTTCCCGCTTCTGCAAGTTTAGCCTTTCTTTCTTGCAGTAGTTGAATTTTATCCATGATAAGTCCTCCGAAATTTTCAGTACAAATTCGTCGAAAAATGGCAACATTTTAATTTTTTGACCAATCTCTACCAGTTACCATTATACCGCAAACGTTTAAAAAATGCAAGTAAATAACAAAACATTTTTTATTTTTTCATAAAAAAATCGACGATGCGATTGTTTACAACAAACCGTTATTCGCATTGTCGATTAAAACTTTTTATACTATTAACTTTTTGCATTAACGGTTTGTGTATATACACAGTATACCACGTCGCCGATAAATTTATGAAAGAAATTATTTTTTCTTTTTGAACCGCTTTGCAAATGCGGCTTGAATTTTATCCAAATTTTTATAAATCAATATAAACGCCGTAATCACCGCGATAAATAATGCGCCCCATATACAAAGCCCCCACCACGTATCAAACGGAATAAAATTAATGGAATAACAAGTCGTTGCAATCGCTAAAACACGACAAAGAAATACCATAATGATAAAATATAGAAACGACATAGAGGAAAGCCCCGAGATAAAGCATAAAATATCGTCGGGAAAGAGCGGCAATAAGAACATGAGCGTAAGGATAAAATTGTCTTTGCCTTTCAGTTTTTTCTGCCATTTTTGTAGCGAGTCTTCGCCTACCATCCACGCAACTGCTTTATTCCCCAGCTTTCGCCCGATCAAAAACGCCGTCAGCGAACCGAGCATAATGCCAAGCAAACTATATAACGCAGTGTAAAACGGTCCGAACAATGCAACGCCCGCCACAGTACTGACAAGGCTAGGAATAGGCAAAACGACCACTTGCAAATACTGCAAAAGGATATAAAACAAAGGCATCCAAACACCCGCGCTTTCGATATAACTTTGCAAACTGCCCGCATCACGTATTATTTCAAAAAAGCCCGTTTTAAGCAATATAAACCAAACCAACAGACAAAAAAGCAAAAAAACGTATACGCTTATCATCGTTTTAGCTAGCGTTTCTTTCTTTTTAATTAGAAAAACTATAGACAGGGCGCATAACGCGCATAAAAATACGCACGCCAAAACGGTAAACAACGTTGCGTGTTTCACAAAAATTTCGCTTTCCGTTTGGAAAAAACAAAGAGCGGCAAACGTTATACATGCTGCCGTCAATACGAAAAATAACAAAACGAAACTAATCGTTTTTCTTTCCGTTTGTTGTTCCGTTCCGTTCATCTGAACCCCTTTCTTGTTTTGAGAAATACTATACATATATTATAGTATTACGGTTTTTATGAAAAAATATCAATCGAGCGACTGTTCTTCGTCTAATACAGATAAGGTTTTTCTAAGTTCTTTGATTGCCGCGCGCGCTAAACCATCGCAACGGTTATTCCGTTCATTATCCGCGTGTCCTGCAACTTTGTGGAAGGTAATTTCGTGAATTTTCGTAAGGTTGTATAATTCTTCCCACAAATCCACGTTTTGCACCGCCTTTCCGTCCGCCTTTTTCCAACCGTTTTTCTTCCAACCGTAAATCCAGCCCTCCAAAAACGCATTGACCGTATACGCCGAATCGCTAAATATATCTACTTTGCACGGTTCTTTTAAACGTTTCAGTCCCTCGATTACCGCCAAAACCTCCATGCGGTTATTCGTCGTTTGCGCGTCCGCGCCGCTGTATTCTCGCTCTACTTTACCATAGATAAGTATACCTGCATAGCCACCTATCCCAGGATTTCCCGAACACGCGCCGTCCGTATACAATATCACTGATTTCTTCATAAACATTTACCCTATTCTTTAAATTGATAGCGGTACAATTCCGCATACAAACCGCCGTTTTTAATCAGTTGTTCATGCGAACCGCGTTCCGTAATCTTCCCACCCGTCACAACGAGAATCTCATCGGCGTTTTTCACGGTGGAGAGTCTATGCGCAACGACAATCGTCGTTCTGCCGACTGAAAGCTCGGAAAGAGCCGCTTGCACTTGCATTTCCGTCATATTATCTAGCGCGCTCGTCGCCTCGTCCAAAATCAAGATCGGCGGATTTTTTAAAAATGCCCGCGCTATGGAAATGCGTTGCTTTTGCCCGCCCGAAAGTTTTACGCCGCGTTCGCCCACTTCCGTATCGTAACCGTTTGGCAACGTCATAACGAATTCGTGGATATTCGCGCGTTTCGCCGCCAAAATCATCTCTTCTTCCAATTTTTCAGGCGAACCGTACAAAATATTATCCCGAACACTGCCCGCAAATAG
>SVHY01000055.1 GCA_015055545.1 Clostridiales bacterium
AAAAGTAAAAAGCCATTACGTGATTTTGGAAATGAAAGTGATTGCGGACGTTGGGTTCGTAGGCTTTCCCAACGTTGGGAAAAGCACGCTCCTTTCCAAGATTTCCGCGGCAAAACCCAAAATCGCCAACTACCATTTCACCACCCTTTCGCCCAATCTTGGCGTAGTGCGCTACTACGAAAAATCGTTCGTAGCGGCGGATATTCCAGGACTTATCGAAGGCGCGGCGCAAGGCGCGGGGCTGGGGCACGACTTTTTACGACATATCGAACGTACGCGTATGCTGTGTCATCTCGTCGATATTTCGGGTTGTGAAGGTCGCGACCCTATCGAAGATTTCCAAAAAATAAACGCAGAGCTCAAAGAATACAGCGAAGTGTTGGCTACCTTGCCGCAGGTTATCGTTTGCAACAAATGCGATATTTTCGGTGCGGACGAGAACTTGAAAGCGTTCAAGAAAAAATACGGGCGCAAATACAAGATTTTCCCCATTTCCGCGATTACGGGCGAGGGAACGAAAGAACTGCTCGACGGCATATTTGAAGTGCTTTCCACGCTTCCGCCCGTCGAACCCGTACCCGTAGACGAAGAATTTACCTACCAACCCAACGAAGATTTGAGCTTTGAAATTTTCCGCGACGACGACGGCGTGTTCGTCGTAGTGGGTGGTTTAGTGGATATGCTTTGTAGAAACGTAGCTTTGAATAACCCCGATTCTATGCAGTATTTCCAAAAAGTCTTGCGCCTGCGTGGGGTTATCAAAGAACTTTCCAAAATGGGTTGTACGGAAGGGGACACGGTGTCGATCGGCGACGTAGAATTCGACTTCATTCCTTGACGGCATATATACGTCGCAATACTTTGTCAGGTTTGCGTTTGCCCTTGCTCACGTACGTCTATGTACGCTCCCGTCGGGCAATCCGCACCTTTCGTGTCTTGCTCGTATCTCTGCCGTCAAACGATAAGATTGCGGCTAATATTTATAATTTTTACAACAATTATGCATTAAGCATTTAGCATTATGCATTAAAAAGGACTTTACCATGACGATTATTACCAGTGAAAACATTACGAGTAAACAAAGAAGTAAATTGAAATCGCTTGCGGCGAATTTGTCGCCCGTTACGCAAATCGGGAAAAGCGGGATTACCGACAATTTATTGAAAACGCTTTCCGACGCGCTGGACGCACGCGAACTTATTAAAGTGAATATTTTAGAAACGGCGGACGACGACGCGAGAAATCTTGCGGAAAACGTAGCCGAGCTTTTAGACGCCGTGCCCGTTGCGGTGATTGGTAGGAAAGCGATTTTCTACCGTTATTCTAACCGCGATAAATTCGCGCATTTGGAAATTTGAAGAAAACCGTTTAAAACACGGCAAAGGGTGTTATAAATAATGGCAGGTGAAATTATGGAAAACGAAGAATTGAAACAACCGCAAGAAACGGCGGAAGTAAAAGACGAAAAGAAGAAAAAAACGCTCCCCAAAAAAGCGCAGGAAGAAATCGATAAAGCGCTTGCCGAGGCAGAAGAAAGCAAGCGGAAATGGTACGCCGTTACCGCTGAATACGAAAACTACCGTCGCAGAACGCAAAACCAAGCGGCACAACGTTACCAAGAGGGTAGAAACGACGTAATCGCCGCGCTCTTTCCTATCGGCGATAACTTGGAACGCGCCTTGGCGGCGTGCGCGGACGAAAAGACGAAAGAAGGCGTGGAAATGGTGCTTTCCGCGTATAAAAAAGTGCTCGAAGGCGAGGGCGTGGAAGAAATTAACCCGCTTGGACAAGCGTTCGACGCGACGTATGCCGAAGCGATTATGGCTATGCCCGCTGAAAACGGCGAAGAAAGCGGTGTCGTGAAACAAGTGTACGTAAAGGGCTATAAAAAAGGCGAAAAAGTGTTGCGCTACGCGCAAGTTATCGTTACGCAATAAGGAAGTACGACTATGACGGAACGAGAAAAAATGCTCGCGGGGAAACTGTACGATATTTCCGCACCCGAGCTTGCGGCGCAGTACGTGAAAACGCGGCGGCTAGTGAAAGCGTATAACCTTTTAGACGTCGGCGAAGATGAAAAACGCGCGGCGATTTTAAAAGAACTCATACCTAATCTTGGAAAGGACTGTACGATAAACGAACCCGTTCAATTCGATTACGGCGTGAATACCAAAACGGGCGATCGGTGTTTTATCAATTATAATTTGACCGTGCTCGATTGCGCGCCCGTAGTCCTTGGCGACGACGTATTTATCGGCCCGAACTGCACGTTAGCTCCGCCCGTGCACCCGTTGCTTGCGAGCGAACGGAAAAGCAGAGTAAAAGCGGACGGCACGAAATACGATTTGGAATACGCAAAGCCTATCCATATCAAAAACGGCGTTTGGCTGGCGTCTTGCGTAACCGTTTGTGGCGGCGTGACGATAGGCGAAAATTCCGTTATCGGCGCAGGTAGCGTGGTTACGCGCGATATCCCCGACAACGTTTTCGCGGCAGGCAATCCCTGTCGGGTTATTCGCAAAATCACTAAGGAAGATTCGGTGTATCTGAAAAAGGAACTCTTTTAATAAATTCGACAAAAAATACGAAAACTCGGCAATCGCCGAGTTTTTTGCTTGACAGGCATAGGAATATGTATTATAATAAAGTTATAAACAAAAAAGGGAGATTATATTATGTTTTGTAAATTTTGCGGTCAACAAGTAGACGACAATGCGTTCGCTTGTACTAACTGCGGCGGTATTTTGAAAGAAACTGCGCCCGAACAACCTGCGCAACCTGCTTACGAACAACCCGTTCAGCCTACGCAACCTACGCAACCCGTGTACGAACAAACGGCGTATACGCAGCCTTACGCACAACAGCCGTACGCGCAGCAACAATACGCGCAACCGTATACGCAACCTGCGCCCGCGCTCGTTGTTCCGCGTGAACCGATGTCCGAAGAAAAGAAAGAAAAACTCTTTAACATTTTCGCGTTTATCACAATCGGCTTGATTTGTGCGACGGTAATGTTCTATCTGCTTGGTATCGGCGGTATCTATTACGATACGTTGGCAAATTACAGCTATTCGCAATATACCACGCCTACGGATATACTCAATATCGGTTGGGGAGCGTACGTTGGATTCGTTTGGTCGGTGTTTGGTGTCGGTGCGGCGGTAGTAGCGTTCGTGTTCGGCTTGAAATGCAAAGAAAAGGATAACAAACTGCTTTGCGTGTTCTTGCTTGCGATGACGTCTGCGTTATTTATCGGCGGCATTGGACTTATGTGCTTATAAGAAAAAACGATAATGAAAAAAATCTCGGTTAGGGTATCAACCGAGATTTTTCTTTTGCATGATATAATCGACGTTCACCATATTATCGCCAAACGTGATTTTATCTTCCGCGATGATTTGAAAACCGTTCTTTTGATAACAGCGCAAAGCGCGGGCGTTGGCTTGATTGACGTTGAGCGTTACGGTGGGGTGTACGCTCGACATTAAGGCAAACGCGGCTGTGGCGTAGCCTTTTCCGCGCGCGGTGGGAGCAAGATACAGCTTGTCCATAAACACGCCCGTTTCGCGCAAAACGAATACAAGTACGCCGCAAAGCCCGTTTTCGTTTTCGAGTTTATAATAACGGTAGCCTTGTTTTCTAAACGCTGTGATATGCAGGGGCGAGAAATATTTATCGATGAGAAAATCGATATGCTCGGTCGATAAAATTTCTTTGTAGGTATCGTGCCACAGCGGGCGCATAAAATCGTAAAGTTTTGCAAAGTCTTGTTCTTCAAATTTCTTCCAGTCCATACCACTATTATACACCGCGCGCGTAAAAAATGCAAGGGATTTTTGAATGCATAATGCACAATGCATAATTAAGGTCAAGGAACACTGTTCTTTGACCCCTTATTGAGGCGCGTAATAGAAATAAATGCAAAAAAAATAAAAATATTTTGCGTTTTGTGTTTAAACGCACGCTGGGCGGGTTAAATATACAATGTAAATAAAATCGCGGCGACAAAAACACCGCAACTACTTAAAAAAAGGAGTGTAAAATTATTATGGCAGGTAAAGTTATCGGTATTGACCTTGGTACTACCAACTCGTGCGTGGCGGTTATGGAAGGCGGTGAACCCGTCGTTATCGCAAACGCGGAAGGCGCAAGAACGACTCCGTCCGTCGTTTCGTTCCAAAAGGACGGATCGCGTGTCGTTGGGCAAGCGGCTAAACGTCAAGCCGTTGCAAACCCCGACAAAACCGTTATTTCTATTAAACGGCATATGGGCTCGGATTATAAAGTGAAAATCGACGATAAGGATTATTCGCCCCAAGAAATTTCGGCGATGACCCTTGCAAAACTGAAAGCGGATGCGGAAGCGTATCTTGGGCAAAAGGTAACCGAAGCGGTTATCACGTGCCCTGCATACTTCTCCGACAGCCAACGTCAAGCTACCAAAGACGCAGGTAAAATCGCGGGCTTGAACGTGCTCCGTATCATCAACGAACCCACCGCAGCGGCGCTTGCGTACGGTTTGGATAAGGACAAGGGCGGCAAGGTTATGATTTACGACCTTGGCGGCGGTACGTTCGACGTTTCCATTCTTGAAATTTCCGACGGCGTGTTTGAAGTTTTGGCTACTAACGGCGACACCAAGCTCGGCGGCGACGACTGGGATAACAAAATCATTGAATATCTCGTTGACGAGTTCAAAAAATCTCACGCTATCGATTTGTCCAAAGACAAGATGGCTATGCAACGTTTGAAAGAAGCGGCGGAAAAAGCGAAAATCGAGCTTTCGGGTATGAGCTCTTCCAATGTGAATCTTCCATTCATTTCCATGAGCGCGGAAGGACCGCAACACTTGGACGTAACCATTACCAAGCAGAAATTTGAAACGATGACCGCGGATCTTTTGAACCGCACGGTTGAGCCGATGAAAGCGGCTATGCGCGACGCTGGACTTTCGTATAGCGATATAGACAAGGTTATTCTCGTCGGTGGTTCGACGCGTATGCCTGCGGTTGTTGCAAAGGTTAAGGAAATTACGGGTAAAGAACCGTTCAAGGGTATCAACCCCGACGAATGCGTGGCAATCGGCGCGGCGGTACAAGGCGGCGTTTTGACGGGCGAAGTAAAAGACGTGCTCTTGTTAGACGTAACCCCGCTTTCCTTGGGTATTGAAACGCTCGGCGGCGTGTTCACGAGAATTATCGACAGAAACACGACCATTCCCGTTAAGAAGAGCCAAGTGTTCTCGACGGCGGCGGACAATCAAACGAGCGTGGATATTCACGTATTGCAAGGCGAACGTGAGTTCTGCAAGGACAACAAAACGCTTGGAAACTTCATGTTGACGGGTATTGCACCCGCGCCCCGTGGGATTCCGCAAATCGAAGTAACGTTCGATATCGACGCAAACGGTATCGTACACGTAACCGCGCAGGATAAGGGTACGGGTAAATCGACGGATATCACGATTACCTCGTCTACGAACCTTTCCGAAGAGGAAATCGATAAGGCGGTTAAAGAGGCGGAACAGTTCGCGGAAGAAGACAAGAAACGTAAGGAAAAAGTGGATAACAAGAACAAGCTTGACGGCATGATTTTCTCAGTGGAACAAACGATGAAAGACGCGGGCGACAAGCTGGACGAAAACGATAAGGGAACCTTGCAAGCGGCTATCGACGCGGCAAAGACGGAACTTGAAAGCGACGATGACGACAGAATTAAGGCGGCTTACGAAAAGTTGATGCAAGACATTCAACCCGTTGTTGCAAAGCTCTATCAAGCGAACGGCGGCGCGGCTGGCGCTGACCCTAACGCAAACGGCGGCACGGACGGCGATACGGAATTCCATCAATAATCCTTAAAAAGAGTATGTTTCGGGTTTGGCGGTTGTCAAACCCGTAAACGCTATAAAACGGAGCTATTACTATGGCAGATAAGAAAAATTATTACGATATTCTTGGCGTGGATAAAAAAGCAACGCCTGAACAAATTAAATCGGCGTATCGTAAACTTGCGATGAAATACCACCCCGATAGAAACCAAGGCAACGCGGAGGCGGCGGAAAAGTTCAAGGAAATCAACGAAGCGAACGAAACGCTTTCCGATAGCCAAAAACGCGCGGCGTACGATTACGAACTGGAACACCCCGGCATGGGCGGCTTTGGCGGTTTTGAAGGCGGATTCGGCGGCTTTGGAGATATTTTCAGCGATATTTTCGGCGGCGGGTTCGGCGGCTTTGGCGGCAGCAGAACGGCGCGGAGCGAAGTGGGTGAAGATATTCAAAAGGAAATGACGTTGTCCTTTATGGACGCGGCGAAAGGCTGTAAAAAAAGCTTTTCGTATATGCGCAACGAACCGTGCGCGGCTTGTCGCGGTACGGGCGCGAAGAACGGTACGGAATATTCCACGTGTAGTAAGTGTCAAGGCAGGGGCGTAGTGCAGCAGGTGCAAAACACCATGTTCGGGCGTACTATTCGTCAAAGCGTTTGCCCCGATTGTAACGGTAGCGGCAGAACGATAAAAGAAAAATGCCCCGATTGTAAGGGCAAAGGCGCGCAGCGCGCGGAAACGACGGTTACGCTCGATATTCCCGCTGGCGTGAATACGAACAGCTATATGAAAAAAAAGGGCATGGGGCAAGCAGCACCAAACGGCGGTGTGCCCGGGGATTTGATTATCGTATTCCGCGTAGAACCGCATAAAATTTTCGTGCGCGATCAGTTTGATTTAAAAGTGGAACTTCCTATTTCCTATAAAACCGCGGCGCTTGGCGGCGTAGTGAAAGTGCCGACCATTGACGACACGTTTGATTTTACCATTCCCGAAGGCACGCAAAGCGGGCAGGTATTCACCATTCGCGGTAAGGGTATTCGTTCGGCGCGCGGCGGCACGGGCAACTTGATTTTGCGCGTACTCGTGGAAGTGCCCACCAAGCTTTCCAAAGAACAAAAGAAAGAAATTGAGAAATTGGACGAAAGCTTTGACCTTAAACAATGCGAGCGTATGAAGAAATATTCGGATAACGTAGAGGGCTTGTACGGGCATAAACCGTATTAAAAACGACAGTTTTTAATAAATGCATTATAAATTGTGTATAAAAAAACCTTTCCGAGTTTGGAAAGGTTTTTTATTGTATAGCGCAATTCTGTTTTCGGAATTGCGCAAGAAAACCACGCGATAGTCGCGTGGTTCGGTAGAGGTTAACCGATGAGTTGAAATAAAAACTCCGATTTAGTATAATGTAATTGCGAC
>SVHY01000011.1 GCA_015055545.1 Clostridiales bacterium
CGTTTTCCGCCGCAAGGCATTTTTCCAGTTCGTCTTTGAGCGCAACGGAAAACGCCGTATTATTCCCCCGTCGTACTTCTCTGCGCATATCCGCTATCACGATTTCAGGGAGCGGGCGTTTATTGATACGCTTATCCAAGCGAATGAGCGAAAATTCTTTATCCACCGCCCGTTTATACGTATCCACCGACGGCGTGGCGCTACCCAAAACGAGCTTGCAACCGTTATATTTTGCGCGCAAGTATGCTACGTCGAACGTGTTATAACGTGGCGCGCTTTCGCTTACGTAGCTACCGTCGTGTTCTTCGTCGATAATGATAACGCCCAAGTTTTCGAGCGGCGCAAAAATCGCGCTCCTTGCCCCGATAGCGATTTTCGCTTCGCCCGTGCGGAGTCGCCACCATTCGTCAAAACGTTCGCCCGCGGAAAGTCCGCTGTGCAAAATCGCCGCGTTTTTCCCAAACCTCGCGCGAAGCTGCGCAAGCATTTGCGGCGTAAGCGAGATTTCAGGTACTAAAAATATCGAACTTTTCCCCTCGCGTAAGCACTTGGCAATCAACGTCAAATAAATTTCCGTTTTACCGCTACCCGTAACCCCGTGAATAAGCTGTACCGTTCTTTCGTCCGTTTCAATCGTTTTTACGGCGCGGTTTTGATCGTCCGTCAAAACGTGCAAAACGTTTTCTCTATCCAGCGTTTTATACGGATCACGGAAAATTTGTTCTTTGGTGATACGCACGTATCCTTTCTTTTCCAAACCGGCTACGCCGCCTTGGAACGCACTGTTCAAATACGCGCAATCGGTTTTACCGTTTTGAGCAAGGTATTCCGCTACGCCAAGCTGATTTTTTGCGGTTTTGGGCAACTTCAACTCCGAAAGCGGCACGATAAGTTCCGCATAGTTCCGCATGAGCTCGCGTACTTTCCCCGTCCGCATTTCCGTCGGCAAAAACAAGCGCAACGTCAACGCTTTGGGTACGCGGTATCTTGCCGTGATTTTTTCCGCCAAGGCTAAACATTCACTACTTAACGCAGGTAATTCGTCCGAGCAGGGCAGCACTTTTTTGAGTTTCTCTACGGGATAATCGGTGGTATTTTTCACGCGCATGACGAACCCGGGCACGATTTTACCGCCGAACGGCGCGCGAACGCGACTGCCGACGATCGTTGTTTCGTCGCAGAGATAATCGTATATTCTATCCGTTTCGCTAGCCGCGATATCTACGATAACTTCCGCTATCATTTGCACCGTTCCCGCCTGTTAAAATGAATTGCAAGCCCCGCTTGCATGCATTGAAATTTTCAATTCATGATAAAAAAATGCTCCGTGCGGAGCGATTTTTTTAATCCTTGGCTATTACGACTTTGCCTTCCGCAATATCCTTGCAAGCGGTAAGAAGTTCTTTATCCTTACCCGTCGAATCGGTGATACCCGCATTCTTTTCCGTTTCGATGATTTGACGCGCACGTTTTGCCGCAACCGTGCAAAGCGCGTAACGGCTAATCGGTTCTTCTTCCGTGCCCAGTTTGCGAATCATTACGTCTACCGAAGGTTCGTTAATCATATTTGTTTACACTCCTTTTTGTGTTATTTTTCTAATTTTGCTTTGTCGATAATATCTTCCAGCTCTTGTAAAGCCCGTTCCAACTCGTCGTTGACGACGACGAAATCGTATTTATCCTTTTGCGAGAGTTCATACTCTAGCCGCGAAAGCCTATTTTCGATTTGTTCGTCCGTTTCCGTGCCACGACCTTGCAAACGTTTTTTCAGCTCCGCAACCGACGGCGGGGCTATCATAACCAGCACGCAATCGGGGAACGCTTTTTTCGCGTTCAACGCGCCCACCACGTCTATTTCCAAAATCACCGATTTTTCTTTGAGCTCTTCTTGCACGAACGATTTGGGCGTACCGTAAAAATTCCCGAAATGTTCGTCGTATTCCAAAAAATCGTTTTCTTGAATCCGTTTTAAAAATTCCGCTTTGTCCAAGAAATAATATTCCCTGCCGTGCACTTCGCCTTCTCTCGGCGCGCGCGTGGTACACGAAACGGATTCCACAACGTCCGCGCGGCGTTTTATCAGCGTTTTGACTAGCGTGCCTTTCCCAACGCCCGACGGACCGGATACCACCATCAGTATATTTTTCATTCGTTTTCTCCGTTCGTTATTCCAAATTTTGAACTTGTTCTCGCACCTTTTCAATCTCGTTTTTCAAGGCAAGCCCTAAACGCGTGATTTCCACGTCGTTGCTCTTGGAACAAGTCGTATTCGCCTCACGGTTAAATTCCTGCACCAAAAAGTCAAGTTTTCTACCCACGACCTTTTCCTTGCAAATATCCCTAAATTGCTGAATATGTGAACGCAACCGCGTAAGCTCTTCGTCGATATTGCTCTTATCCGTGAACACCGCTACTTCCGTCAAAATCCTGCTCTCGTCCACGTTCACGCCAGCAAGGTATTCCTTTACCCTTGTCGTGAGTTTTTCCTTATACGCCGCCGCAACCACGGGCGCGCGCAGTGCAACTTCTGCCACCAGCTTTTCAATCGTCGCCACACGGGAGAGCATATCCTCTTTCAACTTCTCGCCTTCCACAAGCCGCATTTGATTGAGCGAATCAAGCGCCCCGCCAAGCGCGGTTTTGAGCGCCGTTATCATGCTCTCGTCCAAAACCGTCGTATCTTCCGCTTTCAAAACTTCGGGATAACGCAACACGGACGTGAGCGTTAAATCGTCTACAAGCTCGGGAAACAAATCCTTGATTTGCTTTGCCGCCGCCACGTAGGAAGCAGCAAGCGCGCTATCCACCGAAAGCGCCGTCGGCTTTTCGCGTTTGTCTTTGAGCGTGATAAACACGTCGGCGTGGCCGCGCGTGAGTTTTTCTTTCACAAGCGAACGGATTACGTCTTCGTACGCCGCGAACACGCGCGGGGCTTTGATGGAAACGTCCAAATAACGGTTGTTCACCGTCTTTATCTCACAGGTCAACTCCAACCCGTCTTGATCGTATCCGCCTTTGCCGTAGCCCGTCATACTCAACATACGCTTTTTCTCCCGTTTTCGCTTTCGTTCTCATATTATAGCAAATATTTTTTGAAATTTCAAGTGCTATTCCCTGCTTTTCACTTTTTTTTATAAAAAAGTGCATTATTCTTGCAAAAGTTTGTTAAATTCTTCTTCGTCGATAATCCGAACGCCCAACTTTTTCGCTTTTTCCAGCTTACTGCCCGCGTCGTCGCCCGCAAGCACGAGCGTCGTTTTTGCCGTTACCGACGACGAACATTCGCCGCCGCGCGCCTCAATGAGCTTTTGCGCTTCACTTCTCTTATACCCCGAAAGCGTACCCGTTAAAACAACCACCTCGCCCGAGAATACGCCGTCCGTTTTTTCGTTCAACCAAACGGGTACAACGCCCGCGTTTTGCAACGCCGCAAGCTCGTTTAAGTTGTCTTGGTTTTGGAAATATCCCACGATATCGTCCGCGGTAATCTCGCCGATATTTTCCATTTGCACCAGCTCGTCTTTCGTCGCTTTTGTCAATGCGTCCACGCTTCCGAATTTCGCCGCAAGGTCTTTCGCCGCAACCCTGCCTACCCCCTCCACGCCGATTGCGAAGATAAACGCGTCCAACGTCGGGGTTTTGCTCTTTTCGATTGCCGTCAATAAATTGTCGATTTTCTTGTCTTTAAAACCGTCCAAATCCGCAAAATCCTCTCTTTTCAAACGGTATAAATCGGAAAACTTCTTCACGCCGCGCTTTTCGAGCAAAACTTGCGCGGTACTCTCTGAAAATCCGTCTATGTTCATGGCGTTCTTGCTCGCGTAATGATCGAGCGCGGCAACGATCCGCGGCGGACATTCTCTGTTCGGGCAAAACAGGTGTGCACCGTTTTCTGCCACCGCCGTGCCGCAAGCGGGACAAACGCAAGGTTTTTCTACTTCACGGCTCTTTTGCGTGTGCTCCGTCGCGCCCAAGATTTCGGGGATAACTTCGTTAGAACGGCGGACGAGCACGCGCGAGCCGATTTTCACGTCTTTACGCAAAATGTCGCCGTAATTATTCAGCGTTGCCCTCGCAACCGTCGCCCCGCCCAGCTCAACGGGCTGTAAATGCGCCAACGGAGTTAATTTGCCCGTTCTGCCCACCTGCCAAACGACGTCTTTTACGATCGTCGTTACTTCTTCCGCTTCAAACTTATACGCCATCGCCCAACGCGGGAATTTATCCGTTGCGCCCATATCTTCGCGCACGGCAACGTCGTCCACCTTAATCACCGCGCCGTCCGTCAGTACGTCGATGACTTTGCGTTCTTTTTCAATCTCCGCAACGGCGGCAAGCACTTCGTCCGCGCTTTTACAAACGCGGAAATACGGGAACACTTTAAAGCCCTGCGCGACGAGAAAATCGTGCGCTTGCACTTGCGAAAATTCTTCCCCGTCCGAGTTATAATTGATATCGTAGAAATAGATATCCGGCTTTCTCGATTTCGTGATTTTCGGATCGAGATTACGAATCGCCCCCGCCGCGGCGTTGCGCGCGTTTTTGAGCGTTTCCGTCGCCGTAGCGTTGTATTTTTCCAAAACGGACAAGCGGATAACCGCTTCGCCGCGCACTTCCAAAGTGCCTTGATACGCGATTTTTAAAGGGAAGGACGGAATGGTTAAAACCTGCTCGGTTACGTCTTCACCCACGACGCCGTTGCCGCGCGTCGTCGCGCGCACGAACGCGCCGTTTTCGTACGTTAAACAAACGGTCAGCCCGTCGAATTTATATTCCACGGTGTACTGAACTTCCCGCCCTGCCGCTTTCTCCACGCGCGTCAAAAAAGCGCGGAGCTGTTCTTCGGACACCGATTTATCCAAACTGAACAGCCTTGCGATATGCGTATGTTTCTCAAAACCTTTGATAGGTTCGCCGCCCACTCTGCGCGTGGGGCTGTCGGCAAACACTTCGCCGCTCTCTTCTTCCAAGCGACGGAGCTCGTCGTACAACGCGTCGTATTCCTTATCCGACACAGTCGGCGCGTCCAAAACGTAATATTCGTGCGCCCATTTATTGAGAATATCCACAAGTTCTCTTTTTCTGTCGTGCATGTTTTTTACCCCCTTGGGTTAATGAAATGAAACGCGTTGCGTTTCGTGAAATGGCTAACGCCGTGAAATGAACGCTACGCGTTCGTGACTTGACGGCTTCGCCGTCATTGTGGAAATATTTCCATAATGCACGCAAGGCATAGCCTTGCAATTCATTGAATAACCGTGAGCGGTGCTAATAACGCGGACAACTGCTTTATTCCTAAACCTTCAAACGCTACGTCTAAAATCATATTCGAGCCCGTACCGCGAACGTTGATAACAATCCCCGTCCCAAATTTCGGGTGTTTGACCGATACGCCCACTTTGAACACGCTCAAATCCTTGCCCGCGCCCATTTTCGGCGTTGCCACTTTCCCTACGCCGCCGAACGTAAACCCCGCGCTCTTTTTGGGCGTGGACGGGCTTTGCCCTCTCGCACCGTACGTCGTGCCACCGTACGACGAACCGTACCCGCCGCCAAAGCTCGTTTTTCTACCGCCGTAACCGTCGTTGTATCCATACCTGCCCCCTACGTACGCGTCGTTGCCGTAGCTTTCGGGGTCGTCGTAATCGCCATAGCCCATAGGCGTACGGCGCGTTTCTTTGGGCAAGTCAAGCTCGCCCGCAAGTTCTTTCAAGAACCGCGAACGCATCGTCGGTTCACGCTTACCATAAAGATAACGGCTCTTGGAACGGGTAAAACAAATGCGTTCTTTTGCGCGCGTGATGGCAACGTACATAAGCCGCCGTTCTTCTTCCATATCGTCGTCGTTGCCTACGGCGCGCGATACGGGCAGGATATTTTCTTCCATGCCGCATACGAACACCACTTTAAATTCCAAACCTTTCACCGCGTGCACGGTGGCGAGCGTTACGTACTCGCTTTCGTCCATTTCGTCCGTATCCGACGAGAGCGTAACTTGGTTGAGATAATCGGTGAGCGTCGCGCCTTCGTTCAAGCGACAGTATTCGTCTACCGATTGAATAAATTCTTCGATATTCGCGCGCTTGTTGATACTCTCGTCCGATTCGTCGGCGTACGCCTCGCGCATACGCGTGTCTTCCACGATTTGCTTAACAAGCTCGTTCACGGGCAAGTCTTGGCTGGAAATAATCCACGATTTTACAAGCGTTCTGAAATCCGCAAGCTTTTGTTTGGTCGCGCCCGTAAAGCCCATTTCGTCCAAATCGAGCAACGCCTCGTATACGGACATCTCGTTTTCAAACGAATAATTTTGCAACGTTTCCACCGTTTTCGCGCCAATACCGCGTTTGGGGAAATTGATAATTCGCGTCGCCGCTTCGCTATCGAACGGGTTGTTCACAAGCCGTAAATAGGCAAGCAGGTCCTTAATTTCCTTACGTTCAAAGAACTTAAAACCACCGAACACTTTATACGGAATAGCGTCGGACGTGAACTCTTGTTCAAACGAGCGCGTGAGCGCGTTCAAGCGCATAAGTACGGCAAAATCGGAATACTTATATCCGCGCGCCACCAAGCCCGCGATGGTATGCGCGATATACCGCGCCTCGCCGCTTTCTTCTTCCGCCTCGTACACCTTGGCACGTTCGCCCTCTTCCTGCTCCGTCCAAAGCGTTTTATCCTTACGGTTCGCGTTGTTGCGGATAACCGTATTCGCGAGCTTTAAAATATGCCCCGTCGAACGGTAGTTACGCTCTAATTTGAATACTTTCGCGCCCTTGAAATCCTTTTCAAAATGCAAAATATTCTCAATCTTCGCGCCCCGCCAACCGTAAATGGACTGATCGTCGTCGCCCACGGCGAAAAGATTCCCGTGTACGCTTGCCAGCAGCTTGACGATCTCGTACTGTACGGCGTTGGTGTCTTGGAACTCGTCCACCAAAATATAACGGAATTTTCCGCCTAAATATTCGCGCGCGTCTTCGTTTTTACGCAAGAGTAACCGCGTTTCGTTCAATAAATCATCGAAATCGAGCGCGTTATTTTCGCGCAAATGTTTTTGATAACGGGTGTATACTTTCGTAATCTCGTCAATTTCCCGCTCTCCCGCGTATTCTTCGGCGTAGCGGTTGGGATCGTAACCGAGCATTTTCGCGTTCGCGATATGGTATTTCACCGTTTTCAAGAGTTTTTCGTCGTCGAAATCACATTCTTGAAAGGATTTTTTGATAATGTTATTGCGTTCCGTTTCGCTGTAAATGGAAAAGTTGGCGTTAATCCCCACTTCGGTTGCATACGTGCGCAAAATCCGCACGCACATGCTGTGAATGGTACACACCCACGCGCGCGAAACGTCCACGATCTTTGAAAGCCGTTCTTTCATTTCGTTAGCGGCTTTGTTGGTGAACGTAATAGCAAGAATCGCCGAATCGGGCACGCGTTTTTCTTCCACGAGATAGGCAATCCGCGACGTTAAAACGCGGGTTTTTCCACTCCCCGCGCCCGCAAGCACCAAAACAGCCCCTTCCGTTTGCAGAACGGGCTTTATCTGTTCGTCATTGAGTTTTTCTAAAATATCGTTCATACGATATTATTATAACATAACCGCGCTTTTTTGGCAAGCGTATTTGGCTTTGACAATCATGCTTTGTGCAGATTTTCAAATTCACATTCGCGGCGGAAACGCTCTAACGCGCGTAAATATTTTTCGCTTAAAGACAGCGTATAACGCTGTTTTTCTTCATAGGAAAGGGTGTCGTAATACGCTTTGTCGGTGAGCCGCCCTATCGCGTTGGAAACTTCGCCTTCGTTTTCAAGCATTTGCTTGACCTTTAAGTAAAACTCGTCTTCCTTTTCGCCCGCGATTTTCGCACTCACTTTTTCCGCGAAATACCTGCCCGCTTTGCTCTCGTTCACGCCTGCGGCGCGCGCGTTTTCCAAACGCTCGTCCATGTCCTCTTTACAAGCCGTCCAAAACCCGCTTTTTATGCGCGATTTTGCTCGACGTGCTTCGTCCTTTAAAGTGCGTTCGCCCGTGTGTTCTTTCGACATAATCCCTTTCACTCCTTTTTTTGTTGATTTTTTTCGACTTTTTCTCGTGTTTTTCGCATGAAAAAAGCTCACGTAACCGTGAGCTTTTCATTCGTTAGTTTCTGCTTCTTTTACGAGCGGCTTCCGACTTCTTCTTTCTTCTTACGGAAGGTTTTTCGTAAAATTCCTTCTTTCTCAAATCGCCGATAATACCGTCACGAGAGCATTTTCTCTTAAAACGACGAAGCGCGCTTTCTACGCTTTCGTTTTCACCTACTCTTACCGTAGACATATTCTTTTCACCACCTTTGCGAATCGCCGCGTTTGTTTTATGCTCCGTTATTATATCAATAAAGGAAAACTTTGTCAAGTCTTTTTTCGCGGTTTTTTCGGGCTTTTTTCTATTTTTTATTTTTCTATGGAAAGTATTTGTGGAAGAATAGCGAACGTTGGCAATTATTGTACTTTTTCAAAATCGGACGCGGGGTGTTTACACCACGGGCAAACGAAATCGTTGGGCAATCCCCCCTCGTGCACGTAGCCGCAAACTTTGCAAACCCATTTCTCCTTGCCGTCCGCTTTGGCTTGGGGTTTGGGTTTGATATTCGCTTGGTAATATTCGTACGTGGCGGATTTGTCGTCCGAGAGCTTTTGCGCAAACGTTACTTCCGCCACAAACAACGTATGCGTACCGTAATCGAGCGCGTCCACTACGTTTGCACTCATGACGGCGTTGGAAGTTTCCGTGAGATAATACAGCCCGTTTTCCGTCTTCGGATAGCTTTTCCCCGCAAATTTATCCACGTCTTTACCCGATTGAAAACCAAACTGTTCAAAGACGGAAAAAGGCGTTTTTTCCGACAAGACGGACACGTTGAATTTGCCCGTTTCGCGAATACACTTTTCCGTGTGATTCGCCTTATTGACGAACACCACGATCCGCGTGGGATTATCCGTAAGCATACTCACCGTGTTCACGATACAACCGTTTTGCTTTTCGCCGTCCTTTGCCGTAACCACGAACAACCCGTACGAAATTTTATACATCGCCTGTTTTTCAATCATGATAATCCTCCTAATCCTGCTTAACGCAAAGCGTTATGCGCGCTATATTGTTTAGGGTAATTTATGAATTACGCTTTCCAAAGCCCGTGCAGATTGCAATACGCGTACACCGCCACCGCTTTGTCCCCGCCGGCAAGCGAGAATTCGCATACGGGCAAATCCCCCGCCTTTAAATACTTGATTTGATAGCCTTGTTCCGTTTCCAAAACTACCCATTCAATCAAGTGCTCTTCCGTCATCGGGTGCGCTACGCTCCCTACGTCCACTTTCACTTGCTTGCACTTCGTCGTAATAACCGGCACGTGCTTTTCTTTCGCCGCGTCCACGCTGTCCGCTACCAGTTCCACCCAGCCGTCTAAACGCAGCTCGTCTTTGCTCACAATCACTTTTTTGCATTTTTCACATTGATAAATTTTCATAACCGTTTCTCCTTTTATTAGGATTAAATCCTATTTATATTATAGCAAAGCGAAAACACTTTGTCAACAGTTTATGCAAAATTTTACAAAAAAATTAACCGTATTTATACAAAATTTCGTTTAAGTAATCGCAAGAAACTTTCAGCTCGCTTTCCGCGCCGTAATCGCCCGTATATACTTCGATGAGCAAATTGCCGTTAAAGCCGACGTCTTTCAAGCGTTTGACGAGCGTTTGGAAATCGAAAACGCCTTTCCCGGGCAGACAAATTTTGCCCTGTTCGTCCACGTCGGACACGTGCACGTAGGCAATCTTTTCGCCCATTTCCTTTAAATAATCTTCATAAGGGTATTCGGAAATACGCGCCTGTTTGATATCGAGCACGCCGCGCATAGACGGGACGCTTTCCGCTATCCGCGAAAACACCCCCGGGCGGTTATACGTAGACCATTCCACGTTTTCCAAACACAGCGTTACGCCCTTTTCGTCGCAACGCTTGGCAATCGCGGCAAACCCGTCGCGCATTTTATCGAAATCGTCGTTCTTACCCGATCGCGCGGCGCGTTTCATACGCGCCGTACCGTGGAAGGTATAATAGGGCGCGCCCAAAACCTGCGCGCTTTCCAGCACTTTATCCAGCCATGCGAACGCATCCGCTTTTGCGCGCGGATGCGCGTTGAATAACTGCGGTTCAAACTGCGTATTTAGAATATGCACGGAATTGACGAAAACGTTACCTTGCACAGAGGCAAGCTTTTCGGCAAACTCCCTGCCGTACTCAGAATAGGTTGTGAGAAACACCTCGGCGGTTTTCACGCCGAGGTCGTTTAAAAGCGGAAGCGCTTGTTCGTTATATTTACGCAAAAACAGCGACGCCGTAGATACCCCCGCCCGCATATTTTTACGCCATTAACTGCGAAATTACGTCGAGAACCTTGTCGTGGCAACCGCCGCAACCCGTCGAACAGTGCGTAATGAATTGCACTTCTTCAAACGCTTTTTCTACGTTTGCGAAATGCTCGTGTTCGTGCAACGCCTTTTCAATGTCCGCTACCGATACTTGTTTACAATTACAAATGATTTGATTTTCCATGATCTCAACTCCTTTAATCAATATAATACACCCAATTTTCTTTACGGGGTTTATCTACGGGCGTCATATCGGGATAACCCACGATACAGTTCCCTATGCCCTCGTAATCCCCTTCAATACCGAGTTTTTTCAAAATCGCCTTGCCCGCCGCGCTTTCAAACGTTTCCTTTGCGCGGTGTATCCAGCACGCGCCAAGCCCAAGGCTGTGCGCCTCCAAAAGCATATTGCCCATAACCAGCGAACCGTCGTATACATAGGTGTGTTTACTCTTGTCCGCAAGCACCACTAAAACGCACGGCGCGCCGTAAAACGGATCGATACGCTTATCCGAATCGTAACCGAAATTCAAGCGGGAAAGCTCGTCGCGAATTTCCTTATTCGTCACGGCAAGAATAATAGGCGATTGCCAGTTTCTGCCCGTCGGCGCGTACGTACCCGCCTCTACGATTTTTTCAATCAGTTCTTTGGGTACGGGATCGCTTTTGTATTTTTTCACGCTCCTACGCGATTTAATCAGTTCTAAAATATCGCTCATAACTCACTCCTTATACCGCAAATCGTTTTCCGTCCAAGCCCGTAATACGCCGTCCATATCCGCCGCCAGTGCTTTCGCGCCCGCAAGGTCGTGGTCGAGATAATTTCCGCACTCCGCGCGTTTATTACCGGGAATTTCACCGTTAAAATCGCGAATAAAGCGCATACTTTCTTGCACGAGCGCAATCGCTTGCGCGCCCGTTACTGCGCGAACGAGCAAATAAAAGCCCGTTCTACAACCCATCGGACCGACGTATACCACCTTATCGCCCAACGCGCTATTTCGCGCAAACGTTGCAAACAGGTGTTCAAACGTATGTCCAGCGGACGGGGAAAAATAATCGCCGCCGTTGGGGATTTTCATGCGGATATCGTAGGTTACTACGTCGCCGTCTACACGCGAGATATACATGCCCTTTTCAAGCGTATCGTGGTTGACGGCAAAGCTTGCTATCTTTTTCATTACAACACCGTTGCGCCCACTGCTTTGAGCGCGGCAATCGCCTTTTCGGGCGTACCCGTTTTAAACGCGATTTGCGCGTGGTTGTCCGTACCCGCGAACGAGTACATATATTCCACGTTCACGCCGCCGTTTTCCAGCGCGATTAAAATATCCGCAAGTGCGCCCGACGTGTGCGGCACTTCTACGCCGATCAAATCGACGATAGTGGACAAGAATCCCGCCGCTTTAAGCGCGGCAAGCGCTTTTTCGTTGTCGTCCGCAATCACGCGCAAAATACCGAATTCCTTGGTGTCTGCAATGGAAAGCGAATACAAATTCACGCCCGCGTCTTTTAAAACTTTACAGCAATCGCCCGCGCGACCTTCTTTATTTTCCAAAAATACCGCTATTTGTTGAATCATCTTTTTGCTCCTTATTGGCTAAATTTTAAAGTTTCCGATTATCCGTGATACGCTTTGCCTTGCCTTCACTTCTCGCCACCGTACCGGGAGTAACCAGCGTGATTTTTGCTGAAACGGAGAGCGCGGAAGCCATGTTCGCAGCCAACTTCTTACGAATTTCTTCCACGTGCGCCACTTCGTCCACTTTCACATTGGGCGAAAGCTCTACGACGATTTCCATCGTATCAAGGTTATTCACTCTATCCACGTTGATATGATAGTTTGGCGTGATATTTTCGTCTTTTAACAGCACGCTTTCGATTTGCGACGGGAATACGTTTACGCCGCGGATAATGAGCATATCGTCGCTTCTGCCCGTGATTTTATTGAGTTTAACGCTCGTTCTACCGCAAGGGCAAGGATCGTCGTTCAAGCTCGCGATATCGCGCGTACGGTAACGGATAAGCGGCATACCTTCTTTGGTAAGCGTCGTGATTACGAGTTCGCCCGATTCGCCCATGGGCAACGGTTCAAGCGTATTGACGTCCACGATTTCGGGATAGAAATGGTCGTCTTGGAAGTGCATACCCGTCTTAAATTGACAGTCGCACGCAACCCCCGGGCCTGCAATTTCCGAAAGCCCGTAAATATCGCAAGCGCGAATCCCCAAACGGCGTTCGATGTCCGCGCGCATACCCTCCGACCAAGCCTCCGCGCCGAATACGCCGCCTTTGAGCTTGATATCCGTACCGATTTTCAAACCCAAACGTTCGATTTCCTCGGTCAGGTAAATGATATACGACGGAGTACAACAAATAATATCCGCGCCGAAATCGGAAATGAGCTGGATTTGTTTTTGGGTATTGCCCGCCGACGCAGGGACTACCACCGCGCCCAAGTGTTCGCCGCCGTAGTGCATACCCAAACCGCCCGTGAACAAGCCGTAGCCGTACGCCACGTGGATAACGCTGTCCTTATCCGCGCCCGCCATCACGAGCGAACGCGCCGCACAATCTCCCCAAACGTCGATGTCGTTTTGCGTATAGCCCGCCACCGTGAGCTTGCCCGTCGTCGCGCTGGACGCGTGTAAGCGCACTAAATCCTTTCTCGGCCGCGCCATCATACCGAACGGATACGCGTCGCGCAAATCCTGTTTTACGGTATACGGCAATTTGTAAATATCGTCAATCGATTTAATATCGGACGGTTTTAACTTAATTGCGTCCATTTTCGCGCGGTAGGGTTTTTGGTTTTCGTAAACGTATTTTACCATCTTCACCAAACGCTCGGATTGTAACGCGCGTTTGTCCGCTTTGCTCATCGTTTCAATTTCTTTTTGAAAATACTGCATCGTTTTTTCTTCCTTTTATACTCTCTCAAAACCAAGACGGAACGCCGTCAGGTTTAATTCTCTAAATTTTTCCGGTACGCAAGCGGCAACCGCATCTTCCATGCGCGCTTTGTCGAATCCGTACAACTTACAAATACTACCCAGCATAACGATATTCGTCGCCTTTTCGCTGCCCGCTTCCAAAGCGATTGCTTTCGCGTCGATAAACCGCGCGTTTTTCACGCTCTGTTGCAAGCTTTCTTTCAACCCGTCGGGATATTTCGCCGCGCCCGTGATACAGGGCATAGGCAAAATCTTTTCTTCGTTGACGAGCAAAATTCCGTCCTCTTTTAAGAAATGTTTCACGCGCGCCGCTTCTAACGTTTCAAACGCGATCACCATATCCGCGCCCCCTTCCCAAACGACAGGGGAATATATCTTTTCGCCTATCCGCACGTGCGTCGTAACCGAACCGCCGCGTTGACTCATACCGTGAATTTCACTCACCTTGCAATCGTAACCGCCAAGAAGCGCGTATTTACCGAGCACGCGGCTAGCAAGCAAAGTACCCTGACCGCCTACGCCCGAAATGAGAATATTCATCATATCAGTTATCCCCCTTTTGCAAGCACTTGAACGGGCAAACCTGCATACAAACGCCGCAACCCGTACACTGCGTTAAATCAATTTTCACGCCCGTTTCCGTTCTGCTGATAGCAGGACAACCGATTTGCATACACTTGCCGCAATTTTTGCAATCCTTGACCACGACCGTTTCCCGTTTCGCCTTTTTATTGAGCAATACGCAAGGCCGTTGCGCGATAATAACGCTCACTTCGTTCGACGCGGTCGCCGCTTTTACGGCTTTTTCCACCGCCGCTACGTCGTACGCGTCCACGATTTGCAAATCTTTCACGCCGCACGCTTTGCACAGTTCGTCCAAGAGCACGGACGGCGCGCTTTCGCCTTTCAAATTCTTACCCGTTGCGGGGTGTTGTTGATGTCCCGTCATACCCGTCGTGGAGTTATCCAAAATGATAAGCGTCAAACCGCTTTGGTTATACACCGCGTTGATAAGCCCCGTTACGCCGCTATGTAAAAACGTGGAATCGCCGATAACGGCTACGTTGTGCGCGTTTTCGCCGCGCGCCTTTTTAAAGCCGTGCGCCATACCCACCGACGCGCCCATGCACACACACGTGTCCACGGCGGCAAGCGGCGGAACTGCGCCGAGCGTATAACAACCGATATCGCCGTTTACCGTCAGTTTGAGTTTATGCAGAACGTAGAACACGCCGCGGTGCGGGCAACCTGCGCACATAACGGGCGGGCGCGCAGGTACTTTTTCCGCTTGCGGAATTTCCCTGTTTTCAAACGCCTTTAAAATCTTCGCTACCGAAAGTTCGCCTTGTACGGAAAAGAGCTCCTTGCCCACACAAGCAACGCCCGCCGCTTTTAACGCGTCTTCGATATACGGTTCTAATTCTTCGATAACGTAGAGTTTTTTTACTTTTTTAGCGAATTCTTTCATGCCCTCGATCGGCAACGGATACAGCGTACCTACTTTATACACGTTGGCGCTGGGCAACGCCTCTTTGACGTATTCGTACACTGCGCCGAAACAGATTACGCCTATTTCGTTCTCGCTTGTGTATTCCGCGCGGTTGATATCCATGCCGTTGACAAACGCAGCAAGCGCGTTATCCCGTTTTTCCACTTCAATATGCCGCAAAATCGCGTTCGCGGGCATACACACGTATTTATTCGCCGCCTTTTCGTAAGGCTTGATTTCCTTTTCTTCCCTATCGCAAAGCTCCACGATACCGTGCGAGTGCGCCACGCGCGTAGTTTCTCTAATGAGCACGGGCGTGTCGAATTTTTCGCTCAATTCGTACGCGAGCTTGACGAACTCTTTCGCCTCCTGCGCGGACGACGGCTCTAACATGGGCACGTGCGCGCTACGCGCATAGTAACGTGAATCCTGTTCGTTTTGCGACGAGTGCATACCCGGATCGTCCGCAACGACGATTACCAAACCGCCGTTCACGCCCGTATACGCCGCCGTAAACAGGGGGTCTGCCGCCACGTTCAAACCGACGTGTTTCATACACGCCATCGCTCTCGCGCCGCCAACGCTTGCGCCAAGCGCCACTTCCACCGCGACCTTTTCGTTGGGTGCCATTCGGCATAGCTCTCCGAAAACGTTGCGAATTTTTCCGCAATTTCCGTGCTGGGCGTGCCGGGGTACGCGGACAAAACGTGTACGCCCGCTTCCCATGCCCCGCGCGCAATCGCGTGATTCGTAAGCATTAATTCTTTCATTCGTATACTCCTAAAAAGGTTATTTTTCTTTAATAAAACCGCTGAAATTACAGATACAACAAACTTTTCCGCTTGCGTCCGTAACCCTTACTTCGCAAAGACAGGTATGCCCCGCGCGCTCCGTTTCGCGCGCCGTTGCTATCAGTTTATCCGTGAACGCAGGGCGAAGATAGTTAATATGCCCGCATTGCGTAACCGTCGTCGCATGCAAATAATTTTCCAAAACCGCAAACGTGAAATCGGCAAGCGTATACAACATACCGCCCTGCACGCACCCGTTCGCATTCAAGTGCGCGGGCGTTATTTCCGCCGTACAAACGGCGTACTCGTTTGTTATTTCTTCTATTTTAATCCCCGCAAGCTCCACGAATTTATCAGCCTTGAAAAATTCGATAAGCGCGGCTTTTTTATCCGTTTCTTTTTCGTCCATCACTATCATACCTTTCCGTATCGTACATATTATATCACACTTCATCTAAAAATGTCAATAACTGAAAAAAGAAAAAACGGACGTTTGCCCGTTTTTTATATACTTTTTTTACATTAATTGGCTCAGTTAATCGTGGCTGTCTTCCAAATCGTCGAAATAATTATCGATAGCAACGACGAGCGCCACGGCAAACGCCGCGTGCCACTCATCCACGACGTCCAACACGTACGCGTCACGGAACAAATCCGCCGCCGTTTCCCAGCTCCTTTGCACGAACGCTATCTGCACGCCGTTTTTGAAAACAGCGAACTTCCAACCGATTACGTCCCCCTCGATACGGATATCGTCGGCTACGCCCTCCACGAAAAAGCTCTTGTGGAACGAGAAAAATTTCTGTTTTCTCAGCATCGCTATCTTTTGCCCGTTCGCGTCCAAGATAAACGCTTTGGGCAACGGGAACGAGATAAATTTATTGCGCACGGTAAATAAACGGTTACCCTGTAAATCGCAAATATGCTTTTTGTGCGTAAAACTGAACACCTTGCCTTGCACTTGCAACACCTTATTTCCTCTTTCGTCGCACACGTACGAGCTCCCGCCCAGCGAAACCACTTTATTCCTTACGTACAATCTCATAAGATTTCCTCCTTTATTTTCAGATAGACAAAACGAATCTACGCGATAGAAAAACGAACGGCAACTTGTAGAAGCCCCGCCGTGGGGCGCACTCACCTACCCGCCGAATAAATCGCGGAACGCACACGGCGGCGCGGCGTGTAAGGACACGATTTCCTTCGTTACGGGGTGGATAAACGACAATCTCGTAGCGTGCAAACCCAGACGTTTCAACGGGTTTTTGCTACACCCGTATTTCTCGTCGCCGACGACGGGATGACCGAGCTTTTGCATTTGCACGCGGATTTGGTTTTTCCTGCCCGTTTCAATCTCCACTTTCAATAAACTGTATTGCCCGTTCTCCCGCTCCACTTGGTATTTCGTAACCGCCTTTTGTCCCGTCGGATCACTCGTAGCGTACATTAAATGGTTGGCGCTCTCTTTCAAATAGCAAACGAGCGTATCCGCTTTGTTTTCAAACGTACCCTCGACGACGGCGTGATATTCGCGTAGCGTTACCAAATCGTTCCATTTCAAGCGCAGCATGGAATGAATTTTCGGGTTTTTGGCAAATACCAACACGCCCGACGTTTCCTTATCTATTCTATGCAACACGAACGGTCTTGCGCCCTGCGCCGCCAAATATTCCGCAACGTACGCGTACGCACATTCGGCGTCCTTGTCGCTCTCTACCGACAATAAACCCACGGGCTTGTCCACGGCGATAAAATCCCCGTCCTCGTACAAAATCTTCAAGCGCGGCTTGACTTCCTTTTTACGCGCCGCGCGCTTTTTCGCGTCGTTGCCCGCAACGGAGTTTTTCGCGATTTTCACTTCGTCGTCCTTGGCAAGCGGATAATCAAACTGCGTAACCACGCCGCCGTTGACGAGCACCTGCCGCCGCGAAAGCAACGATTTCACGTTATTGCGCGACGTGTTGCATTTTCTAAGCAAAAATTCTAACAGCTCGTCGCTGCGGCTGACTTTATACGTCGCCGTACATACGGGCGGTGCGTTGTCCGCGCGTTGTTCGCGCCGCTTTTCTCTAAACCGTTCCGTCGCTTTTCTCATTTTCTACTACGCTCCTGCTTTCATGACAGCAAAAATAGATAATTTGCCTTTTCTTTGCCAACTCTCTCAATAAGATAGCCGTGCTCTCCATATGCACTTTATCGAGTGCCAAAAACGGATCGTCCATCACGATAAACGGCTGCTGCGATTCGTACATGTTATCAATCAACGCAAGCCGCAAACACAACCCGCAAAGGCTTTTTTGCCCCGCACTCAAATGCTTATCCACGCGTTCTTCCCCGCCCCGTTCAAAGCGTAAACGGAAATCCTTGTCCATGCTCACCTTTTCGCCAAGCGCGCGTTCCAGCGCCGACGAATACGCCAAAAACCGTTCCTTGATCGGCGCGACATAACGGTTTTGCAAGTTCGCTTCCGCTTGCGCTAACATCTTCATCGTATTGTCGTACAACGCGTATTTTTTACGGTATTCTTCCAGCGTTTCTTCTGCCGTCGTAAGCTCGTTATACGTATCGGGTAAGCGTTCCACCTGCCGTTCCGCCTCGGTGATTCTCCTATCCGTCATCGCCAGCGCGGAACGAAGTTCAGACACGTGTTTTAAAAGCGTTTCTATATCCGTTTTTTCGCCCGTTACACGCTCAGTCAGCCCGTTTTTCAAGCGGTAATTTTCCGCGCGTTCTTTCGCCGTTTTAACGCTCGTTTCCAACCGCAAAATCTCATCTCTCGCACGTTCTAAACGCTTGAACTGCGCCGACAAATCCCCGTCCGTTTCCAAGCCGTATTTTTGGAGTACGGCAAGAATAGCCGCCGCGTTTTCCTTTAACGTTTTTTCGGCAAATTCCGTCGTTTGCTTTGCCTGTGCGTATTCTTTTTTGAGCGTAGCGTATTCGCGCACGGCCGCGCAAAGGGACGTGTAGTTTTCCTGTAAATTTTCACCGTGTAAACCGTACAAAGCGAACGCGTTTTTCACTTCCGCAACCCGCGCGCTACGCTTGGCGCGTTTGCCTTCCATTTCCAGCGCGGTTTGCGCGTACGCAGCTTTATGCGTACGGTATTCTTCCAAGTCCTTTTCAAATACCGCGAAATCGTACGCTACGCCGTTTGCAGAATAATATCCGTACGGTATTAACAGCTCCCGAACGGCGTCCGTTGCAAGTTCCCTATCCGCTTTCATTTGCGCCGTCGAATCCTGCACGGCTTTCCCGTTATTGCCTTTCAAATACCCCGCCAAAGCCAAGACGAGCCCCGCTACGCCCGCGATAAGAAACGCAATACCGAGCAACTTCCCAAGCGCAAGCACCACGCCGCCGAGCACGAGAAACAACGCCGCAATCGCCACCGCAATCAAGGGCGCTTTGCTCTTTTTTTCGGTTGTCTTTTCCTGCATAGCGTGTTGCAACTGCAAATCCGCGTTTCGATAACGCTCCAACCCCGCGCGCGCCTTTTTGAGTTGCTCGTCGGTCGGTTCGCGGTTTTCAAAGGTACGGCAAAGCGTTTCATCGCGCGCCGTTTTTTGCTGCGTATCACCGTTTAATTCCACGTCCAGCGTATGAATTTCACGGATATCCGATTGTAATCTGATAAGCGTTTCTTCCGACGGCACGCCGCGGGAAAACGCCCTGTCCAACGTTTGCAACCGTGCCGATTTCTCCGCGGAAAACGCTTGCGTTTCCATGCGGCTTTTCGCCGCTACGCTCTCTTCCAAACGCGCGAAAACGTCGTCCGTTTCCGATTTTTGGGGCAAGCCCAAAGGATATGCGGATTTAAGCTGCGTTAAACGAGCGTTGTCTTCACTTGCCGCCGCTAAATACCCGTCGTACGTTTCCCATTTTTGGAGCAATAAATTTTCGACGTTCGCTTTCTTTTCCCGTTCTTCCAGCGCGGAAATATCCGTTCTCAAACGCTCGCGTTCGGTGTACAGTTCCCCTAAACTCTCGCTGATTTTTTCCAGATTTTTAATCTCCGTATTCAAATCGAAAATCTTATCTTTTTGACGGGTACTCAAATCGTTATTCCCACGCGAGGCTTTTAAACGTTTTTTCGCTTTGTCCAGCACGTCCAACGCACGTTCAAACCCGCGCTCGTCGTCCGTATCGTCCACGAAATTGTTGAGCTTCGCGCTAATAACCCCCGTCGATACGATTTCCTGTTCGTCCGCGCCGATAAACACCGTACGCGAAAAAGAAGGCTCGTCCAAGCCGAACACCACGCGCCCGATTTCCGTACCGAGCGTCAGCGTTTCCCTGCCGTTTTCGTATACTTTCAGTTCGTCGTCCTTTTCACTTTTTTTACCGAAAAAGCGTTCGATTTTATACGTTTTTCCGCTCATTTCAAACGTGAGATTACCACCAAACTTCCCGCCGTTAAAGGGATAAAAATGCTGTCGATCGTCAAAATCTTTGGCGTTCACGCGACTGGACGGCAAACCGTAAAACATAGCCTTGATAAAGGACGCGAGCGTGGTTTTCCCAAACCCGTTTTCCTTGCAAAGCTGGGTAAGCCCGTCGTTAAACGTAAACGTTTCGCCGCTGATTTTTCCGTAATTTTCGATATAACAAGAAAGCAGTTTCATGCGTCCACCTCCCTGCCCGAAAGCGCTTTTAAGCCCATGGCAATCACTTCGCGCTTTTGTTCTTCGTCCCATTTCTCGCTAGCTAAAACGGTGCGGATAAACTCGCCGCGCAGGGAAATATCCCCCGCCAGAGCGTCCACGTCGAAACGGCGCAAGGTTTTGTCCTTTACGGACACGAAATAATAATCAGACGAAAGATACCCCTCGATGTCCTTCGCTAACGTTTCGTTATCGAAATCAATATCGCCCGTAAGCGTAAGACGGAGCATGTCCTTTTTTTGGCAATCGCCTGCAAGGTAAGCTCGCGTTTTTTGATAAGCTACGTACGCGTCCGCACTATCCGTGATATCCACTTTCCGTTCCTCGATTTTACGCTTGGAATGGGGTACGAACCGCGAGATAATCGTATCTTGGATTTCCAAGAGCACGAACCCTTTTTCGCCCAACTCGTCAAACCCCCTACCTTCCAAACAACCGCAGTAGGAATAAACGCCGCGTTCGTCTAATTTTTCACGGGAATAAGAATGGATATGCCCTAGCGCAAGATAGTCTATATTCTTATCGCGGAGCTTGGAAATATGCACTTTATCCACGCCCGAAACCTCGCCCACTTGCCCGTGGAGCATAACGATATTTTTACGTTGTTCGTCCGCGCGGAAGGTGGTATACATAGACGTCGCGTTTTCCGCCGCCGTTTCTATGCCGTAAATATCCACGTCGCCGTAGGAATATTTCGTCCATTCGCCGCTGAAAGTTTTTAAGTTGGGCAAGTCTTCGGTGTACGATTCCATACCGTCGTGATTGCCGCGCAAATACAAAAAATCGAGCTCGGGATTATTTTTCACCGCGCTATAAAAAAATTCTTTATCCTTTTTCAAAGGTCTGTCCGAATCGAACAAATCGCCTGCAATCATAATCACCGCAACGCCGTTCGTCTTTGCGTATTCGAGCATACGCTCAAAACTTTCGCGCACTTCCGCTTTGCGTTCTTCCGATTTTTCCTTTGGCAATTTGGCTTCCATTTTCGAACCCAAATGTATATCCGCCGTATGTATAATTTTCAACATAACAAACTCCTAGTAAACCTGTTAAATCATTATAAGGGTCAAGGGACGAGCTGCCCGTTAAGCAAGGCATTGATAATGCCTTGTAGGGGCGAGATAAGCGAGCGACGATAGGTAGTCGCGAACGTGACCGAACGCAAAGTTCAGCTTTGCGCGAGAAGATGTCCCTTGTGGGTTGTAAGGGCAACGCCCTTACGTCCTTGCCCCCAAACAAGCAACCATAGGTTGCGCTCCACCGCGTAGCGGTTAATACGCTATGGCGTATAGATGGAAAACTTACGCGTCGCTTTTCAATTCATTATTATATCATAAACCGCATAAAAAGTCTTTTTATTTTCCAAGGAAAATTTCGTCAAAACCCTATGTTTTGCTTGGAATACCGTTCGGGTTCAAAATTTTCGATATTCACTTCCGCGGCGGCAATATCCAGCTCCTTGCAAATCACGGACAGCACTTTGCCGCCGATAAGCTCCGTAGCGGCGTCCGTGTAATAATGCACGGGGTCGGAATGGTAGCTTTCGGGTAAGTCTTTCACGACGGAATACAAATCGTTGAAAATCGTATCCGTGTCTTTAAGCGCCGCTATCGCCGCTTGGTTGTACGCGTCGAGAACGGCGTTATGCCGTTTAAAATCCGCGCTCATCTTATCTTCCAACACTGTCGTACAAGTTGCAAAAACAAACTTCGCCTTAGGGAAAAGCATACGCAAACGCTTATCGATACGCGCCACCAACCGCGCGTAACAATCAATAGGCGTCAACGGTTCGTCGCCGAACAGTTCCAAACAATCCCAAGCCCCTACGTTCCAATGCACCAAATCAACGTCGTCGCCCCATTCGCCCTTGGCTTTCCATTCGTGTACAAACCGCAAAATATGCAAAGTATACCGACAATTTTCACTTGGATAATACACTTCCGCCGCGCCCTGTAACGCTTCTTTTACGTATTTATCATAGCCCATACGTATAGAATCACCTATCAAAACTATCTTTTTCATATTTATATCTCCTATCTCACACATAAAATATCGTTCGCGTCTACGTCTAACACCACGCACAAATTCGCCAGCGTATCTAACGCCGGCATCTTATCCCCTTTTACGTAATGCGAAATCGTCGGCTGTTTTACGCCTAACTTTTCCGCCAACGCCGTTTGGCTTAACCCGCTCTGCTTTATCGCTTCCGCCAACTTCGCCTGAATTTGAGTAAGTGTTATCATTTTTTATCTCCCGTTTTAATCCTTATCAATATTTTATGCCAAATGGGCATAAAACGCTTGACTTATGCCTATTGGCTATTGTATAATAATTATAACCATTAGGCATATAAGGAGCAACAAAAATGAAGAAAAAGAGAAGAACCAAGACAAAGATTGATATAAACTGGTTTTTGGCGAACGCTGTATTGGAAGGATTTTTAGATATTTATCGGTTTAATGATAAGTACTTCTTAAAGCTTTATAAGCGCGTTCTTGATTACGTACAGGCGCAAATAGATCCGTCGGAAGACGCGGAGATTGTAGACCTTTACGTTGTCGCCGAACAGGAAAGCCGTATCTAAGAACTGACAAACAAATAATTAAAATTAAGAGCAAAAGAAAGCACGCTATATTCGCAAAAAGACGAAACGTAGCGTGTTTTCTTCTTTGTTATGATTTTCGCCTTGCGGCTCAAAACTATGAGCAAGATTATCCTGCACTATGATAGCAAACGAGTTTGCTAATTATGATAAATAAATCTTTAACTTTGCGTAGCAAATTATAACTGCGTAAGCATCATAACCTGCCGTCAGGCAATCACAACAAATCCGTAAGGATTTATTTCGTTGCCTTAATCTTGCAGATTAAGGCTTTGCCGTCCGCTTTATTCGTATTAATCCAACACGCCTTCCATAGGGGTTAAGTGCCATAAATCGGCAAGACCTTTGATAATCTCGTCGGGTATGACGTTGACGACGCGCCCGAGCGTGAGCATATAAATTTGCGCCGTCTTTTCCACCGTTTCGATGAGGCCGAACGCTTCGTCCATGTTCTTGCCCGTGCCGTAAATACCGTGGTTCGTCCACACGACCAAACGGAATTTTTTCATCTTTTCCGCCGTCGCTACGCCTATCTCGTTCGTGCCGCATACCATGCAAGGCAATACGCCCACGCCGTCGGGGAATACCACAACCGCTTCCGTGTTCGATTGCCAGAGCTTGTGCGTGAAATCCTTTTCATCGATCGGACAAACGGCGTTCATAGCAATCGTATACGTGGGGTGCGTGTGCATAACTATGCGGTGGTCCTTGTCTGCCTCCAAACGGGAAACGTGGCTCATCATATGCGCAGGGAATTCGGAAGTGAACTTGCCGCCGTCTTTATAACCCCACAAAAGCTCCGCCGTCGTGCCGTCCTTGGCAATCCGTACGATACCGAGGTTTGTTTCGGGGTCTTTTTCCACGTTCTTGAAATACTTGCCCGTGCCCGTTACGATAAAGATTTTACCTGCCAACTTTTCCGCAGAAAAGCCCGTAGGAATGGTACGGATAACCTTGTTTACGTCCAAGTATTCCGCTACTTCCTTTTCGTCGAGCATATAGCTGATATTACCACCGTTTCTCTCGTCCCAGCCAAGGCGGTACATATTTGCCGTCGCTTCACACATTTCGCGCACAAAAGGCGCGTTTAAAATATTTTTCATAAGTCTTTCTCCTTTATTTTCTGTTTGCTATCACTTCGCTTTCAAAGCTTTCCACTTCGTCCCACCAGTCGTCGCTCAAATTTTGACGGCGGAGATATTCTTCCCAAACGTCGCCCATCGGCATACATTTGAACTTTTCGTTCAAGTACATAATCTTCGTGAAATCGTTCTGATTTTGCAACGTTTTCAACTCCGCGTTTGGAAGCAGCAACGCGTTCAAAAGCGCTTTTTGCATTGACCGTACGCCCGTAACCCAAGCGCAAAGACGGTTGATGCTCGCGTCGAAATAATCCAAGCCTATCAGCGTTTTTTCGTCCGCGTCGTTTCTGATAATTTCCTTGGCGAGTTCTTTGAGTTCGTCGTCTAAAATTATCACGTGGTCGCTATCCCAACGCACGGGACGGGAAACGTGCAACGCCACTTTATCATAGAACGCAAGCAGCGCAGGCAGTTTATCTGAAACGACTTCCGTCGGGTGGTAATGCCCCGTATCCAACAAGCAACAAATCCCCGCTTGCGAGGCGTAATTTTGATAAAATTCGTTGCTACCCACCGTATAACTTTCCAAGCCGATCCCAAACACTTTACTTTCCACTGCGGGGATAACCCATTCTTTGTCGTACCCGTCTAAAATTTCGTCCAAAGCGGCTTTTAAACGCAAGCGCGGGGAAAGTCTGTCCGCGGGAATATCCTTGTATCCGTCGGGAATCCAAATATTCACCATGCACGGACTGTTCATCTCTTTGCCCATTTCCGCCGCTATTTTCAAACACGCTTTGCCGTGGCGAATCCAAAACGCACGCGTTTCTTCGTCGGGCGACGACAAGGAAAGCCCGTCTTTCATCATCGGGTGCGCAAAGAACGTCGGGTTGAAATCCACACCGTCCATACCACATTCCTTGGCTAAATCTACCCAAGGCTTGAAATGTTTATATTCGTACGCGTCCCTGTCCACTTTGCCCTTGTCCGCACCAAGTAGCGCATAACAAGCGTGGACGTTGATACGCTTTTTCCCGGGCATAATCGCAAACGCGCGCTTGATATCCGAAAACAATTCTTCGGGGGTTCTCGCTCTGCCGGGGTAGTTGCCCGTCGTCTGAATCCCGCCCGAAAGCGAATCGCTGCCGTCAAACCCGATTACGTCGTCGCCCTGCCAACAATGCACGCTCACGGGAATATTCGCCAGCCGTTTTAACGCGCTTTCCGTATCCACACCGTACTTAGCGTATATCTCTTTCGCCTGTTCGTATCTCGTCATAATTTATATCTCCTTTATATCAAACGATTTTCTAATCATATTTCTACCCGACTGAACCCCGTCTATCACGCCCGCCGCCGTCATTTGCATAATCAAATTCCCCAGCGCCGTACCCTCCGCAGGTCCCGTGATAATCCGCTTGCCCGTTTTTGCTTTCGTCAACTCGTTCAAAAGCTCGTTTTTACTACCGCCGCCGATAATATTCAGCGTTTCGTATTTCTCACCCGTTATGCGCTCCAAATCCGCAAGCGAATGCGCGTAATCAAGAGCAAGATTGTTGTAAATCACGTACGCCGTTTCGCCTACGCTAAGCGTTCTTCCCACCGTTTTATGAATTTCTTCCGTCATGTTTTCGGGTGCTAAAAACCGCGAATCGTTCACGTCGATTTCGTCGTCTACGGGGCTTTCTCGCGCCATGTCCGCAAGCGTTGCAAAATCATACCTGTTATCCAGCTCTTTTCGTACCTGCTGTATCATCCACAAGCCCATAATATTCTTTTGCAAACGGAACGAACCATGCAAGCCGCCCTCGTTGGAATATCCCGACTTTCGCGCCCGTTCGTCCGTGTGTGCGTAGTTTTGTTCCACGCCGAGCAGCGACCAAGTACCGCTGGATATATACGGCGTTTGCTTTTCGAGCGGCGCAGCCAAAACCGCGCTTGCCGTATCGTGCGTAGCAGGCAACACCACTTTCGCCTTATACCCCACTATCTTTGCAATCTCGTCGGTAAATTCCCCCACTTCGCTCGTCGGTTGGGACAGGGACTGAAAGAGCGATTTTTTATACCCGAGCGCGGACAGGATTTCCTCGTCCCACGTATGCGTAACGGCGTTGACCATACCCGTCGTCGTAGCGTTGGTGTATTCCTGCTTCTTCACGCCCGTCAAGCGGAAATGGAAATAATCGGGCAACATGAGCATACTTTGCGCCTTGTCCATGCGCCCCGTCTGCAAATCGTCCAAAAGCTGATACACCGTATTAAAGCTCGCAAACTGTATACCCGTTTTTCCGTACAGCTTCTCAAAAGGTACGCACGCGTGCACGCGCGGAATCGTTTGTTCCGTGCGCCCGTCGCGATAAGCGTACACGCCGTCGATCGGGTGGTCGTTTTCGTCCAACAACGCATAGTCCACGCCCCACGTATCAATCCCCACGCTATAAGGAATTTTCCCTATCTCTTTCGCACGTTTCAAACCGTTCAAAATCTCTGCAAACAGCCGCTCGTGCTCCCACCCCAAACACGTTCTGCCGTTGACGGTTTTATAAATCGCGCCGTTTTGAAAACGGTAAATTTCTTCCGTGTACAGCTTTTCGCCGTCCGTGTGACACAAAATATGCCGCCCCGACGACGCGCCTATATCAATCGCCAAAAAATATTGCATACCCTTTTTTCTCCTGTTCCCGTTTATTATATCATATCCGCACGATTTTGTCTATATGTGCTTGAACAGTTGACAAAAAAACTTTTTTATGATAGAATATGCGCATAAACGCGCAAAACCGCGCAAAAAAAGGTAGCCTGACAAGAATTGAACCAAAATCATATCTTACGAGATTCTATCGCTACGCTCCAGAATGACAAAACGGGAAGTTGCGATAGAAAAACGGACGGAAACTTGTAAGTCTCCGCTGCGGGGCGTTCCCCGCCCGTTAAAACCTTGTTGTGATTCAACTCTTGTCAGGCTAGGAAACAGGTATGGTAAACGAACGACAAGACACTATTATGGAAATTTTAAAGGAAACGCGAACGGCGAACGTAAAAACGCTCGCAAAAACGCTGTTCGTCAGCGAAGCGACGGTTCGGCGCGATTTAGCGGAAATGAAGACTTTGGGGCTGATCAAGCGCAGTCACGGCGGCGCGATATTGCCCGACAACGCCGAAGAAGTGTCTATATTCGTGCGCATGAACGAAAACGCGCGTGAAAAAGAAAAAGCGGCGACGAACGCCGTGTTGAAATTACCCGATTTTCAATCGGTATTTATCGACAGTTCTTCTTCCGCCCTCGCTCTTGCCCAACGTGTGGATTTGCGGTTTAAAACGGTGGTTACCAACAACCTGCAAACGGCGATTTTGCTTTCCAAGCAACGGGATATCAATCTCATTTTGCTCGGCGGCAACGTGCAATATAACACCGTTTCCGCAACGGGAGCTTGGACGGCGCGACAGCTTGGCGATTTTTCATTCGATTTAATGATTGCATCCTGCGCCGCGGTAAAAGGCGTAGACGTTTTGGAACGCTCTATCGAGCAAAAAGAGATTAAACTCGCGGCGTTTACACGCAGTAAAAAGCGGGTACTCATTATCGACCACACGAAATTCTCCGCGCAAGGCACGTATCGGCTCGCCACGCTTAGCGATTACGATTTAATCGCCACCGACGCACCCCCGCCTAAGGAATTGCAATCTCTCGGCTTACCCTTTGCGTTTTAAGCGGGTACGCCCCGCAGCGAAACTTCTACAAGTGTCCGTCCGTTTTTCTATCGCATATCCCTTTCGGATATATCACAAATTTGCCGTTAGGCAATCATAACTGAAAAATCCTGCCGAAACGGCAGGATTTTTCTTACGCTCTGCGGATTAAGTCCACGGGTTTTTTCTTGGAGATTTTGAAGATGGGCAATGCCGACGATAAGAACGCCGTCAATAGGCTCACGCCCGAAATAATCAATATTTGCCTTACGCCAAACAGCGCAAAGGCGACGAATATGTTCATCGTGTTCATGATATACGAATTGACGAGCATACAACCCACCGCCGAAAGCGCGCACGCAAGTACGCCGTTAATGAGCGCAATTATTAAACTCTCGCTCAGGAAAATGCGCAAAATGTCCTTGCCGCCTGCGCCCAGCCCGCGCAACACGCCTACGCTACGGCGTTTGCTGGAAATGCTCGTACTGATATAATTATAGAGCATAAAGATAGAGAACACGGCAAGAGCCAGCGCGGCGTACAGGAACAAATCCGCGGCTTGGCGAATCATCGTTTCGTTTTCGCTGATCAGTGCAAGAACGGAATTGTTATACCAATTCAGAGCAAAACCGCTTTCGCGCGTCAAATATTTCACGATGACGTCCGCACCCTTTTTCACGCTTTCTTGGGAGAAAAGGATTTTACTGTAATCGCCCTGTTTTTCGTAGACGTTATACGTTTGCATGAACGACTTGCCGACCATGAGTTTATACCGCGCCGCCGTGGAATAGCTGTTGTTATCCACGCCGAAATATACCCCGACAATCTTCCAATCCTTGACGATTTTCTCGTCCGTTTCCGTAGAACGGCTTTGCACGGTTGCCGGCACGAACCCGTCTTGTATACGCAAATTCAACAACGTAGAAAGCATAGCAAACGTCGCGCGGTTTTCTTGCGCGCTACCGTTTTGTAGACTGCGGATCATATCTTTCGCAGCGTTTTTCGTTTGCGAATCGGGCAAGAGCGAAATTTGATTGCTGAATATATTTTCCAAATTGAGATAATGCACCAAAATCTCGTCGTCGGCAAGTTGCACAGAGCCGTCTTGCTCGTATTTACCGTCAAAGAGCAGGATATTTTCTTGGGTATACTGCTCGGCGTTATACATATAATCGACCGTTTGTTTTTTCACGGACGAATCCCCGATTGTAATCGACCAATCTGCGTTACCGCCGTAATAAATATCCGCGGATTCTTGCAGTTTGTTGTATTCGTACATAAACCCTTTGCCGACGAACAGGCATTTCTGCGCGCCGGAATCGATAAAGGACGTGTAATCGCCAAGCAACGCCGTCGTATTCACGTTCGAGGGCGTGGAATCTAAAATCGTATCGTATTTTTCGGGGATTTCACCGCAATCGATAATACCCACAATCGTATACGTTTCCTGCCCTATCGTGATTTGCGAGAGCAACAAATCGTCGTACGTTTGAATCGTTTTCCCGTTGAGCGGTTCGCCGTTCAAATAGAAGATAATGGAATCGGCGAGATAGGACGAAATCGCGACGTTGTACAGCGTAGCTTTATCCAAATTCCCGTTTTCATACGCAAGCCTTGGATATTCGCCCTTGATAAGTTTATAATCAAAGTCTTTAAACGTCTTACCGTCCATTTCCGTATCCGCGTCAAATTCGATAAACCCGTTGACGGAATTTGCGTAATATTTCCTGCCCACGACCACTTTAGACGACGTAAGCTCGGTGATTTGCTGCGTATGCGCGACGTTCCCCGAAGTATTATCGCGAAAATCGAAAATACCTTTCACCGCGCCCCCCGTTTCGCTTTCCAAAGCGTCCAAAGCCGCCTTAGAAACTTTCACGGCGTACGTATCGTTTGCCGTGTAGTCAACGATATATTCGGCGTCAACGGCAAGCGTAGCCGACGATTCGCGCAAGTGGTGCTTTAAAATCTTTTCCGTATTAAAATTCGCAATCGTGTCAAACAACCCGAACACCGCAAACGCAAGCGCGGAAATGAGAATGGTGATAAACAACCGTATCGGCTTGACCGCAAGCGATTTTACGCCAAGCTGCGCCGAACTTCTGAATTTCATCTTGCTCTTTTTCAACGCAACGGGTTCTTCGCGCTCGATTGCCACTTCCCCCGTCTTCTGCTTGTCGCGGAAAGAAAGCTTTTCGATAATCTCAATCTTCTTGCGTTCTTTGACGGCTTTGGCAAGCGCGTTCTTTTCGTTTTCCGAAAGCTCCGCTCCGTCGCGAACGATGAGCGCGTTTTCCCGTTCGCTGACGTTTTCCGTTAAATCCGTTTCCGTGAACGTGATATCCTCTACCACCTGCCCGTCAATAAGGTGGATAATTCTATCCGCGTACTTTTGCGCGAACTCTTCATCGTGCGAAACGACGATTACCAGTTTATCCTTGGACAGCTTTTTGAGCATATCCAAAACTTGCGTACCCGTCGCGCTGTCCAGCGCGCCCGTCGGCTCGTCCGCCATAATGATACGCGGCTTCTTCAAAAGCGCGCGTGCAATCGCTACGCGTTGGCGTTGCCCGCCCGAAAGCTCGGAGGGCTTTCTGTCTTTCAAGTCCTGAATTTCCATCTCTTTTAAGAGCCGTGAAAATTCTTCCTCGTCTACTTCTCCGCCCTGCAATTCCATAGCGATTTTGATATTGTATTCCACCGTGAACTCGGATAAGAGATTGTATTCTTGGAACACGAACCCGATAAACGTGTTTCGATAGCTGTCGTATTCTTTTGCCGTGAACGTGGAAAATTCCTTGTCCTGTACGTAAATCTCGCCACCGTCAATACCGTCTAAACCGCCGATTACGTTGAGTAGAGTCGTTTTCCCGCTCCCGCTCTTGCCTGAAATGAACACCAAACCGCGCGAAGGGAAAGTAAGCGAAACGCCGTCAAGCGCGTTCACTTCCCCTGCTTTCGTGTTATATTTTTTTACTACGTTTTTCAGCTCTAACATATATTTACCCTTGTATGAAACGATATACCGAAAATCAGTATACCAAAAATTCCCGCCGCATGTCAAGAAAAAAGCGAATAAACGACAGAAGTTTTATAAAATTCGAGCCTTGGAATTTCCGTTCCAAAGCTCTGTGTTTTTTACGCGTCGTTTCCTTTTATTACGTACTTTTGTGCGCCATAAGCCAAATAATTGAATTGCATACCTCTAAATTCCGTTTCTTCGTCAATGCTATACGGCTCAAAAAAAGCAAAGTAAATTTCATATTGTTGCTTTGTCCTTTGCAGACAAAGCACGCGTATCTCCCCGTCGATTTCTACTGCGTAACTATACGAACCGAAATATTTCTTATATTCTCCATACCCTTGTATCGTCCACGGGTCTTCTCCCGTATACAGCGAAAGTACGTAATACTCGTCGTTTAATATATATCCAAGAACAAATCCCTTATCCGATACGACGTTCGTTCCCCAAACGGACGGTCTTTCAATCGCACAATCCATCGTTATAGTGATAAGGAAAAATTCGGGGTCGCCGTCGTAAAAGGCGTACACCGTTTCCACGTCGATAGACACTACGTTCCCTATGGTAATCGCCATACCAAGCTCCGCGTCAATATCTTTCCACGCCCCGCTCTCCGTAATTTTCGTCAAACGTTCAATATGCTCTTCTTCCGTATACGCCGATTGATAATCAGGGTATTCGGGGTAATCACTTGGGTCGGCTTTTCCATACGGATCTTCTTTGCTCCCTATCGTCGCAACAAATAGATCCATAATCAGCGTACAGCCTGAAAAGGAAAACAAACTACATACAAGAATCAAAGACGCAATTATTTTTTTTATCATTCTTAAATCCCCTTATCCCCCGTCTACCGAACATTCAGCTTTACGCACCTGCTTTTTTGATAAGCTCCAAATCGGAGAGATATACGTTCATCGTCGAATCGAGTATTTCGTGCCCGTTGGAAAAATATCCTGCGAAAATATACGCCGTTTGATTGTCGCCCGACGTTTCTTCCGTGTTCATGCACGCGATTAAATCGCTTAAATAAATTTCGTATTCCGACCAAACCTTTTTGTGGACTTGGTTATTATTCCAACCCGAATTGAACGTTTCCACAAACGAGAGTAAATGCGCCGCGCCGTTTTGATAGATAATGTCAACGCCTTGCACCGTTTCAAAATATACGTGGAATTTTGCGCTCTTGTATTCGCTTTTCAGCTCTTCTAGCTCCGACGTAGTGTAGCTGAGCTGTAAATACAACTTATCATAACTACCCTTTCGATAGCTTGCGGAATGATAGGCAATCTTCGTTGCGCCCGTACAATTCTCTTTGGGAATCCCGGGCAAATCCGATTTCTCCACGTACGCGCCGTACGTCTTTTCGCCCGTCGTCGCATCCACATTATAAAGCCGATTGCCCGTGCTTTCGCTCGCATCGTATGCGTACGCGGTTTGACTATCGGCATTATTATTATCGTTATCGCTGGGCGCACCGCCCAAATCACAGCCCGTAAACGCACAAGCCAAAAGCAACGATAACGCCATTATCGCTTTTTTCATAGTGTTATTTCTCCTTATACGGGGATCTCTTACAAACTACGTTTGCATTATGGTAATATCCCCAATCATTATGCATTTTGCATTAACGAAACGCAGCGCGTTTCATTTTTAGCAAGCGGCAAGCCGTAAACGGCTTGCCGCCCACTCGTTTTGGCGAAAAACTCGCCTGTTTTTGTTTGTCGTTTGTCTTTTAACTTACTTTACGAATACGCAATCGCCAACGTAAAGGTTTTGTTGATACCCAAGTCTTGCACTTATTCTTCCCAACGGCAATAAATATGCACCATTAAACGCCGTTGCCGTTTGCCCTTCGTACCAATCGTTAGCGTTTGTACCATATTGCCCTACATTGCCGTTACGGTTTGCACACAAATCAATCAACTGATCAATAGTAATCGTCCATTCAAACCAATATCCTTCGCCATAGGGCTTACTGTTATTAATATACCCCATCGTTTCCGTCAAACCACCGTTAGATGAACCGTACAATCGTCCTCCCGCGTTAGGGCGAATAGATACGTAAAAACGGAATTTTACACTGCTATACAATTCTTTCGCCGCTTCCAGCTCCAATGCGCCACGTTCGGCAATAGTTGTATGCGTAGAAGGTAAAGCCCAACTATTCGTCGTCACAGCAAGGTGATGATTCGTGGATTTTGAGCCATTATTGTCGCCTAACGTGATATACGCCGACTTACCCGTATAGTTTACGTAATCTTCTTTGTTTTCCGCATCAGTTACACTTGCATCTACTGGAAGTGTTTCATTTACGCGATTTTCAACATAATTGGGCGAAGACGCATCCGACCAGAATTTCGTCGTTGCGCCGTCTATTAATTTCGACGACATAACCGCAACACCGTTTCTATGGTCAATCCAGCTAAACGTTGCTTTCTTGTTATACGTATCGCTTACAAACGCTCTTTCGTCGTCGGTGTTCGGGTCTTCGTCAGCAATAACCAAAATAGCGCGTGCATTCCAATTCCATTCGCCTGCAAATTCTGCGGGAACGGGCGTGAACGTACTGCCGTCTACGGCAATCGTTTTAGAAAGGGTAAAGTTTAAACCCGCAAGCGTGTTGTCTGTGCGTACGACGTTAGACAGGCGTTGCAAATCTGCGCCGCTGTCAATGGTGAATTCAGAGTCGTCAAACCAATCGAACGTGTCCGCTATCGCCGTGCGTTTCGTGGGTTCGTTCAAATACGCCCATTTCGCTACGTAAGACAAGCTACGCGAGAAGTCTTTATTGAAATCCGCGTATACGGGTTCGCCGTCTTTTACGTAATAGGCAATCGCCGCAAATTCCATCGTTTCGTCTACGACGGTGTGCAATACGCCGTTTACGCAGTATTTACCGTCCGTTTCGCGTTGATAGATAAGCCCGTCCATTTCCGTCGTCGATACTTTGACGTAATCCCAAAGCCCGTATTCCGCGTTGCCGTCTATCCCTTTCACTTGCCAATCGGCTTTACCTGCGTTTTCATCTTCCGCAAGGTATGCGTGCGGGAAAATCAAGAACCCGAATTCGTCCGCGCTTTGCACGTCGTCTACAAGGTCTGCGCCGATATTCGCATAGAAACGCATACCGGCAGGGTCCGAAACACGGATAGCCGCCGTTTCTTCTACTACGAAGCTATTGTCTTCCACAGGCACAGGTTCGCCGCCGCCTGCGGGTGCGCCGTCCGTAGCAAACGCGCCGTTTGCGCTGATTGCAGGAACGCTCGCGCAAAGCATTGCCGCCAAGGACAAAGATACTAATTTCTTAAAATTCGTCTTTTCCATTATGCACCTGCCCCCTTAAAACCGAAATCCCAATCGCCCGTATCTTGTCCTTGCAGAACGTCGCGTTGGTCGTCGCCTGACGTGGTGATCACGTCGTGTTGGGCAAGGATAAATACGTTCGCCGTAAGACGTTCGTATGCTTTCTTGCCACGAGTCTTGTTATCCAACATAAAAACTCCTCCTTTTTTGGCTTTCGCCATGAATTTTTTATAAAAACGCCGTTTTATGGCGGTTTTATTGATTTGATATTGAATCATTCGACAATGCACGCGATGCGTGCAATTCATGACCGTAGGTCAATTCATGAAATTCATTTCAATTCATGCAAACAACGTTTGCAATTCACTTATCGCTTACCGCCCCGAACGTGATTGCTTTCAAATGATAGTTCATTTGCATATGCATTTTCGGGTCAATCGGCAATAATTCGTCGTCTAATTCGTCGATTTTTTCCGTTTTGCCGTCGCAGTACGCTTGCAAGCGGTTGCGACAGGTTAGCAATCTCGCCATCAAGCCGCCAAGCCGATAATCGTGTACTTCCCAGCCCTGCGGTTTGTTTTCCTTATGCCAAAGCGCGCAAAAGGCTTGGTGAAACGCTTTTACACGGCTTGCCGCTTTCGCATAATCGCCAAGCAAAGCTCGCAACGCCGTTTTGTCCTTATCTTTATACGCCCTGCGCGTGCGTATACCTAAATCCGCTTTGATAGCAAGCGCACTGCAAAGCTTGGCTAAAACGTCGAACAAATACGAAAACTCGCCCGCGGTTTTACCCTTTTTCCGCAACGTCCGCGCATAGCTTGCGTACGGGATTTTGGGAATCCTTTCGTACAAGTCGTCTTTAATGCCCATGAACGGGTCGCTGTAAAGTAATAATTTGCAGGGATTTTGTTGCAGCTCTTGCCCGTCCACGTAGATAAACGGTTTATCCATTTTATTCGGCAAATCCAAAGCGGTAAACGTATCGTAAGCCACGCCGAACGTTTCTTGAAAGCCGCGCTTTATGCTTTCTTCGTCGAAGTTGCCGTTTGCATACTGTCTGATTGCGTACAAGGACGGCAGAACGCTATAATAAGAACATTCTTTCCCGTCGTTGCCCCAAACGGCAATCAGCACGTTTTTCACTGCTAATTCGCGCACGCTTTGCATGGCGGGTTTCATCGTCTTTAACGTGAATTCGTTGAGCGGTGCAAAGCCGTTCCACGTCCACGCTCCACCCGCAAACCAAAGCGGTTTGCCTATGCGTTTATGCGCCGTTAAATTTTCGTCGTAGCCCTGCTTCGTCTTGTGGTAATAATCCCAAAAAACCAGTTCTACGTCGGGGATTTGGTTTACGATTTCTTCGGGCAAACGAAAATCGCCTTCGATATGATACGCGCCGCCCGTTACAATTCGGAAGAACGTATCGCTCCACATATGCGCAGTAAACCCGTATTTCTTTGCAATTTCCAACACTTTATTTAAGTGCCGTAAAACAATGGCAAAACGGTCTTGTACGCCGAATTTGTCCATAAACCTACCGCGCCCGACCATGTGCGCTTCGTCCATGCCGATATTCACGATTCGCGACGTGAAGTTCTTTGCAAGGCTTGCGAACATTTTATCAATCAGTTCGTACGTTTTCGGCTCGTCTATCAGCAAAATACCTGCCGTATCGTGGATTTTTGCGTATTCGCTATGATTGAACAGCGTGGAAAGGTGTGCCAGCGTTTGAATACAGGGTATAAGCTCTACGCCGCGCGTTTTGGCGTACGCGTCGATTTCTTTAAGTTCTGCGCCCGTGTATCTGCCGCGCATATAACCAAAGTACGGTTCGCTCTCAATCTCGTACGTGTCTTCCGTGTACAGTTCCAGCGTATCATAGCCCATTTTTTGTAAACAGTCTATCATGCGTTTGACTTCGTCCACTTTCATTACGGCGTTTCTGGAACAATCCAGCATTACGCCAAAACGCTCATATTTCAAAGCTATATCTCCCTTTAATCGATATTTCCCCATTCCTTATCCGCGCCAAGCAAAATATCTTGCTTGTCGTCTTGGTATTCTTCCGTCACGATATCGTCGTTGCCGTCGTTGCCGTCGTCTTTTTCTTGCAAGAGTACCGAACAGCCTTTTATCATAATCGGTCTGCCGTTCTTGCTCGCTTTAAAACCGCTCATATCCCAAACGCCCGTATCAAACGTCGCCGCCGTTTCTTGCACCGAGCGTACGTTGGTTGCCAGCGCGCCCGCTTCTAAATTGAACAAATCGCGCCACTCGTACGCCGTTTTCGTATCGCCCAGCCACCAGTTGCCGTTAAAACCAAGCGTATCCACACCCAAATCGTCTATCTTCGTGTGGAAAGATTTCATACCCAGTACGAGATTGTTCGCAAACGTACCCAGCGCGTCCGAACCCGTGCCGCACATGGCGTACCGCGTTGCTTGCGACGTGTCCGCTACGTGCAATACGCAGTTTTTCACCGTTACTTGCCCAACCGCCCAAGAAACCATCATGCCCGTCGAGCCTTGTGAGGCTTTGCCCAAGCCTTTGGCGAGTTCGTAATACACGTTTTCCAGCGTACAGTTTTCGCCTTTGCATATAAGCGAATAGCTTCCTGCTTTATAAAACCGCGGTTCGGGCGTCCATGCGTTGAGCGGGTCTTTCCGCAACGCGCCGTCTATGATTTTTCCGTCCAACGTATACACCCTGTCTATGCCGTATTCGGAAAGCTCTAAACCCATATAATTATGGGGGTCTTGCATGGTGATATTTTCAAAGGAAATGTTTTTCAGTGTACCATTAAACACCCCGAAAATACCCGTATAGTTAGAAACGTAATTATCCGCTTTACTCACCGAAACCCACGCGCCGTAGAATATTTCCGCGTTCTTCACCGAATACCCGTTCCCGTCTATCGTGCCCGTGAACGGGAGATTGAACGTTCCTTTCGCCGTGTGCTTGTCGTTGAACTTGGCAAACTCTTCGTCCGTAAGCCCCGTTCCCGCTTTACCAAATTTGGTTCTATCCTCCATTTCGTAGCCGTTTTCCGTTGCTTTTAAGCGGTATTTCCATTGAATACCCGCCGTCATGTCCGTAGCAACCGCGCTGCCCGTATACGACGAAATGGGCATAATCACGTCGCCGTCGTAATCGATATCCCCAACGAGCATATAATTACCCGACAAAAGCGACGTATCGTTGTACGTAGACAGCGAAAGCGTGTCCATATCCGCTATCGTCGCAATCGGCGTAGTCACTTCCAAAGGAATAGCTACCGTTTCGCCCGTTGCTTGAATTTTCGCTTGCAACGTCGTTTCTCCCACCGTCAAAGCCTGCAACGTAACCGTTCCGTCGTCTGCAACGCTTGCTTGCGCCAACGTATCGTTTCCAACCGTCACGCTGAATTGCGATTTATCCAAATCCGTCTTTTCACCGTTCACGGCATTTACCCGTTTTACGCGTATATCAATGGCTGTATACAAATCGTTTACACTTCCGCTCACCGTCTTATCGTCGGCAAGCTTTACCCGCGCTTGACTGAACGCGTAATACGTCGGCTCTACCACTACGCCCGTCCATTCTGCTTGATAGCTCTTGCCGCCGTAGCTGCAATTTGCTTTTACCGTCGCGCTGTCCGTTACGGTTTTGGGTGTTACCAAACCCGTTTGCGTAATCTCTAACGTTTCCGCGTCGCCTACGCTCCAAACAACGTCCGTGGGTTCTGCAACCGTCACGCCTCCTTCTAAAATAAACGCATGGGCTTGAATGGGCACGCCTACGTACAGCTTTTGCGAAGAAAAGCGTATCGCCAAGCCGTCCGTAACAGCGTCCGTTTGCACCTTGACGAACACCGACGTTTCCAGCCCGTCCGCCATCACGTTGACGTACGTTTCACCTGCCGAAACCGCCGTAATCAAGCCGTTTGCCACGTTGGCAACCGATTCTAATTCCGACGTATATTCAATTTCAGTTATCGTTTGTTCTTCGTCGTTGCCGTCGTATTTCTTAACGTCTAATTGCAACGTTTCGCCCACTTTGAGCGTCACGCTGTACGTGTTCAACGTCAAATATCCACTTTTCGACGTTTCCGTTTGTTCGTTTTGCGTATCGTTCGTTTCCGACTCGTCGTTTTTACAAGCCGCAAACGCCGTCGCCGAAAACAGCATGAACGTAGAAAGAAAAACCGCTATACCTTTTTTCATCGTTACTCCTTATTCTGCCACCGTCACGTACACGGTCAACGTATACGTTTGATTCTTATACGAGCAAGAAATTTCCACTTCCGCGTTCTCAACCACCGAAACCGCCGTAAGCGTTTTATCTTGCACCGTCACCGCCGCGCTGTTAGAGTCCACCTTGAACGTCACGCCGTCCACCTCTTCTCCGTCCATAAGCATAGGAGCAAGGGTGTACGTACTGCCCTTTAAAAGCTTTAATCTAAACGTATCGTCCTTTTCCAGTTCGTTTGCGAGCGTAATATACACGACGTTATCGTATGAAAACGCCACCGTTACTTCGCAAACGAGCGTTTGTTCCCCAACCTTCGCCGTCACGCTCGTCTTGCCAGGGGCAATCCCCACGACTTTACCCTCGTCCACCGTCGCGATATTAACGTTCGCCGACGACCATTCCACGTCCAAGCCTAAATCGTTGCCCAAAACCTGCAAATCAAAGCTGCCGTCAACGCTTACGTTTAATTCCAGCTCGCTTAATACGCAAACCTGCGTTTGTTCGCTTGTCGTATCGTCCGTTTCCGTTTCGTCGTCATTTGTACAAGCCGCAAAGCACATACAGCAAACGGCGGTTAAGGTTGCCAACAAGCCGCAAAATATCTTACGCATACGTCGCCCTCCATTTCTTATAATAATTTACAAGCAACCCCGACGCTTCTCGCTCCTGCGTCGTCGTATACCCGTAATTTTCCGCAATCGACGACATTAAATCAATCGCGTAATAGGTGTATTCCTTGCCGTAGACGGTACGGTACAGCTCCAGTTGCAAGAACAAATTTTCCATATACGCCGAACCGACGCGCCAATAATATTTGTTGTACGCCTTTTTGTCTTTGCTTTCCAACGGTTTTATCGATTCGTACGCGTGTTCCATAATATTTTTGATATTGTCCACGTACCCGAACGACCAGTATTTCGTATCCACTAAATTCACGCGTAACCCGCCGCTTAAACGGGGCGTTTCTTCGCTGGGCGTGCGCGAACGCAAATATTCGTAATAACTCGTTTGCTTATAAAACATTTCCGCGATATCATCCGCCGCTGGTCCGTAGTAATGCTGAATAAATTCGTTGGCGAGGTCGTTATAGTTCAAGTTGGGATTCCACATGAGTTTTGCGTGCACGTAATTACGCATTTCGATAAGCCCTGCTTGGAATACGTTGCCTTGACCTTGCATGTACATACGCGTTGCCCCCGCGTCCGAATACGCCCGAAGCGACGTCGATTCAATATCGAAATTTTTATGCAACGAAAGGATATGGTTGAAGTTGGTATTATATTGCCAAATATTCAAATTCCCGTGCGTGCAAAGCACCGACCAACCGTCGAGATATTCTTTAAAAGTAGCGTTGGGCGCGCTCGTAATCGCTTCGCTCCAATTCGCGTAAATAGGCGCGTACCACACGTATACGTTCTCGTCGGGAATACAAAGCGGGCTATCCGCCACCCATTCCCCGTTTTCCGCGTGTACGGGCGGTTCGGTACAATGCGAATACGCAAACATTTGTAATTCAACCGACCGCGCCGAGTCCAGTTTTTTGATACGTTCGTTGGTTAAACGGCAAACGCGGTTGGTGAAGTCCACCATTTGCCCCGACGTGCCCGTATTGTTGTCCGTGCGCCATTTTTCGCAAGCCTCGCACTTACAATACACCGCTGTATCCATAATCCCCAAATGCGCGAAATTGATTTCGGGATAGCGCTCAAACCAGCTCACGAGCTCGTCTACGAACGCGCTAGTCATTTCTTCGTTAGCAAGACAAAGCGCGTGCACTTTCATCTCGCCCGTTTTATCGTCCGCTTCCTTAACGAACCATTCGGGGTGCAAACCGCCGTACTTTTCATACGTCAAAATTTTCAAATGCGAGTGCGACGCTCCGAACGGCAACGAATACTCGTCTTCAATTTCTAAACGCAACAAACGTCTGTATTCGGGATTTTCTTGCAACTTACGCGTACGCAACCCGCGCGTTTCAAATTCGGGAATTTCCACTACGTCAAAATCGTACAACTTCAAATCTTTCAAAATATCGTATTGAATTTCATCGTACGAATACACTTCCCAGTCCATGGCGTACCGCAAAAATTCCTGCGCCGCATAATACGTACCGTACCGAATCCCCTTACGCGAACCCGTAGCGTACACATCGTCGCCGCGCGTGAACAGTCTAAAGCCCGCCATACCGAATTTTTCTTGGCTAACGGACACACCGCTTGCACGCATTAGGGCGGTATCGCCTATGGAAATAAATTTCCCGTCGCTTGCGTCTTCTTCGCCCGTGGAATACGCGACGGGGAATTGCACACCGAGCGAAAGCTGCATGTATTCGTTGATCAAATCCGCCGCGTAGATTTCGTATTCCTTCGGTTGCTCAGGCAAGAGCAATACGTAGTCCGTCGTGCCGTTTTTCACGATATATTCGTCCGTTTCGCTTACCGTTGCCGTATGTATGCCCCGTCCCGTCCAAACGTCGGCTTCGCCCTGCGTTTCCGCCTCTTCCGCCGCCTCCGCGCAAGAAACGAACGCTGTCGAAAACGCACACACGCCTAAAAGCAAACTGATGAATTTGTTCGTCTTTTTCATCTTCTTCTCTCCTTACAGATGACTATTTACCACGTATTCCACAATGGTATACGCGCCGTAAACGTCTAATGCGCAATAGCGGATTACGTAATCTCCAAGCTCCGTTGCGTAGAACGCCATATCGTCGTCGCGCATAAGCGTATACGTATTCGTAGACGGCGAAATACATACAACCCAAACAAGGTTCTTTTCGTTCTCATCCGCAAACGCCACGTCTGCCAACGGCACTTCCACAACCGACCCCGCTTTTACACTCGTCGGCAAATCGCCCTTTAACGTAATCACAGGTTTTTGATGTTTCATCACTTCAAACGTAAACGTCTTTACGTACGTGTTTCCTTTACCGTCTGAAACGGTGTACACCGCTTTATACGCGCCCGTTTCGTTGAGTTGTAGCTTATACCCTATTTTTGCGGAAACGTTTTGCAAAGTCAGCCCCGACGTATCTTTTGCGTAATATTCGTTACCACCGCTCGTATAACTGACGGTGAGCGTAAGCGAACCGTCTTTAATGCCGCTCAATACGTCGTACGCTTGTACCGCCGCCAAGTCAATCGTATCGCCCTGCTCGTAAACGCCGCCGAGTTCCACCGTAGTTGCAATCGTAGGATTAACCGCGTCCGTTTCCAAATCGCTAGTCAACTGCTGACCGTTGACAGAGTACAACCGCAACGCCGTTTCTTTCGTTTCGTCCGCTCTCTCTAACGCAAACGATACGTAAACTAAATCGCCAAAACCTTTAAACGGTTCGCCGTTTGTATAACGGGTGGGCGCAACCAGTTTCAAGCCGTCGCCGTTCGCGTCGTAGAAATATCCGTCGTTATAACGCAAACGAATCAATTCTACCGCCGCCCCGACGAGCGAACCTGCAAACGCCGCCGAATAATCTTCCCCGTTGATACAAAGATTTACTTTATTCGTCAACGCGTTCGTTTGCAATTCCACAAGAATTGATTTATTCAAATCGCTCGCGTCCGTAAGATAGAGCTTAACCGATTTCAAATTGGTATCCACGGGCGAAAGGTCGCCGTTTTTCGGCTGGTCGATATCCATAACGAGCTGCAACCCGTTCGCCTGAATAGGCTGTGCAAACGCAATTTTCGCCGCGTTGTCGTTGGACTTAAGCGTGAAATGCGTTTTTTGCGCCGTTACCGACGTATTCTCGTCCGTCAAGAAATACCGCTCTGCAAACAGTTTAGCAACTTCTATCGTTTGCGCGCCCATTTTCTTGTCCACCATTTTATTCACGGTGATAACGGGAATATCATACCCCTTCAAAATCACGTTGCCGTAACGGTATTCTAAACGCAACGTTTCGTTTTGTTGCGATTCGTTCTTGCCTTCCACTTTATCTTCTACGGCGTATTCCGCACCCGTAAAACGTGTTCCGTTGATATACACGTCCGCTTTTTGTTGCGTTTCCGATTGCTTATAATCTATAAAATACACGTCCGCAACCGTATACGAATTCCCGCGAATAAACCCGACGTATGTAGGCAACGCGCTTGCGATAACAGGCTCGCTCGGCACAGCGACGTCGATTGTATACGCCAATCTTGCCGTTCTGCCCACGGAATCCGTGAACGTGTATTCCACCGTATATACGCCCGCCTTTTGCGGTGTGAACGTCCAACCTTCAAACGCCACTTCTTCCGTTCCAAAGTAAATTTTACGTTCCGTTTCCAGCGCGCCGATTGCGCCGCTAACCGTTACGTTTTCCACGTCGTACAAAGGCAATTTACCTGCAATTTTTCCGTCCGTGTATTCCGCGGTAGGTTCTTCCCAAACCGCCGTCAAATCCGCGTACGTTTCCATTACGCTTACCGTCACGGTTTTTTCACTTCTACGCCCGAATGCGTCCGTTGCCGTATATACGATATGATACGTACCGCTATAATCCGTTTTAAAACGCCCGTTTTGCACGGTTACGTCAAATCGGTTGCCGTCCTTGACGTAATACGCTTTTGCCAACGTCTTTAAAACGTTGCCACCGCAATCGCTTGCCGTTGCTTGCGGGATAGCCACGGAATAACCCTTTAAGCCCAAAACCTCACTTTCGTTTACGCGAATAGTCGGCACACTTTCGTCCGTTTCAGCAGCCAAACGTCTACCGTCTACGGTATAGATACACGACGTCGCTTGCGATGCCGTCAAACCGCTTACCGCCATACTCAAATACACGGTGTTCGACTCAAAACCACCCCACGGCATATCCGCTTGCAAATATCTCGAATCGTCGTAGTCCATGATAACGTGGTTTTTCGCGTCGGTGTTCCCACCGTCCAAACCGGGGTAGGACAACAATTGTTTCGCCTCGTTATCGTAATACAAAGACACTATCGATTCGCCCGTTCGCATTTCCTTGGCAGGTAAGCCGTCGAATGTATGCCAAACGCGGAATCCCGTACCGCCGTACGCTTCAATGCTCCCGTATTGTCCGTCGATATACGACGTCGCGTTTTCCGCGGTAGCTTTCAGATTCATAAACCCTTTCAACGATTGACCGCTTGCGCCCGTCGTAATTGCCGCGTAATCGGCGCGGGTACGCGCGTTGATTGTAAGAACGTTGTCGGGGTTGGCAGCGTCAGTAAGATAGATATACACTTCGTTCGCCGCGCGCACGTTCATCACGTCGGGGTCAACCGTAAATTCGATAAGCGGAATAGCGTCTTCTTTGAGCTTAATGCCTACTATTTCGCCGCTGTCGTCGTACGTCAAATTGCGTTGATTGACGTATTTGGAAATATCAATAGGCTGCGTGTATTCCACAAGCGCGCCCGAGTGCGTAGTCGTCACCACCACGCCTTCTTTTTGCGTATACGAACTTACGCCGTTTTCCACCGTCGCCCCGTGCAACGGCAGGAAATAATCGGTATAATCTTCCGAAACCGTAAACGATTTTTTAAACGCGTACGTCTTTTCGCCTACCTTTGCCGTTGCCAGCAGTTCGTACTTGCCTGCAACGTTGACTTGGAATTTCTTATTTTGATACCGTTTCCCGTCGGGGAATTTTACGCTGAACGTGAATGGCGTTTCCGCTCCGTCCACAAGCACTTTAAAATCCCTGCAATCGAGTATGGTATTTTTCGCGTACGTCGATTGCAAACCCGCCGTTACGAATTGACTTGCCGCGCCGTTTACAAGCACGTTATACCGCAATTCTTCGCCGTTGACGTCGTAAACGAACGCGTATTCACCCGTTTGAGTAAAAGTGAAATCGAACCCGCTTTCTTTATTTTCATAGCCCGCAAAAACCGCACCGTCCTTTTCCACGGTCAGCGTACCGAGCGTTTTTCCGTATCTACGCAAGCCACCAGAAATCCAAAGTTTGGGCACGGACACTTGTTCGTTTAATACGTATTCGGCGTTTAACGCCCCGTCTATTTCATACGCAACGTTCGGTTGCGTATCGTAAGCGTTAATCGCGTATTCTCTCGTCGTTCTTGTCCCCCGCGCGTTCATCGCCGTATACGAAAGCGTATACTCCCCCGCCGCGGTTGGGGTGAACGTCGCAGCGCTCATCGCTACGCGTTCGCCGCTGGGATTGTAGACTTCCCATTCCGTATCCAGTTCGCCGTCCAAAACGTCGTAGCCCACGCCTTGCGGCAGCGTATACGCTTGCCCGATTAGTGCGTTTAATTCTACGTTTGCAAACACGGACGGTTTACCCGAATCCCGAACGAATAATCCGTCAAACGGACAACCGTTCACTTCGTACAAAATCACCGAGCCACTACGCACGGCAAACGCGGGCATAGCAAAAGAAACGGTGTATTTTTCAAAGGGATTTAAAGTCTTTTCTACGTTTCTGCCGTCGTTAATTTCCTTGGTCAAATCCCAAACCAAAGAAAGCGCGCCTGCCGCATCGCCTGCATATACGCACATGGTAGACGGGTCGAACTGCACGCCGATTTTAGTCGCCGAAAACTGCGTGTACGCGCCGTCTTCATTACAAAAGCTCGTAAAATCAAGTTGCTTTTTATTCATATAATAGATGCCCGCGCTCACGTTTTCAAAACGCACGTACGCGTTCATTGTTTGCCCGTGTTCCACGACGAGCGTAAAGCTATCGCCGTCGACGGTATCGGTAAAGGTTATTTCCAACGCTTGCGCGGTATACGAAGAACCCGTTTGCGTAGGCAAATAAGTAAACGAAAAATCCCCTACGCATTCGTTTTTCCACTCCGCAACGTTTTTCGTATTGTCCGAAGAAAGCATTAACCCTTTATCGAGTATTTGCATAGTTTCGTCCTGCGACATGGGTTCAAGCACCATGCCGTCGGGCGAAAACAGCTCTGTCACGAGCAACGTTTCGGCTGTTTCACCGCTCGCAGACAAGGTATCTTTTTGCGAGAGCGTACCGCCTACACAAGCGCAGACAAGTCCTAACGTCGCTATACTTGCAATTGCTTTTTTTCTCATTCTTTCAATCCTCCTCCCGTCGTCGTGGCGCCCAACATTTTCTCCTTGAAGATTAAGAAGAATAACGTCGTGGGCAACAACAGCAACATAAAGCCTGCCAGCTTATAGGGTATATAGGCAAATTTCGACATTTCTCCGCCCGATTTCGCTTGGTTGAAGATATATAACCCGTACGCAACCGTAGGGTAAGACGGCAAGTAGACAAGCGGTGTGGAATAGTTATTCCAAGCCGCAATAACGTCCGTCATTATCCCCATCATCCAAAGTGCTTTGACAAGCGGGAAACAAATAGAGAACATAATCCGATAATGCCCCGCGCCGTCGATTTTTGCCGCTTCCGAATACCCGTCCGAAAGCTTTTTGAACGCGTCGTAATAAATCAAAAACGTCACGCCGCCAAAATAGTGCAAATGCTGTACGCCAACGCCCAGCCACGTATCGAACAGTCCCAGTTCCATTTGCAATTTCAAGCCCGCCGACATCGTACCGACAATAGGCACGAGCATTTGGAAATAGAACAAACCGATAATCACTTTATTAAACTTAAAATTGTATTTCGCAGTGACGTACGCCATGGAAATAACCGTCACCAAATGCACGATCGTAGTAATGGACGCGTATAACAGCGAGTTCATCACCATTTCAAACATGTATACGGTGTGCAATTGCCCGCTCGTATCACGAACTTTGTATTTGATAACCGTCAAAACCTGTTTATAGCTTTCAAAGGAAAATTCATTCGGCCAAGACGTAGCGGACGCACCGCTTAAAATGAAATCGTCGAATTGATGAATGGATTTAATAAACGCCCAGCCCAGCAACGTGAACAGTACGATAACGTACACCGTTAAATAGCTGAACCCGAAAATCCCGAACCAATGCCACTTTCTTTTGGCGTTCAGTTTGCCTTTCTTTACTCTTTTCACTTTTTTTACTTCTTCCATCGTTCCACCCCCTTAATACTGCACCTTGGGATCGATTTTATCCGTCAGCCAACGCATACCCAGCGTCAACGGCACGGCAAACAACGTAAAGAACATACCGCAGGCCGAGGCGTAGGGATAATTGGAATACCCCTTACTGTCCAGCGTTAAGCAATAGATAAAATACCCCACGCTTGAAGGATTCGTCGAACCCGTACCAAAGTAGGTAAACCACGATCCGTTGCTGGAAAAGATAGTCGCTACGCCGCCCACCAAATTGACGGCGAACGTACCGAAAATCAGCGGGAAGGTAATCGTCAAAAATTCGCGCATAGGTCCACAGCCCTCTAAGTACGCGTATTCGGTAAGCGATTCGGGAATACGCGACATAATCGTCGTGTACAGTAAAATACCGCCACCACAGCTAAACAAGCCCGTCCACCAAAAATCCGTCCAGTACGCGTCCCAACCGCCGACGTTGAGCATAGGGTTTACGCGTTTTCCAAAATACGTCATCGCGATTTCGGGAATTAAGTTGTTGAACATATATTGCACAAGCAAGCTGATAACCATTGCCGAAAGCACCTGCGGCAAATACAGCATACCCTTAAAGAAATTCCAACCGGGCATTTTCTTATAACAGTAATAGGCGAACAGGATATCGAGCGGCATAAAGATTTTGCTTGCTATCCACGTTACGCACGATTGCACGAGTGAAACGTTAAGCCAACCGCCGTCCTGTTTCACTTCAAACAAAACCTTTCTGAAATTGTCAAAACCGACCCAGCTAAATTCCCCCGTTATCGCGTCCCATTGTTGAAAGGACATAAAAAACGCGTCGAAATTCACGTATACGTAATACAGCGAAAGCTGTAACATAGGCAAAATCACGATACTGATATAAAACAGCGTTTCCACCATACGCGCTTTTTTAACCGAGCCGTCCTTTTTTCTTACGTATAAGGGCGGTTGCGCCGTAGTTTCTACGGCGCTTTCTACTTTGCTTGCTTGTTGATTTTTCATAACGTACCCCTTTATCTTATCTGTTCAAGGTTGCCCACTTGGTATCCTTGAAATACTTATACACACCCTCGAAATACAATTTTGCGTTCAAGCCCTTGTCTTGGTTATTCCGCATTGCCTGCATAGGATAGTTATGCTGACCAATGCTTGCGTTGGGGAAAGACACAAAGTTGTCCCAAATGGAGCTGTTGTTTTGCGCAAACGCCTTTTCCGAATACGGGTACACTACGTTTGCGTTTTGTTGCAATTCGATAAGGCGTTTGGAATACGCCGAAAGCTCGTTGTATCTATCTTGGTCCACCGCGTCGTAATCGGGAGTCAAGGGACGGAGCATGTTCGTCGTTTCCATGAACGTCAAAATATTGTCGTCGTTGCTGATAAAGGACAGGAACGCTTTGGTAACTTCCATTTCCACGCTACCCTCTTTCAATTTCCCGTTCACGTACATATACGAATCGTTTGCAGTAACAAACGTCATTTTTTCGTCGTTTTCGATACGTTTAATATGTCTTTCAATGGTAGAATCGGGCAAGGGTAAAACGGAGAAATTACGGTTCACTTTTGCATACTTGCTGTCTTTCTTTTCCATGATTTCAAAGGTGGAAGTTGCTTCCTGTTGCCACCACGACCCATCCAAAAGCATAGCGATACGGTTGCCGCCAGCCGTGTTGCCCGTCGTCAAGTATTTCGCTTGCGCGTCCACCATCGACGTTTCGTCGTAGCAACTAAGCGACGTCCAGCTGTCGTTTCTTACAACCTTTTCCACAAACTGTAACGCGTTATACAAATTTTCCAATCTGAAAATGTTATATCCGTCGTTTTCGCCGCCCGTAAAGGTGTAGCTTTCCAAAACGGGTTTACCGTTCTGGACAACCACCGAATTACCGTCGAATTTCACCAAATTATCCACCTTGCCCTCCAACGAATAATACGTTTTAAGGGTGTCTACTCCCGCGTCGTTTTGAAAGAGAGATCTCGTCAAATTTTCCGCATAGTTCGGCGACGAACCCGCCCAAATAAACGGCGTTACGTTGTTTGCTGCCATCTTATCGCAAAGCAGATAAAATTCGTCGTACGTTGCGGGCAAACCGTCGTCAAACGTATCGTACTTGCCGTCAGGTCCTGCCGAAAGCCCTAATTGCAAGGTCGTCGCACCCGACTTAAACGTACCGTTTTTGTCTACGAACGCCCAGTAATCGCTGGACTCGCCCGCTTTCAGCTTTCCGATTTCCGTTTCGTACGCGGCAATTGCGGTGGGCAAATCCGTTTCGTTTTCAATCGCTTGCACGACGATTTCACTCGGTGCGCAACCCTTTGCGAAATAGAATTGTTTATCGCTCCAAAGGTCGATATCGTAATTGACGACGCGCATACCCAAATAATAGGGCATTGCACGATAAAGCGCAGGTTCGCTTGTGTTCGCCACGTTCAAATATTCCAAGAAATCGCCGTCGATTTTCTCGGCAATGGGCTTACTTTCGCGAATAAAGTTTCCGCTTGCGTCCACGCCCGTAATCGCGCCTTGCTCCATAACGTCGCTAACGTCCGCCATATACTTGGAATACATCGCGTAGTCTACCGATTCCGTAAAGAATATGTAGTTAGCGTCCGTTTGCGATTTTTCGACGAATTCACCCGCATAGCTCGTGTCGTGGTTGATAATCACTTGCACGCCCGTTTTCCCCTCTTCAAAGGAATAACCTGCAAACGCGTCCTCAAATTTCTTGCTAAGCGTTTCTACCCAAGTACGGCCGATACCCACGTCAAGGTTGGCAACGTAAAGCTGCGTTTTGCTCTCGTCGATTTCCACCTCTTCGTCGTCGCCTTTACAACCCGTCGCCATCACCACGCTCCCCAGCGTCAAAACGGCTGTTAAAAGCGCTACTTTCTTGTACCAATTTCTTTTCATTTTATCCTCCTCGCCCACCGTTTTGGCGGACTTAAATTATTTCAAAATTTTTTTCTCAATAGAGATTTTTTTGTTTGCTTATCCAAGCAAACAAAGGGCGCGCCCTTTTCCGAAAATCGCATTTTTCAACTTTATTATTTTTCTATTTTTGTTGACAAAAGCTTTCTTTTGTGTTATTATAACATAAAGGCACTGTTCTTTCAATAGCAAATTCAATTTTTTAGCGTATATTTTTAGCATAAAACAACTTTTCAAGGAGTACCTATGGAACTAACACTTTACCGTCATCACAGCCCCGGCGAACGGTTTCGGGACTTAGCCCCCGTCAAAATTCCCTTTCACGAACTGATTATTTTTTTGCACGGGCATTGCCATTATAAAATCAACGGTAAGGACGTATTTTTAAGCGACCGCGATATTATGTACGTGCCTATGGGTTGCACTCGCGCGCGCAAGGAAGAACCCGTATCTATGGATTATATCAGTATCCATTTTTTATGCGACGAACCCTTGCCTTTGCCCGTTAAAATCCCCGAAGCCGTATGTTCGTGTATTCCCGCACTTATCATGAGCGCCGATCGGATTTGGAGCGAATTTTACCCCAACGCGCTTCCGCTTATCCAACCTATTATTCAATGTATCTTGGATTATACGCAAGCCAATTTAGCCAAAGGCAAGGAATCCCCGATTATTCGTGATTTGCGACAATTTATGCTTGCCAATCTGCACCGAAAATTCCACGCGAAAGATATCGCGTCGCAAGCCCTTTTATCCACGTCTTATTGCAACGCCATGTTCAAACGGGAAACGGGTATGCCGATTATGGCGTATTTCACACATTTACGTATGCAAGAAGCGAGAACACAACTCATCGCCAACGTTCATTCCTTAAAGGAAATCGCCGAAAACTTAGGCTTTGACGATTACAACCTTTTTGCCCGAACGTTTAAAAAACACTGCGGTTTAACCCCCACGCAATACCGTAAAAAGTTTTCCCTTTAAAGAAAGCTCTACTCTTCCGAATTTTTCGGAAGAGCTTTTTTTATGCGTTAAAAGAAGTCGTTTGCTCATCCGTGAAAATCAAAATTTCGCCGTGCGCAGGCACGTATTTCATGTCCACGCCGATATACGCAAACTGTTGCATGGGAATATCAAATTCCACACGCTTTGCTTCGCCTTTGGCGAGTTTGATACGCTTAAACGCAACGAGCTTTTTCACTACGCCCGATACGATTTTCGTGCGCACGTTCCGCGCGAATATCAATACGCTGTGTTCCGCGTCGTACTCGCCCGTATTCTTCACTCTCACACTTACTTTACACGTATCCCCCTGTCTTTCCGCCGT
>SVHY01000012.1 GCA_015055545.1 Clostridiales bacterium
AAACGTTAACGACCTGTGCTGATAATGATAACGACCACGCTTGTGACGTTTGTGGTGATAAATTAAGCGATTGCGCTGACAGCAATAACGACCACAATTGCGATATTTGCGGTGAAACGTTAACGACCTGTGCAGACAGCAATAACGACCACGCTTGTGACGTATGTGGTGAAACGTTGACGACCTGCACGGACGAAGACAGCGACCACCTTTGCGACGTTTGCGGTGAAACGTTAAGCGACTGCGAAGACAACGATAACGACCACAGCTGCGATATTTGTGGCGTAGGCATATCCTCTTGCGCAGACGAAGACGACGACCACAACTGCGACGTATGCGGTGAAACGTTAACGACCTGTGCAGACAACGATAACGACCACAACTGTGATATTTGTGGTGACAAGTTGAGCGACTGTGCAGATAATAACAACGACCATATGTGCGATACCTGTGGAACGACGTTGAGTGAATGCGCTGATAACAATAACGACCATAATTGTGATATTTGTGGTGACAAGTTAAGCAATTGCGCAGACAGCAATAACGACCACAATTGCGATATTTGTGGTGATAAGTTAAGCAATTGCGCGGACGAAGACAACGACCATAACTGCGACATCTGCGGTGAAAAGGTAAGTGATTGCGCTGACAATAACAACGACCACGCTTGCGATGTATGCGGTGAAAAATTAAATGCTCCTTCGACGGACGAAAAAACGGAGGAAACGGAGGATGCGGATGGCTGCAATGCGTCTATGGGCGGCGTTTCTGCGATAGTGTTGTTGGCTGTTGGCGGAGTGATTCTCGGCAAAAAAAGAAAGCAAAAAAGAAATTAAACGGACGAGGTTTAGAAGATAAATCGTTGAGGAAACACGCAAAAAAGCGGCGTACCCATTAAGGGTACGCCGCTTTGACGTTTAATACAATGTGTTTATTCTTTATCGTCCGTAGGCGTTATGGGTGCATTCGTGTTCTTTTTGCGTTTTTTAATGAATAACACAATTGTCAAAGAAGAACCGATTATCACTATCGCCGATAAGGGAATCACCGTTGCAAGGAAGGTGGAGGTGGCTATCACTTCCGTTTTAGGGGTTTTGGCAAATAATGCGGTGTACGAGGTCGTGCCCGAGACGGTTTCGACCATAGGCGACCAGCCTACAAATTCGTACGTGTATTGCGCGTCTTCCGTTTTGGTAGGGGTTACGTTTTCCCCGTCTTTTTCGTGATAATAAACGGGGCTTTCGCCGTAAAAATACGTTTCCTCATAAATGACGCTGCCGTCCCAATTTTTCCAAGTAACGGTATAGCGACGGGTAGTTTTCAGCAGTTGAACCGTTTCATTGCAAGGCGCGTCTGCGTCTACCACGATGGCTTTTCTTGCCCATTGCCCGTGCACCGTCTCGAACCCGTCGGGGAGGGAGTAGGTATATGCGTCGTTATCCAAAGGCCGTTTGATAAAGAGATATACCGTCTGTCCGTTGTCGTATAAGCCGGAGAATTGGTCTCCGCTGATTGCGTTGCTATCCGTGGATAAATAATGGTCGAGTACGTTTTCGTCAACGCTGTATTCCACGGCGACCATTTCTTCCCAGCGCGCGGATATGAAAAGGACGTTCGAATTGTTATAATAGTTTTTATAATGGGAAAGCGCGAATAACGTAGGGTTATCTCCCATATGATGAATATCTTCCCAGTTTACGTAATGTACGCCGTCGATTTCTTCTATTTTCTTGCCGTCTTCGCCGTCGTCTATATACCAACCCATAAAGGTGTATCCAGGACGCGTCGGCTCGAATAACGTCAATTTTGTCGTTTCTCCTGCAAGCTCTTTTTCGTAATTTTCGTTATGATTTACGCCGCCGTTCAAATCGTAATGCACGTTAACGGGTTGTAAAGAGGTATCCTCGCAATAGATGAAATGGAAATTATACTTCAATTCGTACCCGTCGTTAGCGGTTATCGTATGCGTGACAACGCAACTTTTCCCGTCTGTGATTTGATAGGAGAGCGTAGGGATAGACATGTCCTTTTCCGAATAAATCGATTGCTTGCGTTGGACGAATTCAAGCGAGCCACTCAATTGATTGGTATAGATTGCATAATCTTTCTCGGCGTGGGAAGAGCTTAAAAATTCCAAATTATATCCCGTATTGAAGCCGAAATGATTATTTTCGTATTTGAATTCGATTTTTTCACCCAGCAATCCGTGCGTAACGAAAAAGTTGTTTAAGTAGGTGTCCGATTTTACGTTGTTGCCGTAGGTAATCACCACCTTGTATTGTCCGTAATCGGCGTATTTTTTGGAGATATAAAACCGATTTTCCACGCTGTTTATCCGTACGTCGAATTGGTTTGTGACGTTTACGTTGTCTAAATAGACGTCAATGCTTTGTATTTCCGCGCCTTCGGAAATGGAATAGGAATATTCTAAATCCACGTCGTCGTAGAAGATATTCAGTTGTTTCGTTTCGCCCTCTTCCGGAGTGAAATCTCCGTAATATTTCCCAACGAGATTGGTGGGATAGGCGTAACCTTTTTCGATTTTGTCGTAAAAATATAAGCCCTGATTGGTGTTCGTTTCATACCTGTATCCACGCATATCGTAGATATTGGTATCTTCGTAAAAGATAAAGGCAAGCCCTTCGTTGCTGTTGCTTTCGGTGTAGGAATTTAATACAATCCACGCTCCCTTATAAACGGTGGGAGTGTCTGTCCCGTCGGGTGTGATTTCTCTTTCGAAATTATCGTCCCAACCGATAACGGAAATGGCGTGGCTAGAGTTGGTGTTCTTTTGGTGGGGCGGTAAAGCGTAAATGCCGTTGCCGTTTTCTTCCAAAAAGCCCGTTCGAAACGAGAAACACATCGTGATACTGCCGTGTTCGTATATATGCCTTTTAATTTCGTCCACTTTCGACCTGCTGTAAGTGGTGGAGCTATCGCTAACCAAGCAGCTGGCCAAATCGTCGTTGGCGTATTGGTGATAAAAATCGTAATACTGCTGCGTGTTTTCATTGCTCATCACGTAGGTTTGCTCGTAAGGTAAATCACATTCCAACATTAGGCCAGAGCGTTGCATCGCTTGATATTGATAGGATAACGTTCCGCCACCGCCGATTTTGGAATAGAATCTGTTATTGACGAAACAATCTACGCCCGTCCACAACTCTGAAAAATCGTAATACTCGTTGGTGGCTTTCATAATCGTCGTTGCCGCGGACATCGTTGCGGCAAAATCCCAACAATAGCCCTGCTTGTCTTGGTCTTGCGCGTAGAGTATGTATTCGTCGCGCATACAGTATTCTTCGGGCAAGTCGCTGGGGTTGAAACCGGGATAAATGGGGGTGATGGGCGGTCTGATGATAGGGAAGTCTATGAACTCTTCTTGCTCAGGCTCATCTTTAAGCAAGGGGGAATCGATATCGTCCTTGTCGTATTCCAAGAAAGGTCTGTTGATTTTTTCCAAAGCGGAAGGTTTCGCGTTGGCGCATAAAACGCCGCCGCAAAGTGCGGAGAGTGCGATAACCGTACAGGCTAAGATGGTTTTTGTTTTCATACGTTTCCTCCAAATCAATGGAATAGTGCAACGGGGCTGAGCGACGCGTGGATATTGGCAATAGCTACGTTTCCCTGCACATATATTTTTATCAGTATAACATATCTTTCCGTTTCTGTCAATTTTCACTTCATATATTTGCGTGAAAAAATGTTCACGTTTTCTGTTTTTTTTGTTAAATGATAGAATTTAGTCAAGGCTATTGACAAAGGACTTGTATTTTATTATAATAACGACAACGACGCAAAGGAGAAACGCAATGAAAGACATTGGCGAAATTGATAAAAATTTTCAAGGGAAAACGGGGATAAACAAAGCGGACCTTTGCTTTTACGACGCGCGCACCCAGCCCTTTTCTCTGCACGGCGTATTTTATGAAGACGGAAAGTATAGAAGGATGCCGCAGGCTGTTGCGGGAAAGGTAAGCGAGTGGGTAAGCATACTGCACGCGAATACGGCAGGAGGGAGATTGCGCTTTAAGACGAATTCGCCTTACGTTGCTATTCAAGCCAAAATGCCGACAATCTTCAAAATGCCGCACTTTACTCTTTGCGGTTCGGCGGGGTTCGATTTGTACGTAGGGAAACGGTATCACGGCTCGTTTTTACCGCCGTTTGATATCGTGGACGGCTATGAGGGGATTATCGAATTCGGGGAGAAAAAGTGGCGTGAAATCACCATCCATTTCCCTTTGTATAGCGACGTGAGCGAGCTGTATATCGGGCTTGCGGAAGACGCTGCTATCAAAGCGCCTACGCCGTATCAAGTGGAAAAACCCATCGTATTTTACGGCTCGTCCATTACGCAAGGCGGGTGTGCGTCGCGGCCTGGGAACACGTACGAGAGTATGCTCTCGCGTATGCTTGACGCCGATTATATCAATCTTGGATTTTCGGGAAGCGCGCAGGCGGAACCGGCAATTTCAGAATATATTCAAACGCTGGATACGTCCGTGTTTGTGTACGATTACGACCATAACGCGCCAACGGTAGAACATTTGTGCGCCACGCACGGGCGGATGTTTCAGGAATTCCGCAAGGCGCACCCCCATACGCCCGTAGTGATGGCGTCACGGCCAAAATATTATTTAGATGCGGAAGAAAAGGCGCGGTGGGAAATTATAAAGACCACCTATGAAAACGCGGTGGCGGCGGGGGATAAAAACGTGTATTTTATCGACGGAAAGGCGTTGATGAAAGGCGCGAAAAACGACGGCACGGTGGACGGCTGTCATCCTAACGATTTGGGCTTTTATTCGATGGCGAAAGCGTTTGAAAAAGTGCTGAAAAAGATAATATACAAATAAAAATCAACACACGCGTTTTGCTGATATTGTGGCAGAGCGCGTGTTTTGCGTGAAAAGGCAACGAAAAAATTTGTCGTTTATACAACTTTTTTGTGGAATAGTATTGATTTTTTTGCGGTTTTATAGTATTATAAAAGAGTACTTTTGCGCAATAGAGGGATTACGATGAGAGAACGCGTAAAATGGATAGATACAGCGAAATTTTTAGGGATATTCGCCATTTTTCTGGGGCATTTTGGAGATGCGGCAGGATTTGGGTATGCTTTCGTTTTCCGTTATCACGTTGCGTTTTTCTTTTTGCTTTCCGGCTGTATGAGCAATTACGATAAAGAGCCTTTTGGTAAATTTTTCGTGAAGAAATTAAAAAGCATTATGATACCGTTTTGGTTCTTTTGCTTTTTGGCTATCGTTGTGCAAGTATTGCAAAACAGCTTGGGTTTTGACAGCGTAAAAACATATACGTTGCTTGTTCTAAAGGGGGCAATTCGCAACACGTTTTTTGCGGGGGCTTTGTGGTTTTTAACGTGCCTGTTCGTAATGGAAATCGTTTTCAAACTTTTGAAGTTCTTGAAATTTAAGTGGATAATCTTAATTACATGTTTGGGGTTATACGTCATTGCGGAAAAGGTATTAGACCCACGTCCTATCGTGACGCCAAGTTGGCCGTATAACGTAGACAGCCTTTTGTATTATATCCCTTACTATGCGATAGGGTACGCCATGTATCCGCTTATCTTAAAATTGTTTCAGCAGGATACCTTGTGGAAGAGAATTATCTTTTTCACGACGGGGGTGGCGTGTTTGACGTTTTCCGTATTGATATTCTTCAATCATTACGACGTTGCTTTGCATTGGAAACAAATCCCCGTGCTGAATATATTTGAATCGATGTTTAGGGCGCTTATTATTATTTGGGCAAACTTGGTTGTCGCAAAGGTAATCGAGCGTGTAAAATTATTCAATCAAATCGGGCAAAACACGCTATATTTGTGTGGTAACGAATACGTTATGAAGACGTTGGTTGCGGTGCTGTTGAGTTTGGTTGGCTTAAAGCTGACGGTTGCAACGCCGCTGATTGCATACCTGTATACTTTCCTGTTATTGGTGCTTGGCGGCAAGGTGTTTGCGCCTGCGGAAAGGAAGGTTGTAAACGGCATAAATCAGTTGCTTACAAAAGAAAAATGGCAACCGTTATTCAAGAAAAAAACGGACGTATCTACCCAAGCGCCCGTTAAAGAAAATGGAAATAACAGCGAACAGCTGGAAAATGAATAAAATTTGATTAAAAGCAAGGAGAATCTTATGAAAACGGTAAAAGACGTTTTGAAAATGATTGAAGAGAACGACATTAAAATGGTCGATTTCAAAATGGTGGATATCAACGGGCAATATCGTCACGTGACGATTCCTGCACAAAACTTTTCGGAAGATACGATGAAAAGCGGCATTGGTTTTGACGCGTCCAACTACGGTTACGCAGTGGTGGAAAAGAGCGATATGGTGTTTATTCCCGACCCGGATACGGCGCTTATCGACCCGTTCTGTTCTATCCCTACGCTTTCTATGACGGGGAACGCAATGATTATCGGTGCGGAAGAAAACCGTCCGTTGCCGCAATACCCCAGAAACGTAGTACGCGCGGCTGTGCAATCGATGAAAGATAGCGGCATCGCCGACGAAATGTTTATTTTGCCGGAATTCGAGTTCTATCTTTTCGATAAAGCAGGCTGGGAGGTTAGCGGCAAGGAAATCAGCGCGTTCGTGGACGCGAAACAATCGTACTGGAACAGCGCAAGCGAAGGGCTGGGCGTGGTCGTTCCCAAACAAAAAAATTATCATATCGCAAAGCCGTTTGATATTTCGTACGAGTGCCGCAGCGAAATGTGTATGCATATGCAAAACGCGGGCGTAGAAATCAATTATCACCACCCCGAAGTGGCGGCAAGCGGTCAATTTGAAATCGAGCCGCAGCTTGGCGAAGTGGTGCATATGGCAGACGCCACGATGATGATTAAATATATTATCCACAACACCGCGCTCAAGTACGGCAAGACGGCAACCTTTATGCCCAAGCCCATTTACGGCGAAGCCGGTAGCGGTATGCACGTGCATATGCTCCTTATGAAAGACGGCAAGCCCGTATTTTCGGACGATAACGGGTATGCCCGTTTAAGCGAAACTGCGCACTACTTTATGGGCGGTTTGTTGAAACATATCGCCTCTCTTTGCGCGATTACCAACCCCAGCACCAACTCGTTTAAACGTCTTGTGCCCGGGTTTGAAGCGCCCGTTACGGTAGGGTACGCTACGTCTAACAGAAGTGCGGTTATCCGCATACCTGCCTATGCAAAATCGCCCAATAAACGCCGTTTCGAGCTTCGTAATCCCGACGCCACCTGCAACCCGTATTATTGCTATGCAGCAATCCTTATGGCAGGGCTTGACGGCGTGAAAAATAAAATCGACCCCCACGCCAACGGTTGGGGCCCGTACGACGTAAACCTGTATCATTTGCCCGAAGAAGAAAAGGCAAAATTGCAAGGTTTGCCCACGTCCTTGGACGAAGCGCTTAACGCGTTGGAAAAGGACCACGATTATTTGACGGCAGACGGCGTATTCCCCGAAGAACTTATCAAGAACTTTATCAAAACCAAGCGTGAAGAATGCAGACAAATGGCGGCAATTCCTCACCCCGTAGAATACGATAAGTATTTCAATCTTTAATCAAAAGAAAACGAAAACCGCGGAGCAAACGCTCCGCGGTTTTATTTTTGCGTTATTGTCATTGCGAGCCGTAAGGCGTGGCAATCTCGTTTTATCTTCTGCCTTCAAATACGAGGTGTATCCCCATATCTTGTATGCGTTTGCAGGTAGTTTTCACTCTGTCGGGTTTGTATTCCTTGACGATATGTCCGTCGAAGCCTACCGATAATTTTACGCCCGATTTTTTCACGATTTCTTGCTGTTCTTTATTCTTCAAAAATTCCGTGACGTAATCGTGTGTTTGATAGCCATGCAGGCTGTCCATATTCACGTTCATTTCCCAAAAGATACCGTATTGCGCCATTTTTCTAAAATAGCGATAAGGGTCTTCGCCAATCGATTTGATAAACGCAAACATATCCGTATGCGCTATCCCCGTAGGGCAACCCGCTTTGTCGGCAAAGGGGAAGATATCGCCTTTAAGGAAGGAATTTCTCGCGTCTAAATTTTCCACCAAGCAAAAATCGAAGAAGGAAATATCCGCTTTTTCGGGCAGGGCGTAACTATCGTTTGTGATAAGCGTACACACTTCAATGCCGCAAAGCAAACTGATTTTGTTGCGGTATATTTTTTTCAACGCGTCCATGTGGTCGAAATAACGCACTAACGTCTTGCCGTAATCGGCGTTTCTATTCGCGCCTTTATCATAGCAGAAATCCGTTCTTGCGCAACCTACGCCATAGTTATGGTCGCATATCCCAAGTTGTTGCACGCCGCTATTGATTGCCGCTTCAATCACCTTTTCGGGTTTATCTTGGCTGCAAAACGAATAGTAGGTGTGCGCGTGTAAATCCTGTATCATTTCCTTTCTCCGTGCCTATATTATAGTACAACTGAAAAAATAAAGCAAGGGTTTCCGCAGATTTTTTTGCGGAATTTTTAATAGATAAATTTAATATCCCGTCCGTCCAGATTTTTCGGGGGTGCGCCGTCCGTTACGACAAAGTCGTACGATTCTAACGACGTCAACCGATACGCCCCGTGCGCGTCGAATTTCGTGCCGTCGATAAGCAGAATTCGTTTTAACGAGCGTTCAAACGCGGCACGCTTAATTTCCTTTTGGTCGAGAGAACGCTCGTACGCGTGCCCGTCGATAACCGCCGCGCACGAAGAAATCATTAAATCGAACTTGAAATCTTCCAACTGCCTTGCCGTCCAGCTGCCCGTTGCGGAAATGGTGTTGTATTGCACCATACCGCCCAGCATAACCAGCGTTACGTTCGGTTTTTTGGAAAGCTGAATTGCCGTTTGCAAGTTGTTCGTCACCACCGTTTTATGGCTGAAATCCATACGCTCGGCAAGCGCCAAAACGGTGGAAGAGCTGTCAATAAACACCGATTTGAAAGGGGGAATATGAGGCAACGCTTTCGTCGCCGCGCGCTCCTTTTCTTGCGCGTTTTTTTCCATACGGAAAAAGATAGAGATTTCTTCGCTGTTTTCAGGGAGCAGCGCGCCGCCGTGATTGCGTTCGACAAGCCCCATGCCGTTCATCTCCGATAAATCGCGTCGAATCGTCGCTTCGCTGACGTAAAACAGCTTTGCCAGCTCGTTTACGTTTGCCTTTTTTTGCTCTTTTAAGATGCGTAAAATTTCGTTTTGCCGTTCGTTTAATGCCATAACCTACTCCTACGTCGTAAAAATCTGTTAAAAATGCGCGTTTTGTGCGCGTTTTTGTTCGTTTGTGTTCATATTGTATCATAAAAAATTTTTTTTGTCAATCTTTCGCACATATATAGACAAAAATAAAAAAGTGTGATATAATATATTGGAAATACGAAATCGTGGCGGAAAACGAACATAAACGAACATAAAAAAACGTATCCGCAACGAAAAAGCAGAGAGGTTGGTATGAAATATTATCTTGCTATCGATATCGGGGCGTCTTCGGGAAGACATATCGTTGCCTATTTGGAAAACGGCAAAATGGTCACCGAGGAGATATACCGTTTCCAAAACGGCCCCGTCAGCCAAATTGCCTACGACGGAAAAGAACATCTCGTTTGGGAAGCGGAACGTTTGTATACGGAAATCCTGAACGGTTTAAAAAAGGCAGGGGAACTTGGCAAAGCGCCGTATGCAATCGGTATCGACACGTGGGGCGTTGATTACGCGCTTCTCGACGAAAACGATAAGGCAATCGGCGGCGTGTATTGTTATCGCGATTCGAGAACGGACGAAACGATTGATAAAGTGCACGAAATTCTCCCGTTTGAAAAATTGTACGCAAAGACGGGTATTCAATTCTCGACGTTCAACAGTGTGTACCAATTCTATCACGACAAAATGACGGGACGTATGGCGAACGCGAAATCGATGTTGATGCTTCCCGATTATTTCAACTTCCGTTTGACGGGCGTGAAAAAGCAAGAATACACCAACGCCACGACGACGGGTATGGTGAACGCGATTACACACGAGTGGGATGAGGAGATTATTGAAAAGCTCGGTTACAATAAAGAAATCTTTGGGGAACTGACGCAACCGGGCAGCGTCGTAGGGGAACTCACCGACGAAGTTGCCTCGTTCGTAGGATACAAGGCGTTGGTGATGTTGCCTGCAACGCACGATACGGCAAGCGCGGTGTTGGCGGCTCCGCTTTCGGGACAAACCCCGTACATATCCAGCGGCACGTGGTCGCTGCTCGGGGTAGAACAAAACGCGGCGCATACGGACAAAGCGGCGATGGAAGTGGGCTATTCCAACGAGGGCAGCGTCAATAAGACGTTCCGTTTCCAAATCAACATTATGGGGCTTTGGATGATTCAGCAAGTCCGTCACGAATTGGAAGATAAATACAGTTTTGCGCAACTTGCGCAAATGGCAAAGGAAAACCCCGTAGATATCGAAATCAACGTAAACGACCAAACGTTCTTTGCTCCTAAGAGTATGATAGGCGCAATCAACGAGGCGGCGGGAAGAGAGTTGTCCGTTGGCGAAATGGCGTACGTGATTTATAAGAACTTGGCAAGATGTTACGATTCTTCGCTGAAAGCTTTGGAAGACGTTACGGGGGAAAAATACGACACGCTGAACATTATCGGCGGCGGCAGCCAAAACAAACTTTTGAACGCGCTCACGAAAGAGCATACGGGCAAGAAAGTTATCGCGGGGCCTGCGGAAGGTACGGCAATCGGTAACTTAATGATGCAAATGGTAGGTTTGGGCGACGTAGAAAACGTGGCGGCAGGCAGAGAAATTATTAAAAACTCGTTTGACATTTACGAAGTGTAATGTCGGCGGGCGTGGATAAGAAATTTATATTTTAAGGAGATACATATGTCCAGATACGAAGAAGCTAAAAAGATTTATGCACAATTTGGTATTGATACCGAAGCGGCGATGGAAAGACTTGCGAAATTGTCCGTTAGCGTACATTGCTGGCAAGGCGACGACGTAATCGGTTTCGACGGCAGCGATTCCCTTTCCGGCGGTATTCAAACGACGGGTAACTATCCCGGCAGAGCGAGAACGCCCGAAGAACTTTTTGCTGACCTTACGACGGCGTTTAAGTTAATGCCCGGTAAAAAGAGAGTGAACGTACACGCTTGCTACGCGCTCCTTGGCGAAGACAAAGGCAAGGTGGATAGAGACGCTTACGAATACAAGCATTTCGAACCTTGGGTAAAATGGGCAAAGGAAACGGGCTTGGAAGGCGTTGACTTTAACCCTACGTGGTTCTCGCATCCTATGATGAAAGACGGCTTATCCCTGTCTTCTCCCGATGAAAACGTAAGAAAGTTCTGGGTTAACCACGGTAAGGCTTGTATGAAGATTGCGGCACAAATCGGTAAAGCGATGGGCAGCCCCTGCTGCGTAAACCTTTGGGTTCCCGACGGCACGAAGGATATCCCTGCGGATAGACTTGGCCCTCGTCTTCGTTTGAAAAAATCGTTGGACGAAGTACTTGAAGGCTATGATAAAGAGTGGGTTATCCCCGCAGTAGAAAGCAAGGTGTTCGGTATCGGCGTAGAAAGCTACACGGTGGGCAGCAACGAATTCTATCAAAACTATGCGGCGACGCGCGGTATCTGCTGCTTGCTCGATACGGGACATTATCACCCTACGGAAGTGGTTTCCGATAAAATCCCTTCGATGCTTGCCTTCTACGATAAAGTGCAGCTCCACGTTTCCCGTCCCGTTAGATGGGATAGCGACCACGTAATCGTAGTGGACGACGAATTGAAAGAACTTTCGAAAGAAATTATCCGCAACGACGCGGACGATAAGGTTATTGTGGCGCTCGATTATTTCGACGCATCTATCAACCGTTTGTGCGCTTGGGTAACGGGTGTACGCTCGATGCAAAAAGCGCTCCTTTCCGCAATCTTACAACCGTATGCGGAAATGAAGAAATTGCAAGACGAAGGCAATTATACCAAAGTGTTCTATATGCACGAAAGAGTAAAATATCTTCCGTTCGTAGACGTTTGGAACGAATATCTCGCTCGCCAAGGCCTCAGCGAAGACTGGTGGGAAGAAGTGGAAAAATTCGAAAAAGAAGTAATTGCAAAGAGAGGTTAAGACGTGAAGATTTTGGTTGTAAACGCAGGTAGCTCTTCGCTCAAATACCAGTTGTTCGATATGGACACGAACACGGCGATTGCGAAAGGCAACTGCGAAAGAATCGGCATTGACGGCGTGGTAACGCATAAATGCCCCGGTAAAGAAGATTACAAAACACAGGCGGATTTCCCCGACCATCGCGCCGCAATCGAGTGTGTGCTTGGGTTACTCACCGATAAAAAACTTGGCGTAATCGGCAGCGTAAAAGAAATTGCGGCGGTAGGGCACAGATTCGCGCACGGCGGTGAAAAACTCCGCGCGTCGGCGGTGCTTGGCGCAGACGAGATTGCGTATCTTGAAAGCATTGTAGAGCTCAACCCTTTGCACGGGCCTCCCGCAATCAGCGGTTTTAAGGCTTGTAAAGAAGTTATGCCCGACATCAAACACGTAGGTGTATTCGATACGTCGTATTATTCTAATATGGAAGAACACGCGTATATCTATCCTATCCCTTACGAATTGTATGAAGAGTACAAAATCCGTCGTTACGGTTTCCACGGCACGTCGCATAGATACGTTGCGGCAAAAGCTGCGGAAATGTTAGGGAAAAAGGACGCGAAGATTATCACCTGTCACCTGGGCAACGGTTCGTCGATAACGGCGACGGTAAACGGAAAGGCGATTGATACGTCGATGGGCTTTACCCCCCAAGACGGCGTGCCTATGGGTACGCGTAGCGGCGCGCTTGACCCTACCGTGCCTATGTATATAATGAAGAAAAAAGGTTTGACGGCAGAACAGACGGAAAAACTTTTAAACAATCAATCGGGCTTGCTCGGCGTATCCGGTATATCCAGCGATTGCCGTGACGTAGCCGGCGCGGCAGCGGAAGGCAATGCGAGGGCGGCGCTTGCTTTGAAAATCTTGGCGCACAACATCAAGAAGATAATCGGCTCGTATATCGCGGAAATGAACGGCGTAGACGCGGTGGTGTTTACGGCAGGTATCGGTGAAAACGATAGGGCGATGAGAGAACGCGTTTGCGAAGGACTGGATTGGCTTGGCATTGCGATTGATAAAGAAATCAATAACACCTGCGATAGGGGCGTGGACGTAGACATCAGCGCGAAGGGCGCGAAGGTAAAGACGTTCGTTATCCCTACCAACGAAGAGTATATGATTGCTCTCGACACACAAAACTTGACAAAATAAAAATAAAAAATAAAAAAATATATATAGAAAAGGAGAACTAATATGAAATCCCCATTCGAGATTAAGAAGGAAATTTGCGAAGTTGGGCTTAAGCTCTGGCAAAAAGGTTTCGTTGCTGCAAACGACGGTAATATCTCCGTAAAAATTAGCGACAACGAATTCTACTGCACCCCTACGGGTGTATCGAAAGCGTCCTTGACGCCTGATATGATTATCAAAGTGGACAAAGACGGCAAGAAATTGGAAGGTAAACTTAACCCTTCGTCCGAAATCAAGATGCATATGAGAGTGTATCGCGAACGTCCTGACGTTACGGCAGTTGTGCACGCACACCCTCCCGTTGCTACGGCGTTCACCGTTGCGGATATCGACCTTGACCAATACGTACTTCCCGAAGCAGTATTGACGATTGGCGCTGTACCTACCTGCGATTACGGTACGCCTTCCACGATGGAAATTCCCGATTCGCTTGACCCGTATCTTCAAAACCACGACGCGTTCTTGCTTCGTAACCACGGCGCTTTGACGGTTGGTTGCAACCTTACGAAAGCTTTCTTCGTAATGGAAGAAGTTGAATTCAACGCCGTTATCTGCAAGCACGCTATGGACCTTGGCGCAGTACACGAAATTTCTTGCGACCAACTCAAAAAGCTTATGGATTTGAGAAAGAAGATGAACTTGCCCGGACGTCACCCCGGTATCGAATGTGAAGAAGAATCTTGCGGCTGCGGCGCGAACGCAGAACTCGTAGAAGCAATCACGAAGAAAGTACTTGCAGCGCTCGGCAAATAAGAAAGTGATATTTTGACTTTGTCAAATTTCACTTTTACGCACGGCGTAAAAACTTCACTCAATAGACGTAAAGGAGAAAAAGCTATGGCAATCAATTGGACGGAAGCCCAAATCGAGCAGGTAATTGCGCAAGTGATTAACAATCTCGGCGGCGCGGCTTCCACCGTAAGAAACGATTGGGATTCGACGCAATATAACGGTCGTAAACTTATCGGTATTTACGCGGACATGAACGACGCTATCGACGCGGCGACGGCTGGCTATAAAGCTATCCGCGCGATGTCGTTGGAAGAAAGAGAAAAGGTTATCGCGAAAGTCCGTGAATTGTGCCGTAAGGAAGCGCCGATTATGGCAAAGCTTGGCGTAGCGGAAACGAAGATGGGACGCGTAGAACATAAAACCGCGAAACATATCCTCGTTGCCGATAAAACGCCCGGTACGGCTGATATCGTTGCGCAAGTAAAAACGGGTGACTACGGTTTGACGCTCACGGAAATGGCGCCTTTTGGCGTAGTGGGCAGCATCACCCCCAGTACCAATCCTTCGGAAACGGTTATTTGTAACAGTATTGGTATGATTGCGGCAGGGAACGGCGTGGTATTCAACCCGCACCCCAACGCAATTGCAACGTCCAACTACGCGGTAGATTTAATCAACCGCGCCAGCGCGGCGGCGGGCGGCCCTAACGTCCTCGTTGCGTCGGTGGTAAAACCCACGTTGGACACGGCTCAAATTATGTACAAGCACCCCAATATCCGCTTGCTCGTATGTACGGGCGGCCCCGGGGTTGTAAGAAGCGTGCTTTCCAGCGGTAAGAAGGCAATCGGCGCGGGCGCGGGTAACCCTCCCGTAATCGTAGACGATACGGCTGATATCCGCAAAGCAGCAAAAGATATTATCGACGGTTGTACGTTTGACAACAACTTGCCTTGTATCGCGGAAAAAGAAGTGTTTGCGTTTAAGAACATTGCAGACCAACTCATTTCCGAAATGCAAAATAACGGCGCGTATATGATTACGCCCGAACAAGCTGGCAAACTTGCAAATATCGTACTCGTAGATAGCAAAAATCCCAAGACGGGGATTGTGAAAAAGACTGTCAGCCGCGATTGCGTAGGACGTGACGCAGCGGTATTGCTTGAAAAAATCGGCGTAAAAGTAGGCGGTGATATCCGTTGTATCATCTGCGAAACGGGCTTTGACCATCCTTTCGTACAACACGAATTGATGATGCCTATTTTGCCTATCGTACGCGTAAACGATATCGACCAAGCAATCGATTTGGCAGTAAAAGCGGAACACGGTAATAGACATACGGCGCATATGCACTCGAAGAATATCGACCATTTGACGAGATTTGCGCGTGCGGTAGAAACGACGATTTTCGTCAAGAACGCACCCTCGTATGCAGGTATTGGTTTTGGCGGCGAAGGTCATACGACGTTCACCATCGCAGGGCCTACGGGCGAAGGCTTAACCAGCGCGCGTAGCTTTACGAGATTCCGCCGTTGCGTACTTAGCGAAAGTTTCCGCATTATTTAATAAGGAAAAAGGAGAGAAAATTATGGATATTACATCTTCTCAAGTAGAGAGTATCGTTCGTAAAATCCTTGGCGAAATGGGCGGCGCAAAGTCCTCTTGTGGCGGTGCGGCTGGTAAAATCCCCAAGACGGCGAAGGTAGCGATGCTCACGGCGCAAAAGAAAATCGAAGTAAAAGAATTCGCTATTCCTGCGTTGACGGACGACGACATCCTTGTAAAGGTAGAAGGTTGCGGCGTTTGCGGCACGGACGTACACGAATGGAAAGCTGACCCGTTCGGGATTATTCCCGTAACGCTCGGCCACGAAGGTACGGGTGAAATCGTTTACCTCGGTAAAAACATTAAAGCGGATACGTCGGGCAAGCCTATTAAAGTGGGCGATAAACTCGTAACCAGCGTTATCAGCTGTGGCGAGTGTCACGTTTGCCGCAATCATCCTGCAAACACCAACCTTTGCGATAAGCAAGGCGTGTTCGGGTTGATTCCCCACAGCAATGCAAACCCGTTCACGGGTTGGTTCGCAGAATATTTGCTGATTCGCGGTAAAGGTTCTACGTACTTCGTTGTAAACGACTTGAACTTGAAGGAAAGAATGATTCTCGAACTCGCTTGCGTATGCGTACACGCATTGAAGAGAGCGCAAACGACGGGGCTTATCAATTTCAATTCGAAAGTGCTTATCCAAGGTCTTGGTCCCGTAGGTTTGGTTATGATTAGCGTGCTTCGCGCTGCTGGTATCAACCACATCATCGCCATCGACGGCACGCCGATGCGTTTGGAAATGGCTAAAAAGCTCGGTGCGAAGACAATTGTCAATTTCCGTGAAATGACGACGTTGGAAGAAAGAGTGAAATACGTCAAGAGCGTAGCTAACGGCGTTGGCGCAGACTTTGCGTTCCAATGCACGGGCGCACCTGCGGCGGCGAAAGATATTTTCGAATATATTCGTCGTGGCGGCGGTCTTTGCGAAATGGGCTTCTTCGTAAACAACGGCGAATATAACGTAAATCCCCACTTTGCTATGTGTAATAAAGAAATCAACCTCGTTGGTTCTTGGGATTACAGCGCGGACGATTATCCTACGACGATGGCGTTCCTTCGTCAAGCAAGAGAAATGAAGATTCCCGTATGCGATTTGATTACGCACGAATATCCTCTTGACCAACTCAACGAAGCGATGGAAACGAACGTAGCGCAAAAGGGCATCAAAATTTGTTACGTTGCGAAATAATCGAAGGAGATAAAAGCACATGGCACTTGGTATGATAGAAGTGTTCGGCTTCGCTACCGCTATCGTAGTTGCCGATAAAATGGCGAAAGCTGCCGACGTAGAAGTGGTGGCAATCGATAAGAACAAACCTGCGGCGGGGGATTCCGCGCGCGTGCCTTTGGTTATGGCAATCAAAGTAGAAGGCAGCGCGGCGGCGGTAGAAGCGTCCGTACAAGCAGGGAAGGAAGAAGCCGAAAAACGTGGCTTGTATATTACGCATAAAGTAATTGCAAGACAAAGTGAAGATATCGAGTGGTTTGCTCGTTTGAGCGCACTTGGTAAAGATAAATTAAGATAAAATAAAAAAAATAAAAATAAAATTCAAGGAGAATTACAAAAATGATGGAAGCATTAGGCATGGTTGAAACGAGAGGTTTGGTAGCAGCGATTGAAGCAGCGGATGCAATGGTAAAGGCAGCAAACGTTGTACTTATCGGCAGCGAAAAAATCGGCAGCGGTTTGGTAAGCGTTATGGTTCGCGGTGACGTTGGCGCAGTTAAGGCAGCGGTAGAAGCTGGCAGCGCAGCAGCTACGGCTCTTGGCGAAGTTATCGCTACGCACGTAATCCCCAGACCTCACGCAGACGTTGAAAAACTTCTTCCCGCTATCAAATAATTCGAAGAAAAAAGTTTTTCAATTATTCGTAAATTAAGGAGAAGGTTTTTATGAAAGCAATAGCGTTACTCGAAGTGCAAGCAATGGTGGCGGCAATCACCGGGCTTGACGCGATGGTAAAGGCGGCGGACGTAAAGCTTATTCACGTAGAAAAGCGTCTTGGCGGCAGATTGGTAACGGTCGTCGTTGAAGGCGAGGTATCGGCTTGCCAGGCGGCGCTTCAAGCAGGCGCAGCCGCGGCGGCAGAGGTAGGCAACGTAAAAGTGTGTGAAGTGATTGCACGTCCGCACCCCGACGTTATGCGTTTCTTAACGACGGGTTAAAACAAAATTAAAACTGCAAAGTTTTAAAATAAAAATAAAAAACAAAAATCTTAGGAGGATTTTAAAAATGGAAGCATTAGGTATGGTTGAAACGAGAGGTCTCGTAGCAGCAATCGAAGCGGCAGATGCTATGGTAAAGGCGGCTAACGTCGTACTTATCGGTAGCGAAAAAATCGGTAGCGGTTTGGTAAGCGTTATGGTTCGTGGCGACGTTGGCGCAGTTAAGGCAGCTGTAGAAGCTGGCAGCGCAGCGGCTACGGCACTTGGCGAAGTTATCGCTACGCACGTAATCCCCAGACCGCACGCAGACGTTGAAAAACTTCTTCCCGCTATTAAATAAGCAATTATTTAGCAACGGTTTCCGCAGTATCCGCGCAATCAGGCGCGGATGCTGTGGGGGTTTTTCAATCGCATAAATGCGGCAAAAAAAGCGTAAAACGGCTTAAAGTAGGGGTATTTTACGCAAAAATAGGGGCAATTTGCCCTAAAATAGGGGTATTTTACGCAAAAATAGGGGCAATTTGCCCTAAAATAGGGGTATTCTACCCAAAAATACGGGTATTTCGCCCAAAATCGAGAAAAGAAAAACAACGAATAACGGAAGGTTTGTTATGGAAATTTCAAGTGCAAAAATTGCAGAAATGGTTAAAAAAGTGCTCGCGGATATGAACGGCGATACGGTTGGCCAAAGCGTAGGCGCGGCAAACGAAGTGCCTATCGGCGTATCGAATAGACATATTCATTTAAACAAAGCGGATTTAGAAACGCTTTTTGGCGCAGGATACGAACTCACGCCGATGAAAGATTTGTCGCAACCGGGACAATACGCTTGCAAAGAAACGTTGACGCTTATCGGGCCTGCGATGCGTCCTATTGAAGGCGTGCGCGTGTTAGGGCCGCTTCGTAAAAATTCGCAAGTGGAAATTTCTATGACCGATTCTTACGTGTTAAAGGTAAAACCGCCCGTAAGAGAATCGGGCAATATCGTCGGTTCGGCAGGCGTAACGATTATCGGGCCGAAAGGGGTAGTACAATTAAAAGAAGGTTGTATTATTGCCAATAGACATATCCATATGTCGCCCAGCGACGGGGAAAAGTTCAACGTGAAAGACGGCGAAACGGTGACGGTGGACGTAGAAGGCAAACGCCGTACGAGATGGTACGACGTGCAGGTACGCGTGCATCCCGATTTCCGTTTGGAAATGCACGTAGATACGGATGACGCCAACGCCGCAGGGATTGGCAACGGCTTTAAAGTAAAGGTCGTTAAGGAGTAATAAAGTGTTAAAAGGAATCATTAGAGGAAACGTAGTTTCCACAAGAAAACAAGAATCGCTCGTCGGCTCGAAATTTATGGAAGTAGAAGTCATTGAAAACAACGCGTTGACGGGGAAATTTCTTATTGCGGTAGATAGCGTCGGCGCAGGTATCGGTGAAACGGTACTCGTTACGACGGGTAGTTCGGCAAGACTTGCGTTACATAATACAAACGCGCCTTGCGATGCGGTAATCGTCGGTATTGTCGATTAGTGGTAAACAGCCGCAGCCGAATTTTTCTATCTTTCCATATCGTTTAACCGCGATGTTGGCGCAGGCAGAAAAAAATAAAAAAGCAATGAGATACGTACGCGCGGAGGACTTACGCGCGCGGTTATAATAGGCTGAATTATGGATTTGAAAACAATTATGAAAGAAGCAGGTATCGTCGGCGCAGGTGGCGCAGGCTTTCCCTCGTATGCAAAACTTGCAGACGGGGCGGATACGCTTGTCATCAACGGCGCGGAATGCGAACCGTTGCTGTATACCGACTACGTGCTTTTACATAAAGAACTGCCAATGGTTTTGGCAGGTATACAATCGGTGCTGGAATACGCGAAAATTCCACGCGCCTTACTTTGCGTGAAAGAACACACCGCAAAACGTTTGCACCTTGTAGACGGCACTCGTTTGGCGGATAAAATCACGTTAAAAACGTTGCCCGACGTATATCCTATGGGCGACGAAATCGCAATGATTTATCAAGCCACGGGCAGGGTGGTAAAAGCCGGGAATTTGCCTATTACGGCAGGCGTTATCGTATACAACGTAGAAACGATGTACAACGTGGCAAGGGCGGTGAAATATAACGAACCGCTTACGGAAAAATGGTTGACGATAGCAGGGGATATTCCCGAAGCCATCGTTGTCAAAGTGCCCGTTGGTACGCCCGTATGGGAATTATTTGAAAAGAATCATATCGTAGTTTCCGATAATTACACGGTGCTTGACGGCGGTCCGTCGATGGGGAAAGTGATTGACGTGGAAACGGCGGTGGTTACCAAGACGACGAAAGGGCTGTTGGTATTGCCGAACACTTGCGAGGCAGTTGCTTCCAAATTCGTCAACGGCGCGTTGTCGATTGCGCGTGCGGAAACGGCGTGTTGCCAATGTACCCGTTGTACGGATATGTGCCCTAGGCATTTGCTTGGGTATCCTATCGAGCCGCATAAAATGGTACGTACGGCGAAAGGCGCGGCGACGATTTTGCCGCAAATGGTGCTTTCCGCATCCCTTTGTTGCGGTTGCGGCGTGTGTGAATCGCTTGCGTGCTGTCAGGGTATTTCCCCGAAGGCGGTAATTAACGAATATAAGGCGTTGCTTGCGAAAAATAAGCTCCGTTACGTGGCAAAGGAAGAGAGCGTGGTTGCCCCTGAAAGAGAGTATCGTATGGTGCCTTCTCAGCGTTGGGAACACATCCTTGGTATTGCCAAATTTGACAAACTTGCCAAATACGTAGGCGAGCAAAAGGATTTCAAACGCGCGGAAATATACCTTCGTCAACACATCGGCGCGCCCAGCGTAGCGATTGTAAAAGAAGGGGACGTAGTACAAAAAGGCGATAAAATTGCCGAGAGCGCGGACGGGCTTTCCCTGCCGCAATATGCTTCCGTATCAGGCAGAGTGATGATGGTGGAAGGTGTAAAAATAATTATTGAAAAGGATAGCGAATAATGTTTAAGTCGATTGGTGTAATAGAACTCAAAAGCGTACCCAAGGGTGTAGAAGCAACGGACGCCGCGTTAAAGAGCGCAGGCGTAGAAATGGTTGCCGCGCATCCTGCTTGTCCCGGGAAATACGAAATTATTTTAACCGGCTCGATTTCCAACGTTACGGCGTCGGTAGACCACGTCGTTGAGAAATTCGGCAGTTACGTAATTGATTCGTCTATAATGGGCAGAATCGACGAACAGGTAATTACGGCGTTGTTTGGCACGCAACAAGGCGTAAAGAAAGGCTCGCTTGGGCTTATCGAAACGTTTTCCGCGGCGACGACCATTAAAGCGGCGGATATCGCGGTGAAGACGGCGCGCGTAGATATTTACGATTTGCGCGTATCGCGCGGTATGGGCGGCAAAGGCGTCGTACTGTTAACCGGTGAAGTTGGGGACGTTACGGCGGCGGTAGAGGCAGGCTCTTCCTACGCAAAACAATCGGGGCAACTTTCTTCCAACGCAGTAATCGCAGCGCCCCACGAAGAACTTTGGAATCAATTATAATCAACTCTATTGAGCAAACGGCTGTGCTGGCATAGCCTTTCAGTAAATAAGGTGGAAATCATATGGAAAACATTAAATTCGTAATAGAAAAGAGCGCGAGAATTGACAAGCTTGTCGATGCGTTGTATGCGAAAATGCCGGAGATTGAATCGGCGCGTGGCATACTCGTTACCGAAAGCTATAAGCAGACGGAAGCTTTGCCGATTATCCGTCGTCGCAGCGCGGCTTTCAAACATATTTTGGAGAATTTGCCTATCGTTATTCGTGACAACGAACTGATTGTAGGCGCGCCTACGGTTGCGCCCCGCGGTTGTCAAGTTTTCCCCGAATACTCTTACGAGTGGTTAGAGGCGGAATTCGACACGGTAGCAACCCGTGCTGCCGACCCGTTTTATATCAGCGAAAAGACGAAGGAAGATTTGCGTAAAGCGTATCCCTATTGGAAAGGCAAAACGTGCAGCGATTTAGCAAAAGCGAATATGGCGCCCGAGGCGTATGAAGCGTTTACCGTGCACGGTATTTTCACGCCCGGTAACTATTTCTATAACGGCATCGGACACGTAAACGTGCAATACGATAAAGTGTTGAAAAAAGGGTATCGCGGCATTATGGCGGAAGCGCAAGCGGCGCTGGATAAATTGGACGTATCCGACGGCGACTTTGTGCCCAGAAGCAATTTCCTTTATGCGGTAATCGAAAGTTGCGAGGCGGTTATCCACTACGCAAGAAGATACGCGGCGCTCGCTCGCGATATGGCGAAAAAGGAAAAGGACGCTACGCGTAAAGCGGAACTTGAAAAGATTTCCGCAAACTGCGCGAGAGTGCCCGAATTCCCTGCCACCTCCTTCCACGAAGCTTGCCAATCCTTCTGGTTCGTGCAAATGCTTTTGCAAGTGGAATCGAGCGGTCACTCCATTTCCCCCGGTAGATTCGACCAATATATGTATCCCTATTACAAGAAAGATATCGACGAGGGCAAACTGACGAAAGAGCAAGCCCAAGAACTTATCGATTGTATCTGGGTTAAACTTAACGATATTAACAAAGTCCGTGACGCGGTATCTGCGGACGGATTTGCAGGCTACGGTATGTTCCAAAACCTTATCGTAGGCGGCCAAGATATTCACGGTTTAGACGCCACCAACGATTTGTCGTATATGTGTTTGGAGGCGGCTATGCACGTACCTTTGCCCCAGCCTTCTATCTCTATCCGCGTATGGAACGGCTCGCCCGAATCGTTGCTGGTAAAGGCGGCGGCGTTGACAAGACTGGGCACGGGCTTGCCTGCGTATTATAACGACGAAGTGATGATTCCTTCCATTATGGCAAGGGGGCTTTCGTTGGAAGACGCGAGAGATTATTGTATCATCGGTTGCGTAGAACCGCAAAAGGGCGGTAAGACGGACGGTTGGCACGACGCGGCGTTCTTTAATATGTGCCGTCCTATGGAACTCGTTTTCTCCAACGGTATGGATAAAGGCGTAAAAATCGGGCCTGATACGGGCGACGTTGCGGAAATGAAGACGTTTGAAGAAGTGTATAACGCCTACAAAACGCAACAGAGTTATTTCATCAAACTGCTCGTAAACGCAAACAACGCCATTGACGCGGCGCACGCGACGCGTTGTCCGCTTCCCTTCCAATCCTGTATGGTAGACGATTGTATCGCACGCGGTAAATCGTTGCAAGAGGGTGGCGCTATCTATAATTTCACGGGCCCGCAAGGCTTTGGTATTGCCAACAATACGGACGGCTTGCTTGCCATTAAACAGCTTGTATTTGAAGAAAAGAAAGTGACGATGGCGGAACTGCGTGAGGCGATGAACGCAAACTTTGGTTACGGGTTTACGGGCGCAGCGGCGGAACGCATTACCAACGACATCGTGCAACAGCTGGCAAATAGCGGCATTGAAGTCACGGAAAGCGTTATCCGTACGGTGTACGAAGAAGTTACGACGGGGAACGCCATTGACCCTGAAAAGAAAGCGCGTTATCGCGAAATCAAACGTTTGATAGACGAAACGTGCCCTAAATACGGCAACGATATTTTCGAGGCGGATATGTTTGCGCGCGACGTTGCCAATACGTACACGAAAGAAGTAGAAAAATATAAAAACTACCGTGGCGGTATTTTCCAAGCGGGATTGTATCCCGTTTCGGCAAACGTACCCCTTGGCGGACAAACGGGCGCAACGCCCGATGGCAGACTCGCCTTTACGCCCATTGCCGACGGTATCGGCCCTGCGTCGGGTAGAGATGTGAAAGGCCCTACGGCGACGGCAAACTCGGTGGCAAAACTGGAACAAGGCGTTGCAAGTAACGGTACGCTTTTGAACCAAAAATTCCATCCTTCCGCGCTTGCAGGCATGTCGGGCTTGACGAAATTCGTTGCGCTGATTCGCTCGTATTTCGACCAAAAGGGTATGCATATGCAGTTCAACGTCGTCACGCGTGAAACGCTGTTGGATGCGCAAAAGAACCCCGAGAAATATAAGACGCTCGTCGTGCGCGTGGCTGGGTATAGCGCGCTGTTCACGACGCTCTCCCGTTCGTTGCAAGACGATATTATCAATAGAACCGAACAAGGTTTCTAAAACGCTTAGACGAGGGATTATCGTAGGCAAAAACGAATAGAAAGGACATCACATATGAGCATTTACGACACCAAAGGAAGAATATTCAATATTCAGCGGTTCTCCATCCACGACGGACGGGGAATCCGCACTATCGTATTCTTCAAAGGCTGTTTTATGCGTTGTGCGTGGTGTTGCAATCCCGAATCGCAGGAATATAAAATTCAAACGATGATGGAAAACGGCAAGGAAAAAATCGTTGGCAAAGACGTCACGGTAGGGGAGATAATGCCCGAAATCCTTGCAGATATCCAATATTACCGCAGAAGTGGCGGCGGCGTAACGCTCTCAGGCGGCGAAATTCTCGCTCAGCCGGAATTTGCGCGCGATTTACTCCGCGCGTGCAAACAAAACGGTTTGCATACCGCCGTGGAATCGACGGGCAATGCAGAATTTGAAACGATACAAGCCATTTTGCCCTATCTCGATTTGTATTTGATGGACATCAAGCATATGGATACGGCAAAGCATAGAGAGTATACGCGGGCTGGGAACGAACTGATTTTAGAGAACGCTAAAAAGATAGCGCAAAGCGGTGAGGTGGAATTGATTATCCGCACCCCCGTCGTGCCGACGTTCAACGATACGGCGGAAGAAATCCGCGCGATTGCGAAATTTGCCGCGACGCTCCCTGGGGTAAAAGAACATCACTTGTTGCCCTATCATAGATTGGGACAAGATAAATACGCGGGGTTGGATAGAAATTATTCGCTGAAAGAAATCGAGCCGCCCAGCAAAGAAAAGATGGAATACCTCTTATCGGTGGCGGAAGAAAGCGGTTTGCATTGCCAAATCGGCGGCTGAACGACGTATATACGTCGCAATACGACGTCGTGCTTGCGCTTTGGCTTGGTCGTGTACGCATTTGTACACTCTCGTCGCCAAATGCTCGCACCAACTCAATAAAAAAGCGGAATTTTCCGCAGGAGAAATAGTATGGAACTCAAAGACAAAATGACAATTATTCAGGAATTCGTTCCTGGTAAACAAATCACCCTTTGTCACATCATTGCCAACCCCGGGGAAACGTTGTACACGAAACTCGGGTTAGACCCCCAAACCGATTACACGAAAAGCGCCATTGGCGTTTTAACGGTTATCCCTTACGAAAGCGCGGTTATCGCGGCAGATATAGCGATGAAGGCTTCGGGCGCGGAAATCGGGTTCGTGGATAGATTTACGGGTACGCTTATCATCACGGGTACGGTTTCGTCCGTAGAGGCGGCTTTCGTGGCGATAAGAGAATATTGCATCAACAAGCTCGGGTACGCTTGTTGCGAATTGACGAAGACCTAATACCAATGCGAAAACTGATGTTGTTCGGTAGGGTGGGCGCAGGCAAAACGACGCTTACGCAGGCTTTACGCGGAGAAGAAATTAAATATTTTAAGACGCAGTACGTCAACTATCTCGATACGGTTATCGACACGCCCGGGGAATACACGGAACGCCGTGAAACCAGCGGCGCGCTCGCGTTATACGCGTACGAGGCGGACGTGGTGGGGCTGGTGCTTTCTGCAAACGAACCCTATTCGATATTCGCCCCCTGTCTTACCAGTATGGTTAACCGTGAAGCAATCGGCATTATTACGGGTATAGATAAGCCTGACGCCAATGTTGAACGCGTAGAAAGATGGTTGCGGCTTGCAGGCTGTAAAAAGATATTCCCCGTCAGTTCGTACACGGGTGAGGGGATAAAGGAACTCGCGGATTTTTTGAACGACGAATCGGGCGTTAAACGCAAAAAAACGGTAGAAAGACCGAATTATTCGCTGAAAAAAGAGGATAATCAAGATTTACCTACTTGGTTGTTATAAAAACAAAGGATAAGATATATGAGCAAAACGAAAGTAATTGCATTTGCAAATAATAAAGGCGGCAGCGGCAAGACGACGACGTGTTCCAACGTTGGTTGCGCGATGGCAATGGAAGGGAAGAAAGTGTTGATGATTGACGGCGATATGCAGCTCAATCTCACCATTTCCTATTTCGACGAAGAACAAGCGCTTGATTTTGCGCAAAACGGCAAAAATATCCACACCGCAATCAAGGAAGAAAAGGATTTAGAGGCGTTTATCGTCAATACCGGTATCGACGGTTTAGATTTAATTCCTTCTTCGTCGCTGATGAGTGGTATCGAATTCGATTTATTTGCAAAATGGCAAAGAGAATTCGTTTTGAGAAAATGCTTGGAAAGAGTGAAGGCGAAGGGGTATTACGATTATATCCTTATCGATTCGCCCCCCACGCTTGGCGGCTGGGTAATGAACGTGATGTGCGCGTCCGATTACGTGGTTATTCCCGTAGAAGCAAGCCCTTGGGGCTTGTTCGGGCTTGCGAATATGTTCGAGTTTTGCAATCAAGCCAAGAATATAGCGCCTAGATTGGAAATTCTCGGTATTGCCATCACGAAAGCGGACGAACGCAAAAAATATTTCAAACAAACGATGGATATTCTCAAAGAAACGGACGGGGCGAGATTGTTTGAAAACTATATCCGCGTAGATAGCGCGGTAGAGTGGGCGCAAGATAACAGCAAACCCGTAGTAGCGTATAAAAAGACGAGCCGTAGCGCCGTTGAATATATCAATTTAACAAAGGAGATTATGGAGTATGCCAATCGGTAAAAATGCAATTAAAAGAGTGGAAAATAACGGGTATTCGAACGTGAAAACGAGCGCGCCCGATATGGAGAACAGCAACGTGATAGCAAACCTCGACCCCCAAGTTATGGAAAAAATGGTAGCGCCCGTTGAACAGGCAACGGAAGCGGCTGTTGAAGTGAAAACGGCAGCGAAAAAGCCTGCGGCAAAGAAGACGCCCGCTAAAAAACCTGCCTGCAAGAAAGCGACGAAAAACGCTTTTGATAGGGTAAGCCTTGGCGAGAATATGCCCTACTATTTGTTATAACGAAAGAAAGAAAATGCACTCCCCCAAACGGATACGCCGTTTGGGGGAGTTTTTCCGTTGTGGTGGGAAATATCGTAAAAAGAACGTGCGAAAAAAAAAGAAGCTACGCTATCGCTTTCTCGTTTTATCATTGTAAGATTTTTCTAAAAGGAATTTAAGGTTTGTACGCATATGCGAGAGAAAATAGTTGACAACGTCGGGGGAATTATTATAAAATAATAATGATATAATGCGTTATAATGCTCTTATTGTCGCCACAAGCCAATAAGAGAGAAGGAATATTACGTTTTTATAAGGTTACGAAGGATAGAAAAGACCCATTTTGCGGTCGGGAGGCTATATGAAGAAAAAAACCAAACGGATACTTTGCGGATTGCTCTCGTTAGGGCTTGCGTCAACGCTCGTTGTAGAACAAACGCTTCGGTTAAGCGCGTCTAGTGGAATAGACGAAACGCCTACGACGGCGTCTGCCGTTACGTTTAAAGACGTGACGGGCACGATGGACACGTCTGCGCTCCGTGAAAGTCAGTTAAACGAATCCGTGTTGAAAAATACGGATACGACGCCTACGTATGAAACGCGTACGGTAATGGTTACCCTTTCGGGGGACAGCCTTGCGGAAGGCTCGTCCACGTCCGTAAACGCCTATTTGAACACGTTTACGGGGCAAAACCACCTTTCCCAAATCCGTAAGGAGCAAAACGCTTTCCTTCGCGCGTTAAAAAGCGAGGGGATTTCTTATACGGAAGAAGATAGATACGAAACGGTGCTCAACGCCGTGGCGATTGAGGTAAACACGAAATACGTTTCCCAAATCAAACGTATGTCGGGCGTAGAATCGGTGGTTATTACCACTTCGTATGCAGAACCGAAAACGATTACGAGCAAGGCAAATCAAGAAGTATTTAACGCCACCAGCGTGTATAAGACGGGTATTTACGAATCGAACGACTTTACGGACGTAAACGGTTCGGAAAACGATTACGGCGAAGGTACGGTTATCGCTATCCTTGATACGGGGTTAGACTATACGCACGAGGCGTTCCAAAGACAGCCTGAAAATCCCGCTTGGTCTAACGAAGACGTCAGCGAAAAACTCAACGCGTTAAATTTGCGCGCGGAAAGCCGTTCTAACGGGTTAGAAACGAAAGACGTTTACGTCAGCAGCAAAGTGCCTTTCGCATACGACTACGCGGACGACGACGCTGACGTATATCCCTCCTATTCCAATCACGGTACGCACGTTGCAGGTATTATCGGCGGTTATAACGAAAACGGCTATACCGATAAGGACGGAAACGAGATAACCGACCAAGAATTTAGGGGCGTTGTTCCCGATTCGCAGTTGGTTATTTGTAAAGTGTTCACGGACGACTTGGAAGACCCCGAACTGGGCGGCGCGCAGGCAGAAGACATCATCGCGGCGCTGGAAGATTGCGTAATGCTTGACGTTGACGTCATCAATATGTCGCTTGGTACGTCTTGCGGATTCTCGACGACGAACGACGGCGACGACGAAGGGGAAATGCTCAACGCCGTGTACGAAGCGATTGCTAAAGAGGGCATCAGCCTCGTTTGCGCGGCAAGTAACGATTACAGCGCCGGTTACGGTGGTGTATTCGGTACAAACTTGAAACAAAACCCCGATTCCAGTACGGTAGGTTCGCCTTCTACGTTTGCTTCGGCGTTGTCCGTTGCAAGTATTAGCGGTCAAGAATCCCCGTATATGATAGGTTTGGATAAAAACGGCGGTGAGGGGAATTATATTTTCTTCGAAGAATCCCGCGACGAAAATAGCAATCCTTTCGATTTTGTCAATCAAATGCTTGGCGAAGGCAAGGACGAGCCGATTACGGCAGAATACGTCGTTATCCCCGGCACGGGCGCGATGGGGCATTATTCGAAAGCTATCACGGACGAATTTAAGGCGAATAGAGCAGAGGGAATATTGTCGATTGCGCTGGTAAAACGTGGCGATTCCACCTTCCAAGAAAAAGTGCAGCTTGCCAAACGTATGGGCGCGGACGCGATTATCGTGTATAACAACGTTGCCGGCCTTATTCGTATGAACCTTGGCGAAATTGAAGAGGATATGCGTATTCCTGCCGTATCTATCGATATGGACGCTGGTAACGCGCTTATCGATGCGTTGCGGGACGAAAAAGGGAATTTGCCTTCGCTTGCCGTCGGTAAAATTAAGATTTGCAGAGATACTTCCGCAGGCCCGTTTATGAGTGAATTCTCCTCTTGGGGGCCCACGCACGATTTGAAATTAAAACCGGAAATCACGGCGCACGGTGGGGAAATCACGTCTACCGTACCCGGCGGTTACGGCGAACAAAGCGGTACGAGTATGGCTTCGCCGAATATGGCAGGCGTTATGTCGATTATCCGCAACTACATAGAGAACACTGCGACGACGCGCGCGCTTATAACGGAAGAGGGCGTTGTGAATAACGCGCTTGTCAACCGCCTTGCCAATCAGTTGATTATGAGTACGGCAACGATGGTGCGCGACCAAGCGGGCAGACCGTATTCTCCCCGTAAGCAAGGCGCAGGGTTAGGAAGTCTTGATAAAGTTATCAACCAAACGTCGGCGTATCTTTGGGTGAACGACGCAGACAGCGATTATCGTCCCAAATTAGAGATTGGCGACGACCCTCAAAAATCTGGGATTATCGAAAAAGATAGGCTCACGTTTAAAATAACCAACTTTGGCGCAAGCGCGTTGGGCTTCACCACCAACCACCTTCTTTTCACGGAAACGGTGGCGGCGGATAAACTTGCGATTGCAGAACAAGCGCATATGCTTGACGATATGGCTGCGAAATGGTACGTCAACGGGGATTTGATAAGCGACGGTGACGCGATTACCGTAGAAGCAGGACAAACGGCAACGATAAGCGTAGAATTGGAACTTTCCGCAGACGAACTTGCTTATTTAGGCACGGACAACTTCCCCAACGGTATGTATTTGGAAGGTTTCTTGCAGTTGAAATCGACGACGCAAGGCCAATGCGATTTAAGTATTCCTTTCCTTGGATTCCACGGCGATTGGGAAAGCGCGACGATGCTCGATTATACGGCGTACGACGTGGCGAAAGACGAGGCGGACCCTAGTTTGGAAGATTCGGAAAAGAAACAAGCCAGCGTATGGGCAACGCAACCGTACTCTATCTACTATAACGAGAAATATATTTTGCCTATGGGTAGTTACGTATACCTTGTAGACGAACACAACGACGACCCCGTTTATACGGATGAAAAGTTTAACGCGATTTCCCGTTATAATACGTATTACGGCGACGATAACGCCAAGAACTATCTCACCACGACGGGTATCAAGGCGGTGTACGCAGGGCTTTTGCGTAACGCGCGTTTGGTAACCTATTCGCTTACCAACGTAGAAACGGGCGAAGCGGTATTCGTGGATAAAGAAATCAACCGCGTAGGCAAAGCGTACGCTGGCGGCGGACAAGCCGTTCCCGGCAACGTTGAAGTGGAATTATACCCTGAAGAATACGGCTTGCTTGCGAACGGGCAATACCGTATGGATTTCACGTTCTATATGAACGACCCCGATAAATACGACGTATTTGCCACGGTAGGCACGTCCGTATATCCCGAAGGCGTCAACCCGAACAATATGAAGGAAGAATATTCCTTTACGTTCACCGTCGATTACGATGCGCCCGTTTTGGAAGACGCGCGTATCCGTTATAAGACGATAAAGGATAGTAACGGCAAAGAAAAACAAAGTATTTATCTCGATTTGGACGTGTACGACAATCACTACGCGCAAGCGGTGATGCTTTGCTATCCCAAGACGAATTCCGAAGGGGAGCTTGTTTTACAGCTCGCTACCGATTACGCAACGCCTGTGAGAAGCAAAACGAAGAACGGCACGACGACGGTATCGATTGAAATTACGGATATTTACGAACAGTACGGCAATCAGTTGTACGTACAAATTGACGATTACGCGGTAAACAGCTGTTTGTATCAGCTTGATTTAGATGCAATGCACGCGGGACAATTGCCGGAAACGGACGGCTTTGCCTTGGCAGACGGCGAGAAGAATTTAACGTTAGATATTTACGAAGCGCATAAAGTATCGCTCGTTTACGAAGGAACGGCAGACGTATCCAATTTCTCTTGGACGACGGATTCGCCTTCCGTGGCGCAGGTAAAGGATGGCGAAATCGTAGGGCTTTCCGCAGGTACGGCGACGATTTCCGTCAGCAACCGTAAGGGCGGCGTAGAAAAGATAAACGTCACCGTTACGAATACGGTAAAATCGATTCCCGAACCCAGTATTTCCTTTGGCGTAATTAAGACGGCAGGGGAAGCGCTTTCCAAAGCGGAGGGTATGGTAGAAGTCAACGCAGGACAAACGATGGAACTGCAACTTTTAACCGACCCTTGGTATCATCCTATGACGGGGCTTACCGTACAATGGAAGAGCCACGACGAAAACGTAGCAACCGTAGACGATAAAGGCAACGTTACGACGTTGAAGAAGGGTATCGTTGCTATCGAGGCGAAATTGTATAGAGGCAATATCCCTACGATGAATATCGCCACGGTGACGCTGGACGTCGTGGACGAATTTGACGTAAGCAATTATATTCTTTACGATTATAACGGCGTAGGTTACAGCACGGATAAAGACGACGGCGTGTTGTGGATACCTACCGATATGAATATTATGTATATCGGTGAAGACGCCTTTAAGGATAACGACAACGTAAAAGCGGTGGTTATCCCTGCCTCCGTCGTACAAATTCAGGAAGGCGCGTTTGAAAACTGTTCCGCACTCGAAGCGGTGTATTTCGTTTCCACCAAACATCGTGAAACGGTGGAAGGCGGCGTGAAGAAGATAGACCAAACGATTGACTGGGCAGATTGTTCGCTGATACACGCAGGCGCGTTTAAGAACTGTAAAAACTTAAAGACGATTGATTTAACGAACGCTAAGACGATTACCGTCGCGCAAGATTGCTTCTTAGATTGCATTTCGTTGCAAAAGATAGAGAAGATGAACAATATCGGCACGATGTATCATAGGGCGTTTAAGGGCTGCGAATCGCTGACGGAAATCGACCTTACGGGTACGTTCGTAATGGGCGATAACGTATTTGAAGGTTGTACGGGCATCGACAGCATACAAACGGGTAGATTTACCGTTATCGGCAAAGAAGCCTTTAAAAATTGTACGGGCTTGCGTGACAAACTCGTATTGCAAACGCCCAATATCGGCGAAGGCGCGTTCAGCGGTTGCGAATATCTTTCGGGGATAGAATTCCGTTCGCCTGTCGGCGTTACGTTAGAATTTGATATCGGCGAAAGAGCGTTTGAAAATTGCGGCAAGAAATCGAGATACGGTTTCACCGTGGATTTTGGCGGAGAGATTATCCGTACGATTGGCAAAAACGCGTTTGCCGGATGCGGTATTGAACAAATCAATATTGACGATACGTTTGATTACGACGCGCTCCGTTTGGGCGGTATGTCTTTTGAAGACATCACGGTTTCCCTTGCGGCAGGTTACGACGGCGCGAAATACGCAATGGAAGACGGCGCGATTTATACGCAGGATAAGAGCAAACTGTTGCTTGTCAATACGTCGCTCACGGGTGCTTTCCAAATTCCTGCCAGCGTAACGGAAATTGGCTCGTATGCTTTTGCAAACAGCAATCTTACCACGATAACGTTTGAAAATCCTGCCAATATAACGAAACTTGGGGAAGGCGCGTTCTACGGCGCTAAGATTAAAAATATCGATTTGTCGGGCGTAGCGGTGGCGGAAATCCCTGCATATGCGTTCTATGAAACGTACGTTTCTTCCATCACGTTAAATGCGGCGACGAAATCGGTGGGCGATTACGCCTTTGCGTATTCGGCAATCCACTCGGGCGACTTTACAGCAGTGGAAACGCTGGGGAATTACGTATTTACCAATTGTAATGCGTTGCAAAAATTGACGACGGCGCAAGAGACGGACGCGTTGGCACTTGGCACGTCGCTTACGACGTTTGGTGACGGCGTCTTTGCGTATTGCACGGCGTTGCAAAGCGCAGAATTACCGTCCTTGACGAAGATGGGCGCGTACACGTTTATCGGCGCGTCAAGACTTACCACGGCAACCTTTGCCGACGGCGCTACTGCGACGGGCGAGTATACGTTTGCAAACTCCGGCATTAAGTCGTTCGTGTTTACGGACGGTCAAACGGGCGTTGGCGAGGGTATGTTCTACAATTGTAGAGAATTGACGGAAGTTACGCTGCCTGCGTTCGTAGGGAAAACGGTTACAGTCAACGGCGAGGATACCGTTGTATATAATACGGTTGGCGCGCACGCGTTTAACGGCTGTGTTAGACTGAACCGCGCGACGAACTTAGATAAAGTTGCATATTTCGGCAATCAAGCCTTCTATAATACGTCGCTTACTACGCTTCCTCTCGTGAACGCGAAAGAAATCGGCGTGGGCGCGTTTGCAGACGAAAACGGAGAGGCGAAATATACGTCGCTTATAATGCCCGTTGTAGAAAAAATCGGTGCATACGCCTTCCTCAACGGTGGCGAAACGACGGTGGAACTCCCTGCAAGCGTGGAAGAAATCGGTTTTGGAGCGTTTGCTTCGTCCAAGAATTTAATTGGCTTTACCGTGGCTGACGGCAACGAGAAGTTTGTGGTAATGGACGCAGACGAAGAAGGGTACGGCGTGTTGTACCGCTATATTGACAAAGCGGCGAAAACGTACGAAATCGTATGCTATCCTGCTGCCCGTCAACAAGAGGCGGTAAACGAAGAAAAGACGTATAAAGTAGTGGACGGTACGTTGTACGTGCAATCGTCGGCGTTCTTGGATTTGAACGAGGGCGCGTTGGACGGTATCGTATTGCCGCATAGCTTAAACGTTATCGGCGACGAAGCGTTTTTCAACAGCGGAATTAAAAAATACACGTTCGAAAGCGTGCAAGCGCCTATCTTGGAAACGAGCTATCGCGACGAAGTTGCAGGCTGGGTGGAATCGATTGCCGACGAACAAGCCGCGTCCTATTATAAAGGATATTATTATACGAACTTCGAAACGTATTTCTATAATTTCACCGAGTTCAAAGGGGAAACGAGCGAACTGGAAATGTACTACCCCGTAAACGGAGTTGGTTACGATAACTACGTATACGGCAAATATTTCGGGGTAAGAAAGCAAACTGCCATTGTTATGACGGACGAAACGCGTGCGTTTATGGATACGCTCAACGGGTTGCCTATGGAAGACATCCTTGCGATGGCGACGTGGGATAAAACGGACGAAGTGAAGAAAGCGGAAGCAGTTGCTTACGGTGAAGTGATTTCCCAATTGCGCGCTTCGTACGATTTGTTGTGTAAAGACGAGGGGCAAGCACCTTTCGTTCAAGAAAAAACGGCGGCGCTTTTGGCGGCGGAAACGGCAATTCGTCAAGCGAAAGTCAACTTTGGCTTGGGCGAAGAAATCACCAGCGTAAGACAGGACAGAACGTCGTTTAAAACGAAGTACGTCGTTGGTGAAAAATTCGATATTACGGGTATGAAAGTTACCTTGTTGCCCTCGGGAAGAGTGGTGGATACTCAATATCTTACCTTGGTGAGCGATTATAACCGCAATTTGACGATTGAAGACGACCACGTAAGGGTTCTTTACGACGACGGCGTTAGCAGTATCGAATTTAGGGTGGCGATTACCGTCACCGCGGCAAACGCACCCGACGAAACTCCCGATACGCCCGACGTACCCGATGCGCCCGACGCGCCTGACGCGCCTTCCCCCGAAAAGGAGAACGCGCCTTGGTGGCTGTGGGTAGTAATCGGTGGCGGCGTGGCTCTGCTTGCTGGGGCGGCGGTGTTGACCGTCTTGCTTTTGAAAAAGAAAGGCAAAAAAGCGTTGAAAGAAACGACGGAAGAAACCGTTGCCGAAAACGCGGAAACGGAAGAAAGCGTTGTAGAAAACGCGGAAACGGAAGAAGCCGTTGTAGAAAACGCGAAAACGGAAGAAACCGTTGCTGAAAACGCGGAAACGGAAGAAACCGTTGCTGAAAACGCGAAAACGGAAGAAACCGTTGCTGAAAGCGCGGAAACGGAAGAAGCCGTTGTAGAAAACGCGAAAACGGAAGAATAAGAAAAAGATAAAAAGACGACGGCAACGTCGTCTTTTTTATCGTGTTTTTTCCCTAAAAAAATCCCCGCGAAAAAACAAATAGGTAAAATAAATCACTTGACTTGCTGAAAAAAGAGGAGTATAATGAATATAATGTTATTACATAACATTGTTGGGAAAATAATTATTTAATGGAGGGTTTCTCAATGAAAGAAAAATTGAGAAGGACATTGGCGCTCTTGTGCGGTAGCATTATGCTGGGCTCAGGGGTAGTAGGTCTTGCGGCGTGCGATGGCTGTGGCGACGACAACGGTGACAACGGCGGCAATAATCCCTGTTCACACCAATGGGACGACGGAGTTGAATCGGTAGCGGCAACGTGTTCTAACGACGGTAAAATGTTGTACACGTGTAAGCTTTGCGATGCAACGAAGACGGAAACGATTGCCGGCGGACACATTTACGAAGAAGCAACGATTGTTGCTACTTGTCTTCGCGACGGTTCGACGACGTACACTTGTTCGCGTTGTAACGACACGTACAGAAACATCACGTCCCGTGCCACCGGTCACAATACGGTTGGCGCCGTTTGGACGGAAACGGAAGAACAGGTGGAAGGTTGCACATACAATCACGTAGAAACGACCACGTGTAAAACTTGTAGTGCGGAAGTCGAACACAAAGAAGCGTATGAAAACCATACGTGGTCGGTTGCGATTACGACGGTAGCTACTTGTACGACGCCCGGTGAAAAGACGTACAGCTGTTCCGGTTGTGACGCGGAAACCACGGCGGAATACACGGACGCTAACGCGCACAAATGGGTAGAAAGCGCTACGCAATCTGCAACGGAAAACGTAATCACGTACGTTTGCGATAACGAAGGTTGCGGAAGCACGAAGACGGTATTCTCCGCGAAAGAAGAAGTGGCGGCTACCGTACCTGCGGCGGCTTTACAAGAAGCTGGAGAAGTAGAGTTGAAAAACGCAGCGATTAAGTTGGACGACAGCGTATTAAACCAACTTGGCGGCGAAGACGTTTCCATTTCCGTTGATACGGTGGACGTATCTTCCGTACAACTCAGCCCCGAAGACGCTGAAAAAATTGGCAACGCGCCCATTTTCAATTTCGAAATGTCCAAGGGTAGCAACGCGGTAAGCAATTTCGACGGCAAATTGACGATTACCGTGCCTTATACGTTGACGGATGGGGAAGACCCTGACAACATCGCTATTTGGTACATAGACGATAACGGCACGACGCAAACGATTGCGGCTACGTATTCGTATAATGAAGTAGAAGAGCAAGGTTACGCTACGTTCGAAACGAACCACTTCTCTTATTACACGGTTGTACGTATGACGCCTGCAGAACGCTGCGGTTTCTACGGCCACGAAAATGAAACGAGGGTTGTGCCTGCTTCCTGTAATCAAGAAGGTTACACCGTAACGGAATGTAAGAGATGCCACAAGATTACCCGTGACAACTTCACGCAACCTTTGACGCATAACTACGTTGGCGCAAAAGTAGAAGCTACTTGCTCGGCGAAAGGTTATACGACGTATACTTGTGAAAACTGTGGGGATAAATACCTTAGCGATTACGTAAATCAATTGGCGCATACGTTTGTAGAAACGACGAAAGAGCCTACGTGTACGTCGAAGGGGTATACCTCGCACGTATGTAGCGTATGTCAATATTCTTACACGGATAAAGAAACGGATATGACGGCGCATACCTATAAAGACGGCGCTTGTAGCGTTTGCGGTAGAAAAGACCCTAACGAAACGGGTAATTTCTATTTCAACCTTGTAGAAAGCGTCTTGACGGCGAATACCTATTACGTAGAAATGGAAGACATTTCCGTGGAATCGCATATGGGTACGGACGTTATGATTGAAAAAATCGACGTTGCGAAGGTGGTTGTAGGCGTAGACGAAAACGGGCTTGTCGGCAAAGGTCAAACGGTTGTTACGATGACGGAATCGTATAACGGTATCGATTACACGACGACGCAAGACGGCATTATCGTATTGCGCGACGGTATGATTTATATCTACACGACGGCAACGGAAGAAAACGACGGCGAGAAAGAATCCTACAAGTTGGTTAACTGGGTAGACCAAAGCGAAATTTTCGGCGGCGAAATTCCCACGGACGTTCCTATGAATTCGTGGGTAGGCTTGTTGGAAGCGAATATGGAAAACTTCACTTCGTTGATTACGGGTATCCAAAATCAAGCAAACAGCCCGTTGAATAACGTAATCAAGAACGTCGTAGAATATTTCTTCGCAAAAGAAAGCACCACGGACGGCTACGTATTCACGTTGGATAAATCGCGCGCAAGCGCAATCTATACGACGTTGACGTCGACGAAGATGGCAAATGTCTTTGATTCTATGTTCGGCGAAGGCGCGTTTGACGCAACGGTGGCATATTTGAAAGAGATGTTGAATATGACTGCAACCGAATTGGAAGCAGACGTTGTTACCGAACTTGCTCGTTGGGGCATCAACAAAGATACGTTGTACGCCATTATCGAAAACGTTATCAACGCGATGCAACCTGCTCCCGAAGGAGCTCCTGCACAAAAAATAACCGTTGCAGATATGCTTGAAGGCTACTTTGGCGAAAGCAAATTGTACGAAATCATCAACCAATATGCGGGCATGGAAATGGCTTTGACGGATTACACCGCGATGATTGACCAGTACGCTGGTATGGTAAAGCAAAGCACCGCGCTTGAATTTATTGCTCCGTTCATTGCGGACATGGGCGATATTGAAATTACGGACGAAATGGTGGATTCTATCGGCGAAATGATAGAAGACTACGTTGACAAATTGGAAAATTCCTACGTGAAGTTCACGACGGATAAAGCTGGTTGGTTGATGTCGGTGGAGATTAGCATTGACGAATTCTTGGTAGAAATGGGCGAAAACAACAACGTATTCGTTGACGGCGATATCTCCTACGTTATCAACGGCAACTTTGCGGATAGTTTCGATTTCGTAGTCAATGAAATCAATAAAATACAAGGCATTACGGAAATGGAAGGCGCGAAAGACGCTGGAGATATGATACTCTTCACTCTGGGCGACGATACGTACGCTTGGGTGAAAGAAGATGCTTCTTTCGTAAGTGAATGGGCGCCTCCTACGATGTTTGAAGAAGACAGCGTGGAAGTGGTAGAAGAAAACGTTACCTATGAAGGTCAGCTTTGTGACAAGATTCAAGTATACGTCGTTGCGCTTTACAAAATGGATAAAGACGTGATGGCGTCTGCAAAAGAAGATTGCTACGGCTGGTGGGCAATGAACCATTGTGATTTCCGTGCGGATTGGATTACGCCTGTATACGTTTGGAAGAATACGTCCGGCGATATCGTTGGGATGGAAGTGATTGCACCCTCGACGGACAACGGCGGCAACAACGGTAACAGCGGCAACAACGGTGGCAGCGGCGACTACGGTGGCAGCGACTACGGTGGCAGCGGTATCATAGACGGTGGTTCGTCCGACAAACTTCCCACGAAGGCATACATTGATTCTTATCGTTTCTCTTTCAGCACGAACCTTTATTACAACCCCGACACGGGCGCGTACGACACGAACACGCATCACAACTACGTTTTGGTTGAAACGATTGAAGAAAACGGCTGTGAAAAAGGCAAACACATTTTCGAATGCTCCGTTTGCGGCAACAGCGTAACGGAAACGTTCGGCGAAGGTCACGTACGCGTATACGAAGCGAAGTTGAAAGCAGGTGCAACCAGCTGTGAAGACGGCGCAATCGTGACGACGAAATGTACGAAATGTAACGAAGTGCTTGGCACGCGTGAAATTTCTTGGCATAACACGTACGAAAAGAAAGTTCTCGTAGGGCACAGCGACGAATGCGGCGATATCTATTACGTATATTACGAATGCGCTTGCGGTGAGGAAAATTACAACAGACACGTTGTTAGTGATTGCCCGTTCGACCACGTTTGGGATGACAGTGATTATAATACGTACGTCTATAGATGTCCGGTTGAAGGTTGCGGCTATACGTATACGCGTAACGAAAAAGGCGAATATAGAAGAGAAAACGGCGTTTGTTATTACTTTGATATAGAAACGTATCGTTTCGGCGTAAAGGCGGATGGCTCTTACGATAAGGAATACGTATATACGGATAAATGGCAAAGCCACAACGAAAAGTTTGAGTATAATACGGACAAAGACGGATATTATATTGAGAAACGTACGTGCCAAATGTGCGGTTTAGTAACGTCGCACACCAAGAGTAAAAGCGACGAGTTCGGCAGAGAGATTTATTACGAAAACCTGTTGACCGGTTATAAATACGTACGCGTATACGACGCAAATTGTAACTATACGGAAACGACGACGTATGAAGATGGTAGCACGGACGTGAGCTATGGCACGAACCATTATTGGAGATGGGATTATATTGATAAGAGCTGCACGCAATATTATCAATACGGACAATATTGTTACATTTGCGGTGAAACGGAAGACCTTAGCTGGCACAGCCCCGAACACGGCGATTGGTGTAACGGCTATTATCAAGGCCACGAATATTATTGGAACGGCGAAACGTACGTTTGCTACGATTGCGACACGGAAAACAAACTTGGCGCAGACGGCTTGATTGCTTTGGAAGACCGTTACGACGGCACGACGATTAAGGTTGGCTATTACAACTATCGCGATGTGAATATGGACGAGGTAGAAATCGAGGTAATACTCAACTTTGACGAAGAAGGGGATGGGTATAAATTGAACGACGAAGTGTTCACGAATACCGACACCACTCCCGACGACGGCTACGATATCGACAATAATTATCAAACGTATGATAAAGAATCTGGTATCATTACCATTGATATGACTATGTTATATAATTCGATTGATAATTATAACGCATTGTTCGAACAAGTTGAAACGGTATCCGTAGTATTCTGGGTATTGCAAGAAAGCGTAACGGGAGGCGAACCTACTTACCTTGCGCACGCAATCACCTTCGAGATGGCGGAGCTTGGCTGGTAAGCCGTTAAAACAAACGAAAACCCTGAAAGGCAAATTGCCTTTCAGGGTATTTTTTTGCGGCAAAGCAGAAGGCGTTTTTTGGGCGATAATTCGCCTATTTCTATTCGTCTTGGTTGGTTATTCAAAGAAAGATAAAACGCCCCAAAAAAGGGCGTTAAAAGGCGTTTAATAAACAACCGTCCCAAGCGATTAAGCTTGGGACGGTTATGGTTTTTTTACGATTTTTTTACTGTTCTACAAACGAGATGGTGACGTTGGTGCTATCGTTGTAATCGAGCGTCGCCGTATAGATGATTGCCTTGCCGTCCACCGTTTCTTTTACGGTGAGCGTCGCCGTGTTATCGTTGTTGAAAGATACGATATCGTAGGTAAGCGTTCTCGTTGCTGCTCCGTCCTTGGTTGCCGTCAGCACGCCCCAAACGTCGTCGTTGAGGTTGCCGCCGTCAAAGGTGTAGGTATAGCCGTTTTCGTCTTTTGCCGACATCTTATACAACGCGTCTACTTCTGCGCGAATATACGCTTTGTCGCCAAGCACAAACGCGCCTTCCGTCGTCACGGACGTGGGGGTGAGTTTGTAATACAACGTTTTGCCGTTATAGGAAGTTTGCGACCAGAGCATTACCGATTCTACGTTGCCGTTTTTATCCGTATAAATACGGTACAGATAGGGTGTGGCGTAGCCTTTATAGGAAAGCGTTGCCGTGCCGTTGCTGTAAGAACTTTGTACGCCGTCAAAGGAGATAGTGAAATCGGGGTTGCCGTTTTGCGTCCACGTGCCTTGCATTGCGTCCACGTGCGAACAAAGGATATAGTCGCCGTAAACGAGGCTGGTATATTCGGACAGAGCGAAGCTGTCAAATTCTTGCGTAGCGTTATCATACAAAACGTACAGGTAGTAAGTGATAGGCATATAGTCTACTTCGCAGTAGAAGGAATAGTAATCGGTGTCAAGTTTTTCGATTTTTACGGGATAATCACGGAAGGTAGCGTGGATATAGCCGTCCAAATCGGTTGCGCCGATGACAAAGGCTTCGTTATGGAATTCTCCACTCATTGCCCAGTTGCCCATAAATTCGTTGCGGATATACGTCGTGTAATTTACGCCGTTCAGCGTGATGTCGTAGCAAGCTTTGCTTTCGTTAAGGACGATTGTGCCTACTTGTACGTTGCCATTATAAATAGCGAACTGTTCGCCGTCAGCTTTATAAACGTAATCGGTAGGGGTATCGCCCGCAAGCGTAACCGTCATTTTGCCGCCAATCAGCAATTTTCCTTTGCCGTCGAATTGGAAAGAGGAAACGCGATGGTTTTCGTCTACGGAAACGAAATCGATATCCGCAAGCTCGTCTTTCCGTTTCAACGTAGTATCCACGTTGATTTTAATTTCGCTGTTGTCGTCGTCGTAAACGATTTCGTAACGGACGCCTTGATAATCGAAGTAGCCGTTTAATCCGCCGTTTTCAAGTAGATAGGTGGTTTTTTCGCCGCCGATAATCACCGTGCCTACCCAATCGCCGTTTCTATCGTAGTTACCCGTTCCGTCAAAATAAATATCGTCAAACGCCGTTTCGTCGCTAATCCAAACGCTGTCAAAACCGTTGACAAGTTGTAACGGGTAGGTGAGATAGCCGCCTTCCATAGAGGTGGGGTCGAACAACGTGGCTTGTAAGCTGTTCGTAAATACGTCGTGAGTGAAATACCCAAAGAGAGTGTCTTGGTAATACAAGCAAAGGTATGCGGCAGGGGAAAGCGTTTCACTGACTTTGTACGTCAAATCGTACGTTACGTTGAGGTTGGTAAAGTTCACCGTGGCGTTGCCTATGCCGTTTTTGTTGATGCCAAATAATTGCATTTCCACGCCGTAGCCTTTCCATTTGCCGACGTAGCCGTTGGCGGAGGAATACGTTTCCACTTTGCCGTTTGCGTAGGTTACCTGTAAGAAACCGTCGCCGGCAAACGTAACCGTTGCGTATTCTTCGCCCAACCCGTTTTTAAGGAGGAAGGTCGTTCCGTCCGTCGTTTCGTACGTGCCGGAAAGGAGTTGGGTTTGCTTGGAAGAAGTGCTGCCGTTGCTATTGCGCGTATATACGTTGTAATACGCCTCCCAGCGGTCAATTCCGTCAAAAGTAAATTCCTTGTTGGTAAACGCGGATTTTTGCCAAGTGCCTTTCAACGCGTCGTACGTTTTCAAATCGTTGACGTCAATAGTAGCCGTGCCGTTAATGGTAACTACGCCGTTTGCATAGGTGTAGGTCATATTTCTTCCGTTCTTCGTGCCCGTTCCGTCGGGGAGGAAGACGTATTCGTTAAACGATACGCCGTCGTCGGTATAACGCGCGCCGACGTGCGTGAATTGCGTGGGCGCATAGGCAAGAAGGGGTTTTTCCGCCGTGAAATACGTGCCGTCAAACAACTGCAATCCGTTTTCCGTTTTCACCGCTTTGAAATAGTACGTGTCGTAGCGGTACATATCGAAAATCGCGTCTTGGTTCACCGTTTGCTCAGTATCAATTTTCCCCGTGAAATATCTGGCAAGGCGCGCGCCTTCGATAATCAACGTATCGCCGTCGTATTGATAATTCGCTTCCGTAGAGGTTACGCCGTCTGCGCAAGCCACCGTGCCGTCTGCGCGTACGTCGATAATCAACGGGGATTGAGAGTCTTTCACCGCCAAGCTGTACGTCCCGACGATATCGGCAGGGGAGGTGAACCCCATATATAACACCGATTCGCGCGTGGAGATATAGGAATAAGGAACGGGCTGCGTGCACTCTTTATCGAAATAGTAGCCAAACGAGAGGGATTTATTGTCTGCCGTTAAGTACAAATCCAAGAACCCGTCCACGAAGGCGTTGGCAATCGGCGCGTACGTATCCGCGTAGGAGTATTCTGTATTGTTTTTGCCTTGTACCGTCACCTCATTGCCTTGCTTATCGACGAATTGTACAACCGTTTTAATCGTTACGCTTTCGTCGCTCGCCTCGTAATTGATTACGGGATAATCGGTGTCTGAAAGTACCCAGTTATACGTTTGCCAACCCATGCCTTGTAAGGTGGTGGACATCGTGGATTTATCGATTTCGCCCAAGCAATCGCGGATGACGTATTTGCGAGAGGCAACGGAAATTTTTCCGTCTTCGTCACCACCGCCGATGGCGTGGTGGGTTTTTTGCGCGCTTTCGCCGTCTACGGCTTTTGCGGTAATCGTGCCTACTGCGAAGCAATCGTTCACAACGGTATCGTTTTCAGCAAAGCCTGCAATACCGCCTGCGTATGCGATACAATGTTCTGGCAAATACCCGTCCGTGTTTGCCGTCAATTTTACGTCAGCCGTAACGTTGCCCGAAGAATAACAGGTGGCGATAGAGGAATATTGCCCAAGGCCGCCTGCAATACCGCCCGTGCGGATAGCGCCGTTGACGTTGCCCGTAGAATAGGAGTTATGGATAAACGACGGGGAAACGAAGGAGTTCGTGTATAAATACCCCACAATGCCGCCTGCGTACAGCGTTGTACCGCTGACGACGTTTACGTCTACGTCCACGGTTGCATACGCGGTTTCTGCGGTGTAATATTGTTGGTATTCCGCCACGTACATACTTTGTTGTACGCCGATTAAGCCACCCGTAAATGAAAATTCCGTAGGGTCGGCGGAGAGATTTATCGTTCCGTTCGTTGCGTCGCAAAGATACAATCTCGTGCCCAGGCCATACCCAATCAAACCGCCGCAATAGATGTTGCGGTTAAATTTCGCCAATTTTGCGGTGGAGGCGTTGATTTCGAAATTGTCAATGCAGACGCCGTAGAACAAACCGCTGCTCGTCACCGACATATCCACTTGCACACAACCGAACAACCCGACGTAATTTTTATCGGTGGCGTTGATTTTGAAATTGGAAATCGTATATCTTTCCATTTCTCCCGTTTCAGGGTTAGTGAGACAGGTAAAACAGCCCGAGAAGGGATTTTCAGCCGTGCCGATAACGCCAATTTCTTCGCCTTTACAATCTATATCGTTGGCAAGGACGTAATACGCTCTTGCATAGTTGCCTTTGCCAGCGTTCACTTGTTCGGCGATATGTATAAGGTCGATAGGGCGAGATACGACGTACGCATCGTCAAACGCGCCCGTGCCAGCCATATTCGATTGTTCTTTATAAATGCCTTCAATAGAAACGTTCGTGTCGTCGTCTATCGGCAATGCGTATTGTCCGTTGGAATCGGCGGCAAGCGCAACGCCGTTCGCTTTCACCAGCGGCGTACCCGTGTAAAACGCGCCCAAATCAATGGAGAACGTGAACACCGAATTTTTTTCGGCAGTCGCTTCCCAACAATTTTTCGTTTCGTTAAAGGTAACGCCGTCGCCGACGACAGTATATCCTTCGCCCGAGGTTAAGCTCACCACGCACGTTTCCGCAGGGGCGGGGGCGTTGTTTTCGCCGTTGTTGCCGCTGCCGTTGTTGCCCGTGTCGTCGTTGTCTTTGCAGCCGACGGCGGCAACGCTAAACGCTGCGCAAAGGGATAATAAGAAGGCAATAGTGATTTTTTTCATAATTACTCCGATGTGTATTTTATAAACTTCGTATTCGTTTGGAGGCTTGTTCGTTCGCGCAAGGCAAAACGCGCAATCTCCCATTTAACAGCATAGTTACATTATACTATATATAGAGGAAAAAAACAAGAATTTTTTTGTAATTTTCTCCGTTTTTATAATATTTTACGGAGGAAAGCGGCGCGCGCTTTTAGGAAATACTTGACATAAAAGAAAAGATAGTATATAATGTCATTATATACTGCGGAAAATTTGCAGTAGAGATGGAAGGCTTTTATGACGGAGAAAACGAAAAACAATATAAAAAAGTGGCTCGCCTTATTTATAACCGTTTGGACGGTGGTGGTAGGCGTAGCGTTTATCGTGCAAGTATGGCGCATTTACGCGCACGGCGACAACGCGTTCACGACGGAGCGTATTGCCTCGCATTTCCGTCAAATTGCCGTGCCCGTATATATTTGGTTGGCGGCGGTAATCGTTGGCGGCGCGTTTTTCTGTATATATCCCGCGCCCACGGCAAAGGTAACGCCGTATGTAGAGATGAAATGCACACTTGCGCGTTTAAGCAAGCGTTTACCCGTTTCGACGGATGAGATGAAGAAATATCAAAAGCAGCGTTTCGTGGCGTGTATTGCCTGCGTAGTAGCGGTTGTTGCTTGCGTGGCGGTTTCGCTCGTGTATATGTTGGCGGACGTAAAATTATCGGCGATGGGCGGCTTTTTGGCAGAACATAAAGAGGCGGAACGGATTCTTCGCGCGCTCGTTTGGTTCGTTGCCGCGCTCGTGCTGGCGGTAGGCACGGCGTATTTTGTAGACCACTCGTATAAAAAAGAAATTGCAATAGCGAAAGCGGAACTGGCTGAAAATGCGAAAAAGGGTATCAAAGCGCAAGCAAGCGCGGAAAAGACCACGCTGAAAAGTATCTTCGCAAAGAAATTCGCGTTCGTGCATAATAAGTGGTTCGTGCTTGGCGTGCGAGTGGCGATTGCCGTCACGTCGGTTGTGTTCATCATTACGGGTATTTTTAACGGCGGCATGAAGGCGGTGCTTTATAAGGCAATCACCATTTGTTCACAATGTATCGGTATAGGTTAAGGGGTGCGCGATGAAGAATTTTTTTGTCAAGATGAAAAATTGGATAGTCAATCACCTGCCCACGAAACGCAGAATCGTGCAGCTGTATTCCGCATTGTTACATAACGCGTACGTAAAAGGTTTTATTACGGGCAAGATGTATCTTGGCGGCACGAAGAATTTATGTGTGCCTGGTTTGAATTGTTATTCCTGCCCAGGCGCAATCGGTTCGTGTCCGCTCGGTTCGTTGCAAAACGCGATGATAAGTTCGGGAACGAGAACGCCCACGTATGTGCTGGGTATTATCGGGCTGCTTGCGTTGATGTTGGGTAGGACGATTTGCGGTTGGCTTTGCCCCGTGGGGTTGGCGCAGGATTTGCTTTATAAAATCAAAACCCCGAAAATTAGAAAGAGTAAAGTGACGCGCGCGCTGTCCTATTTGAAATATTTTATTTTGGTAACACTTGTCGTTATCGTACCGCTCGTCTTTCTCGTGCCGGGATTTTGCGAATATATTTGTCCCGCAGGTACGATGGCAGGGATTTTGTCTTTCCCGAATAATTCGGGATGGCTTTCCGCGTTAGGGCCGTTCTTTACGTGGAAATTTACGTTGCTAATTCTCATAGTAGTGATGAGTATTTTCTGTTATCGTACGTTTTGTCGTTTCCTGTGTCCGCTTGGCGCGCTGTACGGGTTCTTTAACAAAGTGGCGCTTCTCGGGGTGAAACTGGATAAAACCAAGTGCACCGATTGTGGGCTTTGTCAAGGTGTTTGTCCGATGGACATTAAGAAAGTGGGCGATCACGAGTGTATTCAATGCGGCAAGTGCATTTCCGTATGCCCTGCAAAGGCGATTACGTGGAAGGGTGCGAAACTGTTTATAAAGCATAACGAAACGGAAACGTCTGCGCCGTTGGAAAGCGTAAATCTTCTTGGTATGGTGAAACCCAAAGTAGAACCGATGCAAGAAACGAACGCGCAGGATGTCATAGAAACAACTAGAACCATTGAAAATACGTCGTCGGAGGTGCAAACCGATGAAGAAGTTTAAGATGTGGAACTGGTGGAAAATAGGCGCGTGTACGTTGGCAGGCGGCGTATTGATAGGTGCGGTGTCTTATTATAATTTCGTGTATAAAGCAGAGGCGGCGCAGGTTGGCGATTTATGTCCCGACTTTACGCTGGATTATATCTTCGGCGGCGAAGACGGGAAAATGGTTATCGACGAGGAACAAACCTTTTGGATGGACCAGCAACGCGGGAAAGTAGTCGTGCTGAATTTCTGGGCAACGTATTGCGAACCGTGTATTAAGGAAATTCCACATTTTAACGAGTTGCAGAAAGAATACGGCGAAGACGGATTGGAAGTGGTATTGTTAGAGGGCGACGTATCGACGTCGGCGCAAAGCGTACTGGATAGCTTTGTAAACTTAAACGACGATAGCGAATATGCGAAGAAATATCGTCCGTATTACGAACAATGGCCCACGTACGATTGTACGTTTGGGAAATATACGGATAGTAATAATATCGGTCAAAAATTTGATATCATATTGAACTTCCCCGTGACGGTTGTTGTGGATAGGAACGGCATCATCCAATATATGGAGGCGGCTTCGCTTACGTACGAGGAACTGGAAGATATCGTCTTGCCGTTGTTGTAAGAAAGCAAATAAAATGAAAAACAAGCCTTTTTACAAGGCTTGTTTTTTGATGGAAAACCGTGCTTTTGCATCGTGCATAAACAAAGCGAGGAAATTCAAAGATATACAAAAACCGAGGCGGAAATATCCGCCTCGGCATTTTTTGTATTTTTATTCTTCGCGAAATAATTTCGTGAGAATTTTTATGCGTTCGCCGCGAATACGAATACAGGGGAAACAGCCGTTTCATCAGCAGCTGCTCCAACTTCGATAACGTACGTCGTACCAACAACTACTTCATACGTCGTGCCTTCAACGGGCGATACAGGGCTACCGTTTTCAGGGTAGAACGCTTTCACTGCGCCCGTACCGTTAACGGTAAGCGTACCGCTTTGCGTAGCCGTATAGGAGAAGTACGCGTTGAGCGTAGCACCAGACATAGGGTTGGTAGGAAGTTCAACTTCGCTGAAAACTTCGCCTTCGGGTTCAACGACGAAAGGAGCGCCAAAGCTACCATCTTCCGTAGGTTCTTCAACGGGAGCTTCCGTGGAGAAGGAGAATACGGGAGAGATAGGGCTAGCTTCCATATCTTGTTGACCGATTTCAATCGTGTAGGTCGTACCAACGACAACTTCATACGTCAAACCGTCTTCGGTAACAGGATCAACGAAACCACCGTCGGAATAGAAACCGTTGATGCTGTTTACGTTAGAGATAGAAACGTAACCGCTTTGCGTAGCCGTATAGGAGAAGTACGCATTAGCCGTCATGCCCGTCATAGGGTTGGTGGGAAGAACAACGTCGGAGAAAACTTCGCCTTCGGGTTCAACAACGAAAGGAGCGCCGTAGCTGCCGTCTTCCGTAGGTTCTTCTTCAGCCAATTCCGTGGAGAAGGAGAATACGGGAGAGATAGGGCTACCTGCCATGTCTTGCGCGCCGATTTCAATCGTATAGGTCGTGCCAACAACAACTTCATACGTCAAACCGTCTTCGGTAACGGGATCAACGAAACCACCGTCGGAATAGAAACCGTTGATGCTGTTTACGTTAGAGATAGAAACGTAACCGCTTTGCGTAGCCGTATAGGAGAAGTACGCGTTAGCCGTCATACCCGTCATAGGGTTGGTGGGAAGAACAACGTCGGAGAACACTTCGCCTTCGGGTTCAACGACGAAAGGAGCGCCGTAGCTACCGTCTTCCGTGGGTTCTACTTCAGCCAATTCCGTGGAGAAGGAGAATACAGGAGAGATAGGGCTAGCTTCCATATCTTGTTGACCAATTTCAATCGTGTAGGTCGTACCAACGACAACTTCATACGTCAAACCGTCTTCGGTAACGGGATCAACGAAACCACCGTCGGAATAGAAACCGTTGATGCTGTTAACGTTGGAGATAGAAACGTAACCGCTTTGCGTAGCCGTGTAGGTGAAGTATGCGTTGGTAGCCGCGCCCGTCATAGGATGGGTGGGAAGAACAACGTCGGTGAACACTTCGCCAGCGGGATCAACGTCGAAGGGAGCGCCAAAGCTACCATCTTCCGTGGGCTCTTCAACGGGAGCTTCCGTAGAGAAGGAGAATACGGGAGAGATAGGGCTAGCTTCCATATCTTGTTGACCGATTTCAATCGTGTAGGTCGTACCAACGACAACTTCATACGTCAAACCGTCTTCGGTAACAGGATCAACGAAAC
>SVHY01000013.1 GCA_015055545.1 Clostridiales bacterium
CAAAACGTCGTGAGACAGTTTGGTCCCTATCCATCGTGGGCGTAGGATACTTGAGAAGGCTTGTCCTTAGTACGAGAGGACCGGGATGAACGCACCAACTGTGCATCTGTTGTCGCGCCAGCGGCATAGCAGAGTAGCGGAGTGCGGTTGAGATAAACGCTGAAAGCATCTAAGCGTGAAACTCGCTTCAAGATAAGGTATCCCACAGCGTAGGCTGGTAAGACCCCTTAAAGACAATAAGGTTGATAGGTCGGAGGTGTAAGTGCAGTAATGTACGTAGCTGACCGATACTAATAGGTCGAGGGCTTGATCTCAATAAAATGAGATAAAGCTTGAGTATACGAACTCTTTTCGATTAAAAGAATTCTATAATTTTTACGAGCTCAAAAAATAAAACAAGCGAAATATGAAAAATGTCTTTTGTACGATTGCTATGTAGTTGTTAATCTTCTAATCTAAACGGTTATAAACGTCGCATCTCGGCGTTGCGCCCCGAATTTTTTGGGTCACGTACGAACAAGTACGCTCCCCTGCAAAATACGGAACGCGCCTTGACCTGCTCGTTTCTAAACGTTTAGAAAAAGAGAGAGATAAAAACGTATATATACACGAGGAAAATCGTGTGGATATAACCATAGCGGTGATGATGGCAAAGAGGATCCACCTGTACCCATTCCGAACACAGAAGTTAAGCTCTTTTACGCCGAAAGTACTTGCAGAGAACTGCCGGGAGGATAGGTAATTGCCGCTTTCCAAAAAAGACTTTGTTCTATTTGAGAACAAAGTCTTTTTTGCTTATTGCGTTAAAAATTCGCTCTGACGAGCGATTGACCGCTTGCGCGGTAAAAACGCAAAACTGCGTTTTGCTTAATTGGGGCTTGCTTTGCCCTTACGGGCAACTGCTGCCACAGGGGCTTTAAGGCTCTGCCTTAAAAATCCGCAAGGAACTATGTTCCTTGACCTTAATTATTTATTGATATGCCCGTGGCAATATTCATAATACCAACAACGGTAGGGGGTCGTACATTGTTCGCCGACGGAAATGCACGGACAGGGCGCGTCTTTGCGCTTTAGCTTGCCCGCCGTGAATATGTTTTGCGATACCTGCCATTCCGCTCTTTTTGCCACCGCGGTTACGTCTACGATTTTATAACGTATACCATCCTTTTCTATAAACGTTGCTTTTTCGTCTGTCTTTTCGTCCGTTTCTCCGTTCAATATCAAGTGGCTGGAAAGGATATTCACGCCGCATTTTCTCAAAATTAGGCGTTGAAAACCCAAGTCTAACACGAACTCTTTTCTAACCGTAGGGGCGTTTTTTACTTCGTATAAACTGTACCCGTCGTCTTCCTTTTTTAGAATATCGGCGGCGCAATAATTGCCGTACCACGAAAACGCGCCTTCGCAAACTACGTTTTCGCCGCTTGCAAGTAGTTCTTGCGTGCGTTTTATCATAGCCGCGTAGTCGAGTCTGCCGTCCTCTTTATATGCCGTCGTTTCCACGAACGCGCCGAAAATGCCCATGGCTTTATCCCCGAATTCGTTGCCCGCGTCTAACCGCGCTTGCACCTCGGGGGGAATTATTTTATATTCGGGCGCGTGCGCGTCCAACCATAGCATTTTTTCGCATTGCGTATAGCGAACGAAGTCTGTTTTTGAAACGGGCATAATCCTTTTTCCTTTTCCGTATTATCATTATACGGATTTTTTTAGCGTCTGTCAACCGATTTTTTGGGAAAAGCGTTCTAAAACGGCTTGTCCGCGCATACAATAGAACAAACCCCAAAAAGCAAAAGCAAGGAGAGAGAGTTTATGAACGAAGAAATCGAATACGCCGAAATGTTGGAAATCCCCGTATCTACCGTGAACGTAGTACGAAAAAAACGCTCAAAAAAGCGTAAAAGCAAGCCCGTAGCAGAAGAAAGCGTTGCACCTGCCGTCGATTTGAAAGAATCGGTTATTGAAAAGGTGAACGATAAACTGGAAACGGACGAGAAGATTACCGCCGACGCAAAGCTGTTTGCCGAGAGCGCAAATAGCGAAGGAACGCTTGATTTGGGAGATATTCCCGACCGCATTGACACCGTGCGTTTGTATTCGGACGGCGAATACGAACGGATTCGCGGCGAGCTTTTACAGCCCGAAGAATACCACTTGGACGATGAAGAACACGAAAAGGACGGGGGCATGTATGCGTTGAACGAAGAAACGCGCGCGCAAAAGCGGGTACGTATCTGTCTTGGCGCGGAGTTTGCCGTAGCCTGTGCGTTGTGCGGCGCTATCTTTTTGACCAACGTGTTTATGCCAAACAGCGCTATCAACACCTTTTTCCGCGCGCTGGGTACGAGTGAAACGACGGCAAGTGCGGACGAACGCGGATATGAAGATTTTACGCTGACGAGCGCGGTGAGCAGTTTGTCGGACGCGGAATTGAGTTTGTCGGAAACGGGTGTATTGACGATCAAAGGCGAAACGCTCGTTTATCCCGTATGCGACGGAAAAGTGAAAGAAATCAAGCAAGCGGAGGACGGGAGTTATACGCTGACGGTGGCGTATTCCGAGCGGTTTTCGAGCGAAATTAGCGGTTTGGATACGGTGTATTACGCGGTAGACGAAAACGTGTTTGCGAACGTACCCGTCGGTTTTTCAGACGGCGAAGCGGACGTGCAGATGACTATGTTTTCGGAAGGCGAGGCGTTGGAATGTTTAGCGTTGACCGAAGAAAATTGCCTTGCTTGGCTGGCGCAGGAGTAGAACTTGCGCGCGCAGGGAATGAAAGGGCGTGGACGGCGGTGTAAGAACCGCCGTTTTCGGCTTTTTCCGTTGAAACTTTCGTTGCACCCATTATTTTGGCTGGTGGGGGCGTGGTATTGTTTGACGGGGCGGTTATTTCTGTTTCTCATGAGCTGTTTCGTAGCGTTGCAACACGAGTGCGCGCACGCGTTCGCCGCGGCGAAACTTGGGTATAAATTGAACCGTATCGTGTTGATGCCGTTCGGGGCGGTTATCGACGGGGATTTGCGCGGAATTTCGTTAAAGGACGAAATTACCGTCGCGGTTTGGGGACCGCTTTGCAACCTGCTGACGGCGCTTTTTTTCGTTGCGCTTTGGTGGCTTATACCCGATTGGTACGCCTTTACCGATACGGCGTGTTATGCCTCTTTGGCTATTGCGCTCGTCAATTTATTGCCTGCCTATCCCTTGGACGGCGGGCGGATTTTCCGTTGCGCGCTTACCCGTGCTTTAGCCAGAACCAAGCCGCAAGCGGAGGCGCAGAGAATTGCCGAACGGGTAGCAAAGTGGATAACGTTTGCGTTCGTCGCAGCCCTGGTGGGGGGCTTTGCTTACGGTTGCACGCGTGGGCAGGTGCAAATTTCCTTGTGCACGTTTGCGGTGTTCTTGTTTACGTCAGGACTCGGGAATCACGGCGAGGACGCTATTTACGCGCGTATGGATTTTTCGACGCGCGACGGATTTTTGCGTGGACTGGAAATTAAGCGCGTTGCCGTGTCGGAAAAATGCGCCATTAAGGACGTGTTTCGGCATTTGACGCGCGGCGCGTATTTGGTTTTGGAAGTGTACGACGAACGGGAGAATTATTTGTTCGATTTGTCGCAAAACGAATTCTCCGAAGCGTTTTTAACGGCGCAAAGCCCGTATACGAGTATCGGAAACTTGCCGATTGCGTATAAAAAAGCGAAAAAAGTGTCAAAAAACGGTTAAAAATCCCTTTTTTCTGTAAAAGTGATTGCCAAAATTTCAGAGCTGTGATATACTATTAAACGTACGAACCGCATACGGCGCAGGGGTTTGTAGTGGCGCGGCGGCGATGAACACAAAAAATGGAAAGCGCAGTATGAAGAAGGAATGGTTTTTTGACCGTTATTGCGGTCAACAATTTGCCGCGCTCGTCGAAGACGGTAGGCTCGTAGAGTTTTCGGCGGAAAGCGAACCGAGAAAGGAGATCGTCGGCAATATATATAAAGGCAGAGTAACGAACGTGCTTGCGGGCATGAACGCGGCTTTTATTTCGTGTGGTTTTTCTAAAAATTGCTACCTTTCCATGGAAGAAACGTACACCGATTATACCAAGTACGACGGTTCTCCCGTTGCCGCCGATGCGAAAGCGTGGGATTTGAAAGTGGGCGACGAGATCATCGTGCAGGTAACCAAGCCCGCGCGCGGAAACAAGGGCGCAAAGGTGACGACGCACCTGTCGTTTGTGGGTAAGTGCGTTATTTATTTGCCGTGCACGGATTTCTTGGGAATTTCGCGGAAGATTACGGACGTAAAACAACGGGAAAAGTTGTTGAAAATTGCCGAAAAAATGCGCGAAACGCCCGCGGAAGGGTTTATTATCCGCACCCAAGCCCCGCTCTCTACGCAAAGACAGTTGAAGACGGAAGCAGGGTATTTACGTAAGCTCTATCGTGAAATGCTGGAAACGGCGCAAAACGCGCCCGTTGGCACGTTGTTGTACGAAGACGACGAATTGCCCGTACGTATGATGCGCGATAGCTACGGCGATGAGATTGAAGCTATTCACGTGGGCGATGAAGAACTGTATCAGCGGTTGCGGCGGCTTATCCGCTTGCGCGGGGATATTTCAAACCGCAAGCTGATCAAATACACGGGCGATCGCGTTATGATGGACGAGCAGGGGATTATGCAGCTCGTATACGATACGACGCAACCCGTCGTACCCCTTGCGGGCGGCGGTTCGATCGTAATCGATCCCACCGAAGCGATGACGGTAGTGGACGTGAACACGGGCAAGTATATCGGCGACAAAAGCCGTGAAGAAACGGTGTTTGCCGTTAATTTGGAAGCGGCGAGAGAAATTGCGCGACAGGTGCGTTTGCGCAACATCGGCGGTATCGTCGTCGTCGATTTTATCGATATGGCGAGCGAAGAACACCGAAAGGCGGTTACGGACGAGTTGCGCTCGCATTTGGAAAAGGACAAGGCAAAATGTAACGTTTTGCCCATGAGCGAGTTGTGCTTGACGCAGTTTACCCGTAAGCGTTTGGGTAGTGATATACCGTCCATGCTTTCCAAGCCCTGTCCACTTTGCCACGGCATTGGGCACGTGCACGAGGACATATTCGTGATTACCCGTATCCGCGCGGCGATTTTGGACTGTTTTGCCGAGGGGCATACGGCGGCGATTATTGATTTGAACGTGGATATTATGCAAAAAATCTTGCGTGAAGGGCTGTTCCGTATCGAAGCGGGCGCGCGCTGGAAAGACAAACGCGTGTATTTTATTCCGCATAAAACGTATAAGGAAGAAACGTTTTCCGTTCGCGGCGAAAAGGGCGAAATTTTACGCTTACCCGATAACGCGCAAATTTTATATTAACGAAAAAAGACGGCTTGCGAGCCGTCTTTTTTAACGCTTTGTATTTCGGTGTCGGTATTCCGTTGGGGAACAGCCGACGAATTTTTTAAAGGCTTTTGTGAAATGATAGGGGTCGGGAAAACCGCACAAAAGGGCGATTTGATTGACGTATAAATTTTGCGTGCGTAAAATTTCCATAGCCGTTTGTAAACGGTAGCTCAGGATAAAAGCATATACGCTCTTGCCCGTGTGCGCTTTGAAAAGTCTGTTTAGATAGGACGGGTTGAAATGAAATTCGGTGGCAAGCGTTTGATAGGATATCTCTTTTGCGTAATTTTTGCCGATGTATTCGATGATTTTTTTCACCGTAGCGGCACTCTTTTCGTCCGTTACGGCGTCGGTTGCGGTGGCCCTACGAACGGCGGCGACAAGCAACGATTTCAACGCGCCCGAATTGAGAACGGGTGCGTACGCGTTGTCCATTAGATATTCCGTCGTAATGCGTTTGATTTCGTTTTCAAAGGCGGGTACGTCGGGCAAAATCAAAGGCTCGTTTAAAAACGGGCAATCGTCAAAATGCGGGCGTTCGAGAATATCCGCGTCCGTGAACGAGTTTGCGCTGATAGGGTGAAAGGTTTGACGGATATGCGAACAGTTTTGCGTATAATCAAAGTTGATGGCGAAATAGCGAACGAAATCCACTTCCCAAGTGTACGCCGTACCCGCGCTGAATATAATCACCGTCCCTGCTTTTAAATCGTAGGCTTTATGGTCGAAACGCATTTTTCCGTTGCCGTCTACGATATAAAAAAGTCGCGCGTCCACCGTCTTAATGCGGTTGAACGTATCCGTTTTATTCTGTTTTGTCAGTCGCGCGGAAAGCGCTTGCCGTACGAACGGGTTAATTTCTTTAAAAAGCATATTTAAAAATTCCTTATACGTATCATAGCATAAACTTAGCGGCGTTGTAAAGCAAATCAAAGTAAAAAGTACGGAAAAGACAAACTTTTGTCGAGTTTTACCATTGATATTTAGGCTTGATTGCGTTATAATAGGTGCAATAAAAACGGAAAGGAGAAAAAATTATGCAGAAAAAATTAACGGTAGCGGTGATTGGTTGCGGAGCGTTTGCGCATCGGTTCGTTCGGTTGTTTAAGTGTCATCCGAACGTGGAAAAGGTGTACGTATGCGATTTGATAAGAGAAAAGGCGGAAAAATTTTCCAAGGAATTTGAGGTGGACATTATTGACAGCTTTGAAAGTGCGCTTGCGGACAAGTCGATAAACTGTATCGCGAACTTCACGCAGCGGCATTTGCATGGCGATATTGTTATTCGTGCGTTGAAGGCGAGCAAAAACGTGTATTCCGCCGTGCCTATGGCGTCGACGGTGGAAGAATGTCAGGAAATCGTGCGCTTGGTAGAGGAAACGAAATTGACGTACGTTATCGGGGAAACCTGTTATTATTATCCGTGCGCTATGTTCTGCCGTGAGATGAACGAGCAGGGTAAGTTTGGGGATTTTGCGTACGGTGCGGCGCAATATTATCACCATATCAACGATATTTCCTACGGGAAACGCGAGGGCGAACGGGGTATGCCGCCGCTCTTCTATCCCACCCATTCGACGGCGATGATTTTGTCTGCGGCAAATTCGTACGCGACGAAAGTAGCGTGCTTTGGCTATAAGGACAAAACGGGCGATAAGGCGTTTACGAAAGAGGGCAATCCTTGGGAAAACGAACATATCAATCAATACGTGATGATGGAACTTGCCAACGGTGGTACGGCGCGCGTGACGGAAGCGCGTGGGTTTGGTTACGGCAGACCGAGCTCGTACATATCGGGCATGTATGGAACGAAAGGCAGTTACGAGTTCAGCAACGCACAGCATTTGTTTAGCGAAAAGGACTTGGAAAGCGAAAAAGAACGCATTACGCTTACCGACGTGAGCGATTACGTCAACCCCCAAGAAATGGTGGAAAACAAAAACGCGCCTGATTTTAAAGAACAGGTGGCGAACGGGAAATGGCAGTGGAGTTCGTTTTCGCAGGTGCAAGCAAAGGAAGTAGCGCGCTTGCCCAAGGAATTCGAGGGCTTGGAAAACGGGCATATGGCGTCGCATCAGTTCTTGATAGACGATTTCTGCAAGGCGGCGGTTTCGGGTGAAATGCCTGCGCTCAATGCTTGGTTTGCGGCACGGTGTAATATCCCCGGGCTGGTTGCTATCGAATCGGCGAAACAGGGCGGTATACCGTTGCCCGTACCCGATATGGGCGACGCACCCAAAGCGTGAGCGGTATGATAGGGTATTTATATCTGTCGGGCGCGCTGTTTGCGGGCGTGGCGAAAGGGTTTTGCGGCAAGAAGATTAGCGGGGCAATGCAGACCTTTAAAGATTGCGTGTTTATCAACCTTGCGCGTATGCTCTTTTGCGCGGCAATCGGGTTCTTGTTCGTATTGATAGAATGGAATTTCTCGGCTTTGCGATTAGACGGGCAAACGTTGGGCGTATATCTTCTATCGGCTGTGGGTATGACCGCGTTTTGCGTGTGCTGGATGTATGCGTATAAACAGGATGCGTACGTGTTTTTGAATATTTTCACGATGCTCGGTTCGGTGATTACTTGTCTATTGAGTTTTTTGGTATACGAGGAAAGCATTGGTTGGAACGAATGGCTGGGCATGGCGATTTTACTTTGCGCCGTCGTTATTATGTCTAAATATAACAAAGACGTTAAGGGTAAAATTTCCGTTTTAGGCGTGGCGATTTTAATAATCGGGTGCGTAGGCTCGGCGGTAACCGACTTTTCACAGAAAGCGTATATGAAAAGCGTGGGCGAAAGTGCGGCGGCGTTTAATTTCTATACGTACGCTATCGGGTTTTTGATGTTGCTCGTATTGCAATTAGCCGTACGGGTAAAGGACGCGAAAACACCGCTTTCTCTGGAAGTAAAGGACAAACGTCATTTGCTGGCGTACTTCTTAATGTCGCTGTTCCTGTTTTTGAACACGGCTTTGAAAACGTTGGCGGCGGGATTTCTCTCTTCCGCGCAAATTTACCCCGTTTTACAGGGCGCGAACTTGATTTTGTCCGGATTGATGGCGCATTTCCTGTTCAAAGAACGCGCAAGCGCGAAAAGTATAACGGGTATGGCGTTGGCGTTTGCCGGATTGTTGATTATGAATTGTATATAAGTTGTGTCCATAATCTTGGCGCGCGGAAATAATTCCGCGCGCTTTTGCATATAGTAAGGATATGGAAAAACAGGATTTTTTTGACCGCGCTAAAGAGTTGCAGCCCGATTTGGTTGCGCAACGTCGGTTTTTACACGAACACGCGGAAACGGGTTTCGATTTGACCAAAACGCAGGTGTATATCATCTCTAAACTCACCGAAATGGGGTATACGCCCAAGCCCTGCGGCAAAGCGGGCGTGTTGGTAAGCGTTGGTCGGGGCAAGGGCAAGGCGTTTTTATTGCGCGCAGATACCGACGGATTGCCTATCCGTGAAAAAACGGGGCTGCCGTATGCCTGTAAAACGGGGAATATGCACGCTTGCGGGCACGATATGCACACCGCTATGCTCTTGGGCGCGGCAAAGCTCTTGAAAGAACGGGAAAAAGATTTGAAAACGCCCGTGAAACTTTTATTCCAACCCGCCGAAGAACTGCTCGAAGGCGCAAAGGATTGTATGGAAAGCGGTGTGCTTGAAAATCCGACGGTGGGCGGGGCGATGATGTTGCACGTGATGACGGCAACCGATTTTCCAAGCGGTAGTTTAATCGTTTCGTCGGCGGGTGTGAGCGCGGCTGCCGCCGATTATTTTCGTATACGCTTTCGCGGAAAAGCTTGCCACGGCGCGACGCCGCATTTGGGAATAGACGCGTTGACGGCGGCGGCGCAAACGGCGATAGCCTTGCAGGAAATTTCCGCACGGGAGCTTTCGATTGACAATCCCGCCGTGCTCACGATCGGACAGCTTAACGCGGGGAACGCGCCCAACGTAATAGCCGAGCGCGCGGAGCTGTTGGGAACTTTGCGCGCCTATGATGAAAATGCGCGTGGGTATGTAAAAAAACGGTTGCGCGAAATTGCGAAAAACGTGGCGACGGCGTTTCGGGTAAAAGCGGAAACGGAATTTACGAGCGGTACGCCTACGCTCGTCAACGACGGAGAATTGTCGAAATTCGTCGAAGAACAGGCAAGGTCGGTTTTTGGTGAAAAATGCGTTTTCAACACCCAAGAATTAGGCGGCCGCGCGGGCGGGAGCGAAGATTTTGCGTATTTTAGCCATCAAGTACCGTCGGTGATGGTGGCGCTTTGCGCGGGAGCGAAATCGGACGGGTACGAATACCCGTTGCACCATGAAAAAACGCGGTTTGACGAAAGCGTATTGCCGATCGGCGCGGCGCTTTTGGCGAGTGTGGCGTTTGCTATGCCCTAACGTGCATACGACAAAATCCGAGTATCGAAAAAGGTAAAAACCGCCCGTGTGGGCGGTGGGGCATATGCGGGCAGCCGCAAACGACGAAAGGCGACGAATAAAAAGAAAAAATCCACCGTGAAGTCAAAATTCGACAGGGTGGATTTTTTGTAATCGATAGGGGAAATTATGCATAAAACCGCAAATGCGGGCAGGTGCATAATTTTAAAAAGATTAAAACTTTAATGTTTTTGCAAGCGTTTCAAACGGCGGTAAAGAAAGACTTCCGTTAAATCTTTGTGTGCATATGCACGCGCTAATTGCTCAAAGTAATATATTAAATCATTGTCCGTAATATTTTCTTCTTTGCACCAAGTTTCTACCCACGCGTCAAGTTTTATAAGCGTTATTTCTTTATGTTTTACATATTCGAGCTTTTGATACGCTACTCTAAATTTCGTTATCCATGCAAAATATTTCATTCTTTAATGCTCCTTGGGTTTATTGATAAAAAGTATATCATGTTTTAAGATAGTTGTACAAATTTATTTTAAAATGTTATATAATATACGCAAGGAAGATAAAGATGAAGATAGGGAAACGCTTACGGGAAGAAATGAAATTACAGGGTATAACGCAAAGGGGGCTTGCGATGAGGTTGTGGATATCACAACCGACGGTTTCACAGTGGGTGACGGGGGTAAACGAACCGAGCTGTGAAATGATTGTGAAGATTTGCAAAGTATTGGACATTACGCCAAACGAGTTGTTTGATTGGGAATAAGAAAAACGGCAGGGAATAATCCTTGCCGTTTTGTGTTTGGGGGATAGTTTCGCTCTGACGAGCGATTGACCGCTACGCGGTAGGGGCGCAACCTACGGTTGCTTTACTTGGGGGTAAAGTTTTGCCCTGTCGGGCAATTGACCGCCAAAGGCGGTGAAAAGCGCAAAGCAAAGCTTTGCTTAACTGGGGCTTGTTATGCGGGGTTTCACCCCTGCACCCCACAAGGGACTGTGTCCCTTGACCCTTTTTTAAAATTTTGGCAGCTTTGCGAGTGCTTTTTCGATTTCTGCATCCGTCGGGATATAATCGGTCATTTTGCCGTCGTGGAATTTTTCGTACGACATCATATCAAAATAACCCGTGCCCGTTAAACCGAATACAATCGTCTTTTCTTCGCCCGTTTCTTTGCATTTGAGCGCCTCGTCTATCGCAACCTTGATCGCGTGCGAGCTTTCGGGTGCGGGCAATATACCCTCAATCCGCGCAAAGTATTCCGCCGCCTCAAACACCGACGTTTGCGTAACCGAACGCGCTTCCATTAATCCCTCGTCGTAGAGCTGGGAAAGCGTGCTCGTCATGCCGTGGTATCTAAGTCCGCCAGCGTGGCTTGCCGCGGGGATAAAGCCCGAGCCGAGCGTGTACATCTTTTGCAAGGGACAGACCATGCCCGTGTCGCAATAGTCGTACGCGTATTTCCCGCGCGTGAGCGTGGGACAGGACGCGGGTTCGACCGCGATAAACTTGCAGTCCGATTTACCCTGTAATTTTTCCGCCATAAAAGGGGCTATCAAGCCGCCAAGGTTAGAACCGCCGCCCGCGCAACCGATGACGATATCCGCTTTTTCGCCGTATTTATCAAGCGCCGTTTTCGTTTCTAAACCGATGACCGATTGGTGTAACAGGACTTGATTGAGAACGCTGCCTAATACGTAGCGATAGCCTTCCAAGCCCGTCGCCGCTTCTACCGCTTCGGAAATGGCACAGCCTAAACTTCCGTTCGTGCCCGGGAATTCTTCCAAAATCTTTCTGCCGACCGCCGTCGTCGTGGACGGAGAGGGGGTAACGGATGCGCCGTAGGTGCGCATGACTTCACGCCGAAACGGTTTTTGTTCGTACGAGCATTTTACCATATACACTTTGCAGTCCAAGCCAAAGTACGAACACGCCATAGACAAAGCCGTGCCCCATTGACCTGCGCCCGTTTCCGTCGTAACGCCTTTCAAGCCCTGTTCTTTCGCATAATACGCTTGCGCAATCGCTGAGTTGAGCTTGTGGCTTCCGCTCGTGTTATTGCCTTCAAACTTATAATAAATCTTCGCGGGCGTGCCCAGCTTTTTCTCCAAGCAATACGCGCGGATTAAGGGTGCGGGACGGTACATTTTATAAAAATCGCGTATCTCCGTCGGGATATCGATATATTCCGTCGTGTCGTCTAATTCCTGTTTTACAAGCTCTTCACAAAACACCTGCGAGAGTTCGTCTTTCGTCATAGGCGCTTTGGTTTCGGGGTTTAAAAGGGGCGCGGGCTTGTTTTTCATAAACGCGCGCAAATTGATCCATGCCTTGGGCAGTTCGTTTTCGCTTAAATAAATTTTGTAAGGGATTTCTTGTTTCATAATAATTTCTCCTTGTTCGTAATAAAAAACCCGAAAAACGGAATTGTTCCGCTTTTCGGGACGATATTTTCAATACCGCGGTGCCACCCGTGTTGACTTTTTAAAAAGCCCGCTTTTTATGCGTACTATCATACGCTCCGTGCGATTACGGGCACGCCCCGTCGATTGCTACTTGCGTGTTTCACGCGTTCGTTCGCCCTCATAAGTCCATTCCCCAAAGCGTTCCGCATTGCAATTCCACCGCCTGCAACTCTCTTTGCCGTTCTACAAAGGGTACTATTCTTAATCATAGGTTTGTTTTTATATTGTGCTTATAGCATAGCACTTTTTTTGCGCGCCGTCAAGCGTTTAGACGGTATACGGCTGAAATTCTTCTCCCGTTTGCAAGTTTTTCCAAGTCAATTCACCCTTTTCGTACACGATATACGAATGGGGCGTGCAGTCCTTGGGCAAAGCCGTCGAACCGCAGTTCGCGTAAATCGCGCCGTTTTTCATTTCCGTGCGTTCGGGCGTGTGGAAATGTCCGTTGAACAGGATATCTCCCGCTTTTAACAGGGGCTGTATATCCTTATTATACACGTGCCCGTGCGTTAAGAACAGCGTTTTGCCGTTGTCGTCTATCAGCGCGTAATCGGCGAGCATGGGAAACTCCAAAACCATTTGGTCTACTTCGCTGTCGCAGTTCCCGCGAATCGCCGTGATTTTGTTTTTGATAGCGTTGAGCATAGCAAACACCTTTTTGGGTGCGTAATCATCGGGAAAATCGTTGCGCGGGCCGTGGTATAACAAATCGCCCAAAAGCAACAATCTGTCCGCGTTTTCGTTTTCAAACGCCTGTAAAAGCTTTTCACACCAAAAAGCCGAACCGTGAATATCCGATGCAATAATATATTTCATGTGCGAGTTCCTTATAATTTAATCTGTTTTAACACGTTTTCCGCGTAATACGCAAAGCCGCCGTCGGTGGGGTGCAGTCCGTCGCTGAAAAGCTCGTGCGGCACGACGTCGTATATATCGATAATTTTCGTGTTTTCATAACCGCTTGCGATGCGGGCGATTTCCGCTCTCGCGTCTTGGAGCGTACCGATGGGCTTTTGCTCTTCGCCGTTAAAGCGCCATATGGGAAGTATTACGAACACGGGCACGTTTTTATGTAAAGGCATAAGCCGTTCAAAGAACTCTGAACAGTTTTGTAAAAACGCTTGCGCGGTTTGCCGCTTACACCAGTCGTTCGAGCCGTACGCAACGATGACCGCGTCGGCGTTATAATCCGTGCTCGTGTCCACCATACGCATATCGAACATAGCGCCGCCGATAGCGAAATTGAAAATTTCCGCGTCCAACGCGTACGCTACGCGGTTGGCGTACGAAAGGGCGGGGGATTTGGAATCGTAGCCCTGCGTAATCGAATCGCCGTGGAATACCAAACGACGTTTGGGATTTACCCGTTCAAAAAACGCGCCGTCGGAAAGCTCTACGCTCGTAATCCGAGCACGGAACAAATTTGGTAAAAACAGCGTGATACGGTTTTTGCCGTCGGGCAGTTCTACGCGATACGCGCCTGCGCACGCCGTTGCCTGTTCTTCGCCGATAAGCGCGGTTTGCTTACCGTTGATAAACAGCGAGAAATAATACCATTTTCGGGACGACGCCTCCGTCGCTTTATCGTAGGCAAAGGCGAAAAATTTGCTGTCCGTATAGAAATCCAAGCGGATTCCTGCGGTGGCGTACGCCCTTTTGCCGAAATCTGCGTTGAAGTCTGTGATGCGCTGTGCTTGCGCCGTTTTCATACGGTATAATTCGATCCCGTCTTTATCCGAAAGAGTGTCCGCTACGCCGAGCGCAAGGGAATGAATTTGTTCGTTGGTAAGTTTCATAGCTAAAAATCCGTTAAAAAATAAATTTCAAAATGTCCATCTCTTCGGGCATGTTCGCGCCGCTGCCGAGAATGTTCGCGTATTTTTCCATAAGCGAGGGAAGTTCTTCTTCCTTAAAGCTACAATAAGGGAATTCCGAATAATTCACCGCTTTGTTCGCAAGCAGGTTAATAGCCGTGGAAACGAATTCGCGGCTTTCGGTAATGCCTTTTATGGTAACGTTGTTTTTGAGCGCGTATTCCAAGTTCACGTGCAGGCTCTTGCAGGTGGGCGCGCAGAAGGATACGTACGCATCGCGTTTTACGAGCGGGAATAACACGGACGGTTCGCTACGGTTGGCATACGCCATATACACCGCGCCGTCGGCGAATTTGCCGCCCGTTACTTTTAAGACGTTTTGTTTCAGCGTTTCGTCGTTGGGGAAAGTGTAATAAATACCGCATTTTTTCGCGCGCGCAAGGCGTTCGGTGTTGTTGTCCGCCAAAATAGGTACGGCGCGATGGTAAATCAGGATTTGGCAAAGGACGTTGGAATACAGCCCGCCGCCAAGCACTAAAATATGCTGACCGACGGAAACGTGCATTTCGTCGATAATGCGTTCTGCCAAGGCTACGGCGTCGATTAAAAACGCCGCTTCGTCCGATACGGACGCGGGAAGCGAGTATACGTCGTCGGAGCCGGCTACGACGAAATCACGGTAGAACCCGTCCGTCGTTTCACCCGCTACTTTTAGTCCGTCGGGTGCAAGCTCGTCTTCGGTTACGCCGGCAAGATAGACGCGTTCGCCCTTTTTTACGAACGAGTCTTCGCCCGCCTCCGTTACTTGACCGATAGCGAATCTGCCGGGGATAAAAGGGGCTTTGACTTTGATAGCACCGCTATATACGGAAACGTCCGATTCCGTAAGCAGGGCTTTCGTTACCTTAACTTTGACTTTGTCCGACGAGATTTTTAAATCGGGCGCAAGCACGTGCTGTAAGTTATGCGGATATGCAAGTTGCCATACTTTCATAAACCATGTCCTTGTGGTTTGGGCGTGGGATTTGGCGCAAAATTTCGCGCGCATTGCCTAAACATTATCAGTATACCGCATTTTCCGTAAATTTGCAAGTATTTTTTTGCAAATCCAACTAAAAACAGTTGACGGGTTTAAAAAAAAGCGTTATAATTGAAAAGCATTAAAGAATATCAACAGCGAGGTGAATGAATATGAAAGCGGATATCCATCCTAACTATCATGAAGTAACGGTTACTTGCGCTTGCGGTGCTACGTTTAAGACGGGTACGACGAAAGATTGCGAAGTATTGAAAGTGGACATTTGCAGCAACTGCCACCCCTTCTTCACGGGTAAGCAGAAGTTGGTTGATACCGGTGGACGTATCGACAAGTTCAAGAAGAGATACGGTATGTAATGGCGGTGGGGTTTTAGGTTTTTCTAAAACCCCTTCTTTCATTAAAAACGAATGATAACCGTCGCAATGCAGAGAAAGTTAAATGCATAATTCTTAATGCATAATGCATAATTGCGGCTGGTGTTGATATAAAGAGTATGAGTAAACAATCGAAACAACAAAAGCCCGTGTCTATCGGCGGGCAAGCGGTGATGGAAGGAATCATGATGCGCGGGCGCTCGGCTATGGCGACCGCCGTTCGCGATCCCGAAGGCGTTATCCAAGTGGAGTCCGAACGCCTCACACCGCCCGAAAAACAGAATAAATTCTTCCGTTTGCCGTTCGTGCGCGGCGTCGTTAATTTCGTGCACTCGCTCATCGACGGCAACCGTATTTTAATGCGTAGCGCGGACGTCGCTATGCCTGACGAGGAAGAACAGACCAAAGCGGAAAAATGGTTGGAAGAAAAACATAAAATCAGCATGAACGGCATTATCAACACCGTGTCCGTCGTTTTGGGCGTGGTGCTTGCCGTGCTTATTTTTATCGCATTGCCGCAATGGATTACGGGCTTTTTGCCCTTTGAAAAGACGGCGGGTGGCTTGGAAGGGCTTTGGTTTAACCTAATCGAAGGCGGCGTACGCTTGCTCATTTTTATTGCGTATATCCTTTTGATTTCACTAATCCCGTCGCTCAAACGTGTGTTCATGTGCCACGGTGCGGAACATAAAACCATATCCTGCTATGAACAGGGCAAGGACTTGACGGTGGAGAACGTGCGCGGTTGTACGCGCGTACACGATCGGTGCGGAACTACGTTTTTGTTCTTGGTTATTATCGTGAGTATTCTCGTGTTCTCGCTGGCGAACGTCGTCGTGGGGCAGTGGCTGTATACGGGTACGCGTCTTGATAATTTGCTGCGGATCGTGTTTAAGCTGTTGTTATTGCCCGTGGTGGCAGGCGTTTCGTACGAGATTTTGCGCTTGCTCTCCAAGACCAAAAATAAGTTTTTCTTAATCTTCAAAGCACCGGGGCTCTTATTGCAGCGTTTGACTACGCGCGAACCCGAGGACGGCATGATCGAGTGCGCGATTACGGCGTTTGAAACGGTGCTGAAAATGGACGCCGACCCTACTATTCCCGAACGCGTTTTCGCAACGTCGGGTAAGATGAGCGCGCTTTTGAAAAACACGAAAAAACGGTTTGCGGCGAGCGGTGTGGACGAAGAAGACGCCGAATGGATTTTCGCGCTGACGCTGGATATGCCCAAGAGCGCGGTGGCTACGGAAGAGCGTATTTTGAAAGTGGCGCAGGTGAAAGAGATTTTGCGGATCGCCGACGAACGCTTGACGGGTAGACCGCTTTGGTATATCGTAGGCGACGCGGATTTTTGCGGTTATAAAATTAAAGTAGACGAACGGGTGCTCATTCCCCGCCCTGAAACGGAAGAACTGGCGGTTATGGCGGCGAATGCTTTGGAAGACGGGCAGAGCGTTTTAGACCTTTGCACGGGCAGCGGCGCGATTGCGGTTGCCGTATACAAGGAAACGCAAAGACGGGGCTGTAATATCAAAATGACGGCTGTGGATATCAGCGCGGAGGCGTTGGAGCTTGCCAAAGAAAACGCAGAGGCAAACGAGGCGGATATTTTGTTCGTGCAATCGGATTTGTTTACGCGGCTGCGCGGTCGGTTTGATTTGATTATATCCAACCCGCCGTATATCCCGTCGGCGGATATAGAAACGTTGCAAACGGAAGTTAAGGACTACGAACCGCGTCTTGCGTTAGACGGCGGCGCGGACGGTTTGGATATCTATCGCCGAATCGCAGCGGAGGCGGCGAAATATCTCAACCGCGGCGGTATGCTCATGATGGAAGTGGGCGAGGGAGAAGCGGAAAAGGTGGTACGGTTGTTTAAAAACAGCGCGTATTCCATGATTGTGAAAGACTTTAACGGCGTAGACAGATACGTCAAGATTATGACTTGATTTCAATGAATTGCAAGCAGAGCTTGCGTGAATTGAAATGTTCAATTTCATGAATTGCGCCTGCGGCGCGTGAATTGCAAAGCAGAGCTTTGCATTGTGGTAAATTTTACAATAATGACGGCGAAGCCGTCAATTCACGAACGCGTAGCGTTCATTTCACGGCGTTAGCCAATTCATGAAAAGCAAAGCTTTTCAATTCATTTTTTAAAATCGTATGTTAAAGAAATTAGAAACCATTAAAAATCGATACGCGGTTTTATCCGAGCGGCTCGCTGACGTAGAAACGCTTTCGGATACGGCGACTTGGCAAAAATATTCCAAGGAACAAGCCGAGCTTATGGAAACCGTGGAAAAATACGACGAGTATCTCGCTACCGAGCAGGATATGAACGATTCGTTCGCGCTTGCGGAAACGGAAACGGACGGCGAAATGAAAAAAATGCTGCTTGCCGAGGGGTACGCGTGTAAGGAAAAGCTTGCCCAGCTTTTTGTCGAGCTTAAAATTTTGCTCTTGCCCAAGGACAAGAACGACGAGCGAAGTTGTATCTTGGAAGTACGCGCGGGCACGGGCGGCGAAGAGGCGGCACTGTTTGCGGGCGAACTTTGCAGAATGTATCAAAACTATTGCGCGGCGCACCGTTTGCGCGTGGAAGAAATCGAAATCAATGCTACCGAACTTGGCGGGGTAAAGGAAGCGATTTATTCCGTTACGGGCACGGGCGCGTATAAATTATTGAAATACGAAAGTGGCGTGCACCGCGTGCAACGCGTACCGGCTACGGAAACGCAGGGACGTATTCACACGTCCGCGGCGACGGTTGCCGTTCTTCCCGAAGCGGAAGAAGTAGAAGTGGAAATTTCCGATAAGGATATCCGTATCGACATTTTCCATTCGGGTGGCGCGGGCGGTCAAAACGTCAACAAGGTTGCTTCTGCCGTACGGATTACGCATTTTCCGACGGGTATCGTCGTAACCTGCCAAGACGAGCGTTCGCAGCTGAAAAACAAAGAACGCGCGTTTAAGGTTTTACGTTCCCGCTTGTACGATTTTTATAACGGTCAGAGCGCAAAAGCGCGGGAAGAAAACCGCCGTAGCATGGTTGGTACGGGGGATAGGAGCGAACGGATTCGGACATACAATTTTCCGCAAAGCCGTGTAACCGATCATCGGATAGGGCTTAGTCAATATAACTTAGACGCGTTTATGACAGGCGATATCGACAGTATGGTTGAGGCACTTGCCGTTGCGGATAGAGAGGCTTTAATCGCATCACAGGAGAGTTGATATGAACGGAAAGGTAAAACAGGTTTGTTTAGACGTCTTGGTGGCGGTGGCGGCGGGGCTTATCGTCGGTTTGGCGTATTATTTCTTCCAAAACAGCAACGGGTTCGCGCCCGGCGGCGTGGGCGGTTTGGCGACGATTACGTACTATCTTACCGATTACAAAGTGCCTTGGGCGGTGCTCATGCTCGCGTTTAATATCCCCATTTTCGTGCTCGTGAGTATTTTCGTCAACAAAAAGCTCGGTTTGTTTTTGATTTTGTATATGACCGTGCAATCGTTGTCCACCGAACTGTTCCCGCTGCTCGGCTGGAAACCGTATAGCTTACAAACGAGCAAGGAAGATTTTGAAATCGTGTTTGCGTGTATCGCAACGGGCGTAATTTCGGGGTTCGGGTTCTCGCTCATGCTCAGACGTTTCGGCGCAAGCGGCGGTACGTACGCCATATCCGCGCTCATTAAAAAAGCCCGTCCGGCAAGCAACGTCGCGTACGTGTCGTTTTTGCTCGATTCCAGCGTAGTGGGCGTAGCGTTTTTCGTATACGGTATGAAAATAACGCCCGTGATTTGTACGCTTTTGAACCTGTTTATCGCGAACGTCGTTGTGGATAACGCGCTGACGGGTATTAAAAACGGGTATAAGTTTGAAATCATCACGGACAAACCCGAAGAACTTGCAACGGAGCTTATGGAAAAGCTTGGGCACGGCGTAACGGAAATTCGGGCGCAGGGCATGTACTCGCACACGGAGAAGTTTATGCTCGTTTGCATTATCCGCAAGAAACAGCTTGGCGCGATGTTCAAAATCATCAAAAATTACCCGGGTACGTTCGCGGATTTTTCCAAAGTCAACGAAGTGTTCGGACGGTTTAAAAAATAGCCTGTTTCAGGCTATTTTTTGTGGGGCGTTCCCCACCGCTATGGTGTATAGATATGTATTCTTATAAAACAACTGCGCCCCGAAAGCGACTTGCTTTTGGGGCGCGTTCTAATTATTTACCTTTAAATTCTTCGCCTGTGATTAAATAATCAATGGAAACGTTGAAATATTTGGAAAGAGTGATAAGCATATCCACGTCGGGGCTACGCTTTCCGTTTTCGTAATGGGAAAGCGCTTCTCGACTTATGGATAAATCCATGGCGACTTTTAGCTGATTGTATTTTTTTTGCTTGCGGATATTTTTTAATCCGATTAATTTCATAAAACCACCCTTATTTCCTTGACAATATTGTAACATATTGTTACAATATAAAATGTTACGAGTTGTAACATTTTAATCTTTTTTTTGGAGGTTTTTATGAAAAAAGCGAAAAAATTTTTAGTAGGCTTGCTTGCAATTTTAAGCGTTAGCGCGTTTGCGTGGGGGGTGACGGGTTGCGATGATGATGAACAAAGTGCGCCGTCAACACCGCAAACGCAAGAATGTGTACATACTTTTAGCGATTGGGAGTACTATACGGCAAATGATTATTGTGAAGAAAAATTATATTTTCGTATTTGTGAAAAATGCAATGAAGTAGAGAGTAAAAAAGGTACTGCGGACGACCATGTTTTTGAAACATATTGTTGTGATTATAAAACGCATTGGAAACAATGCAACAACTGTCAGCGTATTGTAGAAACAGGTGAACACATAATAAATGCCGAGCATTATTGTACTGTATGCGGTGAATTGGTAGGAACAGATGGGTTAATTTTTGACGTTTCTAACGGTGTATCGGCGACGGTTTTTGGATATACAGGAGCTGATGCTAATGTTGTTATTCCAGCGTGGTATAATGGATTACTGGTAACGACAATCGATGAAGATGTGTTCTATGATTGCGACGGATTGACAAACGTAACGATACCCGACAGTGTAACGATGATTGGAAGTAGTGCGTTCTATGATTGCGACGGATTGACAAACGTAACGATACCCGACAGTGTAACGATGATTGGAAGTAGTGCGTTCTATGGTTGCGATAGTTTGACAAGCGTATATTATGCGGGCGATATTGCAAGTTGGTGCGCGATAGATTTTGCCGAGGGAGGAGCAAATCCTTTATTATCTAGAGCGGATTTCTATATTAGTAATGAAAAAGTTGTCGATTTGGTTATTCCTGACGGGGTAAAAATAATAAGAAATCGTGCATTTTGCGGTGCAAATTTTAAAACGATTATAATCTCTGATTCTGTAAAGGACATTGAAAGAAGTGCGTTCGCTAATTGCGACAGTTTGACAAGCGTAACGATACCCGATTTAGTAACGACGATTGGGGAGTGGGCGTTCTATTCTTGCGATAATTTGACAAACGTGACGATAGGTAATTCGGTGACTACGATTGAAAGTAATGCGTTCTATGATTGCGAGAATTTAACAAGCGTAGTATTTGCTGATACTTCCACTTGGTATTATACCGATAATTACGAAGATTGGCAAAACAAGGTAAACGGTACGCAAGTGGACGTAAGCGACCCTGCAAGGGCGGCGGATTTGTTGAGATATTCGTATTGGTATAAATTATAAGAAAAGGAGAGAACGATTATGTATTATACGAAATTGACGGAAGTGTTTGCAAAAAATATTATGCTAAGGGCAGGGCGCAGGCAATTATCGGTTAGAAATAAAGACGATATTTTGCACGCGGTAGACGGTGCGTATTTGTCTATGCAACCGAGAACGTATAAGAAAGTTAAGGTGCAAAATACGGCAACGAAGAAATTAAACCGAACGGGGGTGTTGGATAATCTTGCACAAAGGTTTGAAGATTATTTCAACGCGCCTGCATTAAAGACGCAGGCAGATTTTGACGATTGGCATAAAAAGACGTGCGACGATTTTTTGGTGGATATAAACAATGCGCTTGATTTGGCTGGATATCAAAACGTTTGCTATGGCAAGGCGCAAAAAATCGTAAACGTGACCTTTAAAAACCTTTATCTGTTTGACGACGTTGGTGCGAATTTGGAATATTTTAAATTTTGTCATTTTATTTTAGACAGCGCAAATATGCATTGGTATAATTCGGTGTCGAAAAAGAAAGTGACCACGCCTTGGAGCAAATTAAGTGATAAGTCCTACATGGATATACAAAAGGATATTCGGCAGTATTTGCCTACGCAAACGAAATATCCTGCAAATCCGTTCGAGGCGGAATTTTACGTTTGGTCGGATTATCGCTTTTAAGTAGGTGTATTGAATACGTATAAAAAGGGCGGGCGACCGCTCTTTTTTAATGCATAATGCATAATTGTGGAAATATTTCAATTTCTATTATCTATTCAATTTTATCTATTATCTACGCGCCATAGCGCGTGTACCGCTTGCGCGGTGGGGCGCAAAACTGCGTTTTGCTTACTTTGGGCTAAAAATTCGCCTAACGGCGATTGACCGCCAAGGGCGGTAAGAACGCAACCTACGGTTGCTTTATTTGGGGGTTAATTTGCGGGGCTTTGCCCCACGCCCCACCAGAAACTAAGTTTCTGGACTTCTAGTTGGTGGGCGATTTTTCTTGCCAAAACGCGTTTTGCGTGGTATAATATAGGCATACAAGGAGTTTTTTTATGAAATATATCGAATTGACCGTGCATACCACCACCGAGGCGAGTGAAATTATTGCGGATATTATGTGGAATTACACCGATTTTGGCGTAACCATTTGCGATAGAAACGATATTATCGCCTTGCAAACGAGCAAGGAAACTACCTACTGGGATTATATGGACGACGAACTTACCGAAAATAAACCCTCGGACGTGCTCGTGAAATGCTACGTTGCCGCGGACGTTGCCGACGGCGTTATCACGTCTATTCTTGTCGATATCCAAAACGCGCGCGAATTGTCTTGCGGCGCGTTGCCGTTCGGGACGTTGGAAGACACCAAACGCGAAGTGGACGGCGACGACTGGATTGATGTTTGGAAAAAGCATTTCCGACCTATCCACCTTGGCAAAATCGTGGTCGTGCCCGAATGGATTGATTATACCCCGACCGCAGACGAGCGCGTTGTTTTACTCGATTCCAACATGGCGTTCGGCACGGGCGAACACGAAACGACGTCTATGTGTGTGAAATGGTTGCAAAATTATATCACGCCCCAAACCGTGTGTATCGACGTGGGTTGCGGGAGCGGGATTTTGGGTATTTCCGCATTAAAGCTTGGCGCGGCAAAGGCGTACCTTACCGACATCGACGAAATTGCGGTGGAAAGCTCGCTCCATAATTGTAAGCTCAACGGGGTAGCGGAAAACGCCGTCGTGGCACATTCTAACCTGTTGGACGATACAAATATCCAAGCCGATTTGATGGTGGCGAATATTACGGGCGAAGTGCTTAAACTGCTTGCGCCGTCTATCCCCAAAAACTTGAAAGAAAACGGCGTTTTGATTTTGAGCGGTATTATCGAAAGCCGTTTGGAAATGGTGAAAACGGCGTACGCGCAAGTGGGTATGGAAGTCGTCCACGAGCGGCGCAAAGGGGAATGGTTTTCGTTAGTGTTAAGCCGCAAAGGAGCGTACCATGGCTGAGTTGAAACGGTTTTTCGTGGATAGCGTGGGCGGCGTGGGTGAACCCGTCGAGCTTGTCGGCGAAGAGTTTGAACACGCAAAAAACGTGCTCCGTATTTCCGTGGGCGCGGAAGTGGTGCTCCTTGACAATAGCGGCAAGGAATACACCGCCGTCGTTTCCGCCGTCGAAAAGCGGAAAATGTCGTTAAACGTGGTACGCGAAGAGGTGGGCGAACGGGAGGCGAAAACGGATATTTGTCTGTTGTTCGGGTATTTGAAAAACGCGGATAAAAACGAGTTTATCGTACAAAAAGCGGTGGAGCTTGGCGTGAACGAAATCGGGGTGTTCGTGTCCGAATTTTCGTCGGCGTATATCAACGAAAACAAGCTGGAAAGGCTTAACCGAGTAGCGAAAGAGGCGGCGAAACAGTGCTTGCGTTCGCGCGTGCCGACGGTTAAATATTACGCGGATTTTTCGTCCGCAATTGCCGCGGCAAACGGGTATCAAAACAAGATTTTCGCCTGTGAGTTCGCGCAAACGAGCGACGTGCAGTTATCGGAAATCAGCGGTTCGACGGCGCTTGTCGTGGGTAGCGAAGGCGGCTTTTCGCGCGCGGAAGCGGAGCAAGCAACCGAAAGTGGGTTTGCGCACGTAACGCTCGGAAAACGGATTTTGCGCGCGGAAACGGCGGCGGTGGCGTTGACGGCGGTCGTGGCGTACGCGCTGGGGGAATGGGAGCGATGAAAGCGGTAGTTATTACGCTCGGTTGTAAGGTCAACGACGTGGAAAGCGGTTCAATCATTCGCGGTTTGGAAACGCTGGGGTATGGCGTTTCGCGCGAGATAGAGCCAGCGGATTTGTATATAGTCAACACCTGCGCGGTTACAGCCGAGGCGGAGCGGAAAAGCCGTCAAACGGTGGGTAAGGCGTTGAAAGCGGGGGGCGATCGCGCGCGCGTAATCGTATGCGGTTGCGCGGCGGAAAAAACGCCGCAAGCGTTCTTGGATAAGGGCGCGTTTGCCGTGGTGGGCGCGCAGAGTAAACAGCGCGTTTTAGAGCTCGTGAAAACGGGCGGTTCGGGGTTGCAACTGCAAAGCGCGACTGCGTATGAAGAAATGCCTCTGCCCAAGTGTTTGAGAACGCGGAATTTCGTAAAAATCCAAGACGGGTGCAATCGGTTTTGTTCCTATTGCGTGATTCCTTATCTCCGCGGTCGTAGCCGTAGCCGTAGCGTGGAGAGCGCGGCGGCGGAAATTTTGCAAAGCACGGCGTACGAAACGGTGGTTACGGGCATTGACGTTTCGGCGTACGTGGACGAGAACGGCAACGATTTAACCGATTTAATGCTCGCAGTCAAGGACGCGCAAACGCGGATACGGCTGGGTTCGATGGAAGTGAGTTTGATAACGCCGCGGTTTTTGGACGCGCTAAAAAGAGTGAAGCGGTTTGCCCCGCAATTCCATTTGTCCTTGCAGAGCGGTTCAAACGCGGTACTCAAAAGCATGAACCGCCATTACACGCGCGAAGAGTATTTGGAAAAGTGTCGTATGATTTACGAAGCGTTTCCAAACGCGGCGATTACGACGGATATTATCGTCGGTTTTCCCACCGAAACGCAAGCCGATTTCGAGCAGTCGTTGGCTATGGTACAGCAAGCGGGTTTTGCGCAAATTCACGCGTTTCCCTATTCCCCGCGCGAGGGTACGAACGCGTATAAGAAATATAAGGAACTGCCGTACGCATTGAAAAAAGAGCGAGTGGATATCCTGCTCGCCGCGGGCGCGAAACAGAAAGAAACGTATATGCAAGGCTTTATCGGCAAAACGCTCGAAGTCGTGCCCGAACGGTGCGTAGACGGGTATACGGAAGGGTATTCGGAGAACTATATCCGCGTATATATAGCGGGCGACGTGGGCGACAAACCCGTAAAAGTGCGCGTAGACGGATTGTATAAAGACGGCGTACAAGCCGTAAAAGAATAAAAGGAGAGATATTATGGAAAACTGTATCTTTTGTAAAATTATAGCTGGCGATATCCCGTCGCCGAGATTGTACGAGGACGACGAAATGATCGTCATTCGCGACATTGAACCCAAAGCAAAATTGCATTATCTTTGTATCCCCAAAACGCATTTTGCGCTCTTGACGGAAATGGACGAAAAAAAGAGCGAAATCGTCAAGCACTGTTTTGAAAAAATAGCGCAAATCAAAGACGATTTGGGCTTACAAGACGGGTATCGTATCATCATCAACCAAGGCGAAAACGGCGGTCAAACCGTACCGCATTTGCATATCCACCTGCTCGGCGGAGAAAAGTTAAAAGATTTTTAATGCAGAATGACAAAAGAGGCGTTTATCTACACGCCATAGCGTGTGTACCGCTTTCGCGATGAAGAACGCAAAACAAAGTTTTGCTTATAAATGGGCTATGTTCTGCTCTAACGAGCGATTGACCGCCTGTGGCGGTGAGAACGCAACCTGCGGTTGCTTGCTTGGGAGAGAGTAATGAATTGCAAACAGTGCTTGCATAAATTGAAATTGTAATTTCATGAATTTTCGCTAACGCTTAATGAATTGACAACTTTGTTGTCATTATGGTAATATTTGCGCATAGTAGCTCGATAACCCCTTGTGCGGCAAGGTGTTTTTATAAAAAATAAGACGGTGCTTTTCACGGCGCTGTCTTATTTTTTTGTTTAACGTTTGAGGTGTATATCTGCCGTCGGTGGGCGTAAATTAATTGCGGTAAATAATCGTGGCGTGTTTCCTATACTGCAAAGGCGATTTTCCCATTCGCTGTTTGAATACGTTGCAAAAATAAGCAACGCTACTAAATCCGCACCGATCGCTGATGTCGCTGACGGTCATTTTTCCGTTTAAGAGCATTTCTTGCGCCAACGATAAACGGGTACTTAAGATGTATTCCATAACGGAAAGACCTGTCACGGTTTTAAATTTTCGGCAAAAATAATACTTGCTCATAAATACCGCGTCGCTGACTTCTTCTACGGTTAACGGTTGGGAAATATGTTCGTTTATGTATTCAATTGCATGGAATACGAAATTCGTGGAAGAGGAGGTGGAAAGATTGCTCACGGCGTATTGATCGACGTACGCCAAAAGACGCGCACACGCGCTCAATAATATAGCCTCGCGATGGCGATCGTCTGCTTGATAGGCTTGTAATTCGGAAAAGAGAATATCAATTTTTTTCTGTTCGCTTGCGGGGATTTGCGCGTACACAAGCTTATCATTTGCAAAAATTTCCTTGAAACGTGCGTTTTGATCGCAAAAAGCGCAAAGTGAATGGAAACGCTCTATGGGTATAAATAATTTATTTCTATCGTACTTATCCAAGTTTTCGGGCATGGTGTAGTGCGATTTTTTTGCGCCTATAAAATACAGTGCCCCTTTTTTCAACGGATAGACGCGTTCGTGTCCGACAACGCTACCGCTACCGTCGTTTACGTATAAGAACATAATGCGGTTTCCAAGCTCGTGCCAAATCTTATACATAGCATCTTTTCCGCGCTGTCGATAGATAAAAGTTGTTTTCATAGCCGTCTCCTTGGCACAAGTATAACATATTTTCAATAAAAGTATAGCATGTTTTTTAAAAAAAGGCAACCACAATAAAACTTTGAGCAAGATTTATATAGAAATTTCGGAAAAATTATAGTATAATGTCTATATTGATATCAAAAAAAGAATGGTAGGTACTTATTATGAAACAATTTGAAGGGATATTTCCCGCACTATTGACACCGTTCGATAAAAACGACCGTGTCAACGAACGCGAACTTGAAAAATTGGTCAAGTTCAACGTAGAAAAAGGGGCAACAGGCTTTTACGTAGGCGGTAGCACTGCGGAAGCGTTTTTGCTTTCCATGGACGAACGCAAGCTGATTATGGACATCGTGAAATCGGCCGCGCCCAACCAAACGTTGATTGCGCACGTTGGTTCGATTAGCGAAAGCCAAGCGATAGAGCTTGGAAAACACGCAAGCCGTTTGGGCTACGACGCGGTTTCGTCAGTTGCACCTTTTTATTACAAATTCTCGTTTGAAGAAATCAAGAATTATTATTTCCGCGTAGCGGAAGAATCGGCGTTGCCTATGCTCGTATATCATTTCCCTGCGTTTTCGGGGGTGAATATGGGCGTGGAAGAAATGGGTACGTTTTTATCCGATGAAAAATTCATAGGGATAAAATACACTTCTAACGATTTCTTTACCATGGAACGTTGCAAAACAAACTTCCCCAACAAGTTGGTGTATAACGGTTACGACGAAATGTTCCTTGCAGGGCTTTCTATGGGTGCGGACGGCGGTATTGGCAGTACGTATAATTTCATGACGGATAAATTCGTCCAAATCAAGAAATTATTCAACGAAAACAAAATGGCGGAAGCGCAAGCACTTCAACAACAAGTGAACGGGATTATTGCCGTGCTTTGCCAAATTGGTGTTATGCAAGCGGAAAAGGAAGTGCTCAATCAGCTTGGATTTGATTTTGGAGTTTGTCGCAAACCGTTTAGTGAACCTACGGATGAGCAAAAGAAGTTGATTACTGAAAAAATTATTCCACTCTTATAATATAAGGACATTTTTATGATTATTGAAAAGGCAAACACCGAATATAGTACCTGTCGAATTCCCGTGCTCGTTATGACGGAGCAAGGGAGTTTGTTGGCGTGTTACGAGTGTCGAAAAGATTATTCCGATTGGGCGGAAATTGATTTAAAAATTATCAAAAGCACGGACAGAGGGGAAACTTGGCGTACGTTGCAAGTGATACGAGGCAATGGAAAAACGCTCAATAATCCCGTATTTATCGTCAAGGGCGACACGGTGCATTTCCTCTATTGTGAAAATTACAAACGCGTGTTTTATTGCAAAAGCACGGACGACGGTGAAAGTTTTTCTTCGCCGACGGATATATCCGAAACGTTTGAAAAGAGCGGTTATTCTTATACGGTGGTGGCAGTAGGTCCAAGCCACGGTATCGTACATAACGGCGACCTGCTTTGCCCCTGTTGGTTCGCAAATAACGAGGCAGATCCACAAGAACATCACCCGTCCTATATCGCAACGGTATATTCTAAAGACGACGGAAAAACTTGGGCGGTGGGTAGACGAATCGGGAAAGACGATTTTATCAATCCAAGCGAATGTTCGTTGGCGGTGGATAAGGATAATCGGGTTTGCATTTCGGTACGGAACGAAAACGGCGATCATTTCCACAGCTTTCGTGGCTTTGCGATAAGCGACGACGGGTATTCGGAATGGAAAAACGTCGGAATACGCGAGAATATGCGCGATTGGATCTGCCAAGGCAGTATGTTTTCGGATAAAGGAGTGCTTTATCACGTGAACTGCATAGGCGAGGCAAGAACGGAATTAACGTTAAAAATTTCAAACGACGGGTTTGAGACTTACGAAAGTATACTTGTAGATGAAGTGGGCGGATATTCCGATTTGGTCGTGAATGGAGAAACGGCGTATATTTTATACGAACGTAACCCCAGAGAAGACGGATTATATTTCAAGAAAATCAAGCTGTGATTACACAGCAGAAAAATAAAAAAGAAAAGGAGAAAAAAAATGAAAAATTTTAAAAGAAAAATGATGAAAGCTATGGCGATTACGCTTACGATAATGACGTGCGGAACGGTGGTTGGTTGCGGACCGCAAGGCGTGGAACTTGAACCCGACCCTACGATGTCTTATTTATACGTAAGTACGCGCGACGCAGGAACGGGTACGATATGGTTGGAAGAAATGAAAAAGGGCTTTGAAGAAAAGTACGCGGAAACTTCTTTTGCCGACGGCAAAAAGGGCGTAACGGTCAACACTGAAGCCATTCGCGCCGCTTCTGGACAAGGTCTTTTGGGCACGCTTGCTAACTCCGAGCACAACATTTGTATGGTGGAAAGTTTGCATTACGTCGATTATATGGCGGGCAATCTTTTGTACGATATTACCGACTGGGTGGAAGAAGATTTAAGCGACGGGTCGGGTTCTATCGCCTCTAAAATCAGTAAAGAACATAAAGAATATTTAACGGGCTTTGACGGCAATTATTATGCCCTGCCTTGGTTTTCTGGGTTTAACGGCGTAACGTATGACGCGGAAATGTTTGATGAAAAAGGACTTTGGTTTGCGGACGAAAACGGTTATAAACCCAGTACGAAATCCACGTATACCGACGCGGCGTATACGGGTCGTGGTTTCGTTTCCGCGCAAAACAGCAAAAAATCCTGCGGTCCTGACGGTGTTTATAACACCTTTGACGACGGTTTGCCCTCGTCCTACGAAGAATTTTTCTATCTTTGTGAGTACATGACGGAAATTAAGCAAGTTACACCGTTTATTTATACGGGCGCAAGTGAACATTATCTTAACTATATGTTCCAAGCCTTAACGCTTAACTGGTCGGGCAAGGAAGACGCAACGACGATGTATACCTTCGATAGCGGTAACGATACGGTGAGCATTATCACGGGTTTTGACGGGGATACGCCTATCCAAGAAGAAATCAAAATCAACAAAGACAACGGGTATTTGACGACGCAGTTGGCTGGTAAATATTACGCCACCAAATTCATGGAGGAAATTTTCAAAAACGAAGGGGATTATTTCTATTCGAGAAGTTTCAATACAACCTTTACCAACTTGGAAGCGCAAACCATTTTCATTAACAGTAATCTTGATCCCGATTATTCGCCTATCGGTATGATTATCGAAGGTGGTTATTGGTATCAAGAGGCGGAATCCGCTTTAGAGGCATCCGAAAACAAATACGGTAGCGAAGCGCAAAACCGAAATTTCAGATATATGACCATGCCTTCCCAAGAAACAGGTACGGTAAATGAAGGCGCGGGCAAATCTATCGTTCTTGGCGACGGTTTAGGTTGCCATTTGTTAGTCAACAACAATATCAAAAACAACCCTGAAAAGCTTGCAATTGCAAAGGCGTTCTTGCAATATTGTTTTGAGCAGGCAAGCTTGCAAACGGTAACGTCAAAAACGGGGATGCCGATTGCGGTAAATTATGATATGGATACAAATGCTTACGGCGAAATGTGTAATTATGCGCAAAGCCTTTGGGATGCGTATTCCACTTCCTTGAAGAATAACAGTTATTGTACGACGTGTTCGGGAAGTAAAATATTCCTTGCGAACTATCCCGTATTTGAAATGGGCACGGGCGGTTGGTGCAGTTACGACAGCGGTGCGGATAGCTACGAAACGGTAAGAAACGGCGTAAAGGCGAACCTTTCCGCGAAAGAATATTTCCAAGGCACGGGCATTTCGAAGTCGTCGTGGGATTCCAACTATAACATTTATGATTAAAAAGAAAGGATAATCGAATATGCGTATGAATGGCTTATCGGCAAAAACGAAAACGAAAATTGGAAAACTTTCCTTTTATATTTGTTTGATCATTTTGCCGTTGTTACAGTTTTTATTGTTTTATCTTTACGTCAATATCAATTCGTTCATTTTGGCGTTTCAAAATTACGACGTGTTTACAAACACCGCGTCGTTCGCTGGTTGGGATAACTTCCGTAAAATTTATACGGAGTTGATTGAGCCAGGGAAATTTGAAGTCATGCTCAAAAATTCACTCACTGTTTGGTTGTGGTCAACCGTTCTTGGAATTGTTGGTGCGATATTGTTTTCCTATTATATTTATAAACAAGGACCGCTGTCTAACCTGTTTAGAACGATTTTGTATATGCCGCACGTCATTTCGACGGTAGTACTCGTCGTTATGTTTAAATATTTCAGCGAATGGGGTATACCTGCCATTTACGAAAGTATCACGGGCAGGCTTATAGACGGTTTATATTCCAACCCCGATACGGCTTTTCCGACGGTCGTGTTCTATTCGCTTTGGATGGGATTCGGTACGCAGGTACTAATGTACGTCAGTACAATGGCGGGTATCGACGTATCTATTTCCGAAGCGGCGAAAATCGACGGCATTACCTATATCAAAGAGTTTTGGTATATCACTTTACCGCTGGTATTCCCGACGCTTACAACCTTTATTTTAACGGGTATTGCCGGCATATTTACCAACCAAGCCAACCTGTTCAGCTTTGGCAGTACGGGCGTTTCGGGGGATATGCAAACGATAGGCTACTATATGTATAAAGAACTGCAAATCAACGCAACGAACAAAACGGCTTGGCCTATGCTTTCGGCGATGGGGTTATTGTTTACGTTCATCGTCGCACCGATAACGTTCTTAGTGCGTTGGGCATTGAAAAAATACGGACCAAGGGTGGATTGATTATGAAAACGAAAAGAAAAATTGCTATATCTGAAATCGTACTTCTTGCCGTTTTGGTAATCTACTCTATCAGTATTTTGTATCTGATTTTTTGGGGTCTGTTGACTTCGCTCAAAACGCAGGACGATTTCCTTATCGAACAAAATATTTTTGGCTTTCCGGCAGAATTTGCTTGGGATAATTATCAAGCCGTATTCAAGCGTTTGTACATACAAGTAACACGGGACGGCGTGCGCTTTAAAATCACGCTGATTTGGCAGATAATCTACACGCTGTTATATGCGGGTGTCGGCTGTTTGCTTGCGGCGCTTGCGCCTTTCTTGGTGGCGTACGCGTGTTCGCGCTTTCATTATAAATTCAACGAAGTGTTGGAAACGCTTGTATTCGTCGTTATGATCGTGCCCGTAGTGGGGTCTACCACGTCTATGCTGTCGTTATTGCATCAGTTGAATTTATACGATACGTTCTTGGGCGTGTATTGCGAAAAATTCTATTTTACAAGCATTTACTTTCTAATATACAGGGGTATTTTGAAGGGCTTGTCCAAATCCTTTTCCGAAGCGGCGACTATCGACGGCGCAAACGAATTCCAAATTATGGTTCGTATCAATTTCCCGTTGGTTATCAACGTATTTGCTACGATTGCGCTTATGTATTTCATCACGTTTTGGAACGATTACCAAACCCCGCTTTTGTATATGCCCACGCATCCGACGCTTGCGTACGGTATATTCAACTTAACGCAAATGACAACGGGCGATTTGAATATTACACCCCGAAAAATGGCAGGTTGTATGATTTTGGTTGTGCCTATCACTATATTGTTTGCGATTTTTAAAGATAAGCTCATGACAAATTTATCAGTAGGAGGCGTAAAAGAATGAGAAAAATCTATAAAAAACTTTCTCTGTTCGCACTCGGCGTTTTATGTTGCGCTACTTGCGTTAGCGGCGGATTGTTTTCCGCACACACGGAAGCGGAAACGACGCTCAGTACAGTGGACATAGAAGAAGAATACACAATCGGCGAAACGGTAACCGTGCCAGACGCAACCATTACGGTGGACGGGACGGCGTATGAAGCGACGAAAACACTCGTGTATCCCAACGGCAACACCGCCGCAGTAGACAGCGCGGTTATGCGGATGAGCGGCGAATATCAAATCGTCTACAAAGCTATGGTTGACGGAAAATTATACGAAGAAACGGTTACCTTTTTGGTGCTGACGGACAGATATTCCGTAAGTAGTGAAAATTCTTCCGTGAAGTATGGCACGAATTCGTATTTAGGCGATATGCAAGGTTTGAATTTGACTTTGGCGCAGGGCGATACGTTTACTTATAACCGCGTTATCAATCTTAACGAAGTAACGCAAGCGGAAGAACTTATCCGTTTTTATTATACGCCGGCGGTAAAAGGCGAAGGGGAAGTAAATCAAACGTATATCGTATTGACGGATATCTACAACCCCGATAACTTCGTGCGCGTACAATACAATTCGCGTATTCACGATATCGGTTATGCGTGGGATAGACTGTTTATCAGTGCGGGTGCAAACGGTCAAGACTTAAAGGGTATGGAATATTCGCCCAAAAACGGTTCGTTAGAATATGAAGGCAATATATATAAACTGCACGTCAATAACTTTTTCGGTATGGCGTCGCAATCGTCTTGGACGGGGGAATTGACGCACATTCACGAAACGTTTGCGGAGAATTACAATTATCTTCAATTCGATTATGCCGCGCGGAAATTATACGCACACCCGTATAATTTTTATAAATCCAGAAATATGATTGTTGATTTAGACGAACCGCTTTTGTATGGCGACAATTTATGGCAAGGGTTTACGACGGGCGAAGTGATTATGTCGATTCATTGCGAAAACTACGCCTCCACCGAAGCGAATTTCTTCATTTCCGATATTATCGACGGGGAATTGGCGGAAACGCCGTTTAAAGACGAGGTTGCTCCCGATATCGTTTTGGATATGCAGGATTATTCGGAAACAGACTTGCCGAAGGCGTATATCAACAAACCCTATCGTGTATTTGACGCAACAGCCTATGACAACTTAGAAGGCGTTAAGCAAGTGGAAGTGAATGTATATTATAACTACCACGGTTCGGGTAGAAGTTTAGTGCAAATCACGGACGGTGTGTTTACGCCTAAACGCACGGGTGAGTATACCATTGTATGATACGATTGACGAAGCGATTGCAGAGCTGAATTGTTCGTTTACGCTTAATCTTTCCGACGCTACGGCAAATATGCTTGCTATGGAAGAAAAGACGTTGACGGCAACCTATAAAAACGGCGATACGGATACGGGCTTGGATTTGGCGTTTAAGTGGACGAGCGACGATGAAAGCGTAGTAAAAGTGGAAAACGGCAAACTGTTTGCAACGGGTGCAGGCGAAGCGACGGTTAGCGTCAGCGTACTCGGTCAAACGCAAAACTGTACGGTAAGCGTAACGGACGAACGCCAAGTGCAAACGCTTGACGCAGTCGATTACGATTTGTCCGTTGGCGGCAATTTAGCAATCACGGGCTTAAGCGGTACGGCGCAAACGGCGTACGTAACGGCAGTAAAAGGCGAGGAACGCGTTGAACTTCCCGCAACCTTAAACGGCGATACCGTTACGGTTGCCGAAACCGACGTAAAAGCACTTTCCACCGGCGTATGGACGTTTACCGTAAACACCAGTGCAACCACCGCCACGGTAGAAGTAACGGTTGCGACGTACGTTGTTTCCAATTATTCGGAATTTATGACGTTTTATAACGGAATGAATGCTGATGACGGTGCAAGCTCAGGTAACTATTACGTAGTACTCGACGCTAATATTGACGGCGATGCAGGTAAGGGAACGGCAAACGGAGCGGCAGATGATCATTCTATACTTACTTCGGGTAGATTTGTTGACTATAATGGCGTATTAGACGGTAGAGGTCATACGATTAACAATTTGTGGGTAAACAGAAGATTGTTTGAAACGCTATCGGGGACGATTAAGAATATATCCTTCGTTAATTACAAACAAAGAGTTGTAAATACAAGCAATGGTATCGGTGCATTCGTTGCACGCGGAACGGGTACGATCGAAAACGTTTATTTTAGCGCGACGTTTGATAACGCGGCAGGAAACGCGAAAACTTATTGTCTTATTGAAGACGATAGCTTGACGATTAAAAATATGCTTGTAAACGTTACTTATACGACGGCTAATCCTGCATACGTATTTTGTGGTACGGAAGGTGGAGCATTCAATGTCGATGTGACAAAGTTTGCGGCAGATGATATTTACGTGATCGCAAACACCACGGTTGCAGACGGCAAGGTATATTTGTATTTAGAAGGTGAAAAAGTTGATGGGACGTATACATATACGAATGGACCTGAAATTACTTGTACGACGGTAGACGCGTTGGTTGATGCGAAAAATGCAAACGGCGATATGTTCAACAGTGCAAACGGTTGGTCTGACGTTTGGGAATTGAAAGCGGACGGTATTTATTTCGGCGGCGTGAGAGTAGAAACGCGTACGGCGAAGAAACTCGGCGTTGGCGCATACGATTACGATTTGTCTGTTGGTGGTGCATTGACGGTGGAAAATCTTCCCACAAACGTAACGCAAGCGTTTATTACGAAAGGCACTCAAACGGTTGATTTAACGAATAAAGTAAGCGGCACGACGCTCACCGTAGACGAAACGGCGATGCAAGGTTTGGCAACAGGCGTATGGTCGCTCACGGTAATGACGGCAAGTGATGCTTACACCGCGGAAGTAACGGTTGCAACCTACGTCATTTCCGACGATGCGACGTTGAAAACCTTTCAAACTAATTTGCCAAACACCAAAACTGATACAACGACGGTGAATTGGTACGTTGTTCTTTCGGACAACTTTACTGCATCTACTACATGGGAAGGTCGGCATTTAGTGTTCTGTGGCGTTTTAGACGGTCGCGGACATATTATCGATGGCTTGACGGTAAGTAGAAGATTTTTAGGGTTCTTGAACGGCGGCACGATTAAAAATATAGGTTTCACGAACTATAAAAACAGTACGCAAGTAAATAGTGCTAATGATATTGCTTGCTATTTTGTAAACAATACGACGAGTATGGGAACGATTTCCAACGTATATATGCAAGTGACGGACAGCTTTAACGCGTCGCTCGTAGGTTCTACGAATATCGCGGTGGATAACGTAGTGTTAGACGTTACGCATACGACGGATTCGAAGCTTACGAATGTTCCGTCGTACACGCAATCGTATACAGTATACAACGGCAGCACTTCTAAATATACGACGGACGATATTTACGTTATTGCAACGACGACGGTAGACGGCGCGACGGTTTCGTTTAGCAAAGACTATACGACGGACGGCAACGGCGTATACGCAAGCGCGGGCGCGTTGGTTGATGCGAAAAATGCAAACGGCGATATGTTCAGCAGTGCAAGCGGCTGGTCTGACGTTTGGGAATTGAAAGCGGACGGCGTTTACTTCGGTGGAGAAAAGGTTGAAAGTTTAAGCTAAAAAATTAAGAAGTCATTCTGGAATGGAGCGTAGCGAAATGATAGAATCTCATAAATATACAGATGGGATTTTATCGCTACGCTCCCGAATGACGACGTATTGGATAAAGGATTTTTTATGAAAAAAATAGGTTTAACGGTGTTGTTGGCAAGTATACTGGCAACGGGGTTGTTGGTTGCTTGCGAATCGGGTACGGGCAACGCGAACAATAACAATAATAACGTTGGGAACAACGACGATACGCTCACGTTTATTGAAAAGGCGGATTACGATTTATCCGACGAAGAGGCAGGAGTATTGTTGCTTGGCAGAGTAGAGGGCGACGTGCAAAGTATTATTGCCGTCAAAGGCGATGAGAGCAAAAATATTACGCGAAACGCGAGTAAAAAGGACGGCGAACTTGCCGTTGATAAAGAGCTTATGCAAGGGTTATCGGCAGGCGTTTGGACGTTTACCGTAACTACGGATGAAACGACGTACGTTTCGGAAGTTACCGTCGCGACGTATATTTTATCCGATTATTACGAATTTAGAGATTTTCATACGGCAACCAAAAACGGTGCAACGGCAACGGCGGATTGGTACGTGTTATTAGACGGAGATATTAACGCGTCGGATAGCGCGACGGGCAGTCGAATGTTAGGCAACGGGAAGTGGTGTTCTTTCAACGGTGTGTTCGACGGCAGGGGGCATACAATCTCGAATTTGCAAGCCAACCGATATTTGTTCCGTTACGTAAACGGGACGATTCAAAACGTAGCGTTTACGGATTATACGCAATACGGTACGTTGCATGAAGAGTATGCGTGTTTTGTAGAACAAGGCACGGGTACGATCAAAAACGTTTATTTTCAAGCGAGCGTTCCTGAAGATTCGTTTGTGGCGTTTACAGGTTTGAAAATTGAAAACGTGGTATTGGATATGACGTATACAGGGGCTACGCCTACGCACGTATTATTCGGTGGCGACGAAAGCAATTTAATGATGGCAGACAACGCGCTTTCCCCTGCGTATACTTCGGATAATATTTACGTAATCGCGAAATCGCAAGTGGAAAACGGCGAAGTGTATTTCAGTCGGTTATACCGTGAAACAAACGGCTCGTATTTTGCGGTTCATTCCCAAGAAGAAGTATATTTAAGCAGTAAAATGCTTGTCAATCGCAGAAATCAAGACGGGAAAATGTTTGACGGAAGTAAAGGTTGGTCTAAGTACTGGAACATAGTTGACGGCGACGTGGCGTTTGGGAAATAACCGTAAACGTTCTGCGAATAAAAATATTGCGAAAGCCTTAACTGCCGATAAAGCGGTGGTTTGCGCACTCGTAAAACGGTTGCCTTATACTACGTTGAAAGCCGCAGGTATAAAAATCGAAAAAACGGTCTATAATCCTTCCCGCATGGGAGGGATTTTTTATGCGGTTTCGTGGGTTTTTGACAACGGCTATTGCTTGCGCGTTCTTCCTTTGCGCGTGCGTGGGCTTGCGCGCGTATCATATCTCTACTTTCGCGCATATCCGCGGCGCGCATACCTTTTATCTCGATAATCCGTCCTCGCAAGCGCTGACCAAAACCAACCTTTCGTTCTCGGATTTGCCGCGCGTGAACGGCGAAAGCGTAGTCTTTGCCCTGCAAAATCAAAACCCTGATACGCTCGTAAACGAAATCGCCGCGCAATACCGCGCCCAAATCCTATTCACCGAACGGGCGGGGGATACGATTTCCTATTACGGTTATTCGCGTGAGCTGGGGCGCGGGGTTGTGCTTTGCGGCGTACCTGTGAATTTGCATATCGCGCTTTCCCCTGACCGCGCGGCGGTGGGAACGCCTTTAATTTTCGGCGGGTTTTGAAAATTTTGCGTATAATTTCCGAAAAATTGGGCAAACATTTACATACCAAAAGTTTTTCGGAGGATTGAAAGCATGAAAGAGCAAAACGAAAAGGAACAAGAAAAAACCAAAGACAAAGAAAAGACCAAGACCAAAATCAAGAGCAAGAGAAAGCGTGTGAACGGCGAAAAGCGGTTCTATATCCTTACCGCGCTCGGTTGCGCGGCGGCGTTGACTGCGATTATCACGGTGGCGGTAGCCGTGTCGAGAAACGCCGACGAGGACGTAACGCTGGATAACGGCAACGAACAAACGCAACCTACGCCCGACGACGAACAAACGGGTACGCCCGACGATAACGATAACGAACAGGTAATCGTTACGCCCCAAGGCATGGTTGCGCCCTTGGAAACGGTGTCCGTTTTGAACGAATACGGGTTCTACCATAACCAAACCGTGAACGCGTACTACCTGCACGAGGGGGTGGATTTTGCCGCGGAAGCGGGTACTGCGGTACTTGCCGTAGAATCGGGTACAATCGAAAGCATTTATAAAGGCGACCTGCTTTCGGGTACGGAAATCGTCGTAGACCACGGCGACGGCTTGAAATCGCTCTATCGGTTCGTAACCGAAGTGGACGGTTTGACCGTGGGCGACAGCGTGGAAAAGGGCGAACAAATCGCTACCGTAGCCGAAGCCAACGGCAACGAGTATAAAGACGGTGCGCATTTGCATTTTGAAGTGTATAAAAACGACGTCGTCGTCGATCCCAACGTCTATCTTACCTTGGAAGAAAAATAAACCTTATCTTCTGTTATTGCTCCGTTTACGCAAAAACGCGCAAACGGGGCGTTTTTTTGCCTTTTCAATCAATTTTTTCGTCGCGGTCAATCGACAAAATCGATTAAACGCAAAATTTTATCAATTTTTTCGATTATTTTTTAAAAAACGGGGTATTTGCGGTTGCATTATTTTGAAAAACAATGTAGAATAGTATGGTAATAAATTTGAAGGACTATAAGAAGTAGGAGCAAAGCAGATGAAGAACAGAATAGCAAACAGAATGACTACCATATCGCCGTCGTTGACGTTGGCGATATCGGCGAAGGCGAAAGCGATGAAAGCGGCGGGGGAATCCGTCGTATCGTTCGGGGTGGGCGAACCCGATTTCAACACGCCCGATCGCATTATTAACGCGGCGAAAGTTGCGCTTGACGACGGGCAAACGAAATACACGCCCTCGTCGGGCTTGTTGCCGCTTAGAAAGGCGATTTGCGAAAAGTTTAAAAAAGACAACGGTTTAGACTACGAACCGTCGCAAATTATCGTTTCTAACGGTGCGAAACATTCCATTTTTAACGCTTGTTTCGCCGTTTTAGAACCGGGCGACGAAGTGATTATTCCCGCGCCCTATTGGCTCACGTATCCCGAAGTGGTGAAAGTGTGCGGGGCTACGCCCGTGTATATCGACTGCAAAAAGGAGAACAAGTTTAAGTTCACGGCGGAAGATTTGAAAAAGGCGATTACGCCCAAAACGAAAATGCTTATCTTCAATTCCCCGTCCAACCCCACGGGCGCGGTGTACGACGAAGCAGAAGTGCGCGCGATTGCGAAAGTATGCGAGGACGCGGAAATTTTCGTGCTTGCCGACGAGATTTACGAAAAACTTTGTTATAACGGCGTAAAGGCGTTCTCGATTGCCAAGTGTAGCGAGAAGATGAAAGATTTGACCATTACCATTAACGGCGTTTCCAAAACGTACGCGATGACGGGTTGGCGCGTGGGTTATCTCGCCGCGCCCAAGGACGTTGCAAAGGCTATCGATTCTTTCCAAAGCCACGCTACGAGCAACGCTTGCTCTATTTCGCAATACGCGACGATAGAGGCTTTGCAATGCAGCGATGAAGAAATTCAAGCGATGGTGGACGTGTTTGATGCGCGTAGAGCTAAGCTTTTGAAACTCATTTCCGAAATCGACGGCGTGCAAGCGGTTGAACCCGACGGCGCGTTCTACGTAATGTTGGTCGTGGGCGGCGTTTACGGTAAGAAATGCGGGGATAAGGAAATCACCGATTCCGTGTCCTTTGCCGATGCGCTGTTAGAGGCGGAAAAAGTGGCAACCGTGCCCGGGGTTTCGTTCGGCGCGCCCGATTGCGTTCGACTTTCCTACGCGCTTTCCGAGTCGGATATCGAAGAAGGCTTGAAACGCATTAAGCGGTTTGTGGAGAATTTACAATAATAAGAAAGTAAAACGGGGGCTTGTCGCGTGCGACAAGCCCTTTTTTATGTAAAAAATTTCTCGTTTCTATTAAATCTGCTTGCTATTATTCGAGAAATGGAATATAATATAACTAATAAAAATTTTTAGGGGCTTTTTATGATTCAATATATGTCTGCAAGAGAAGCGGCGGAAAAATGGAATATTTCGCAAAGGCGAGTATCTATTCTTTGCTCGGAAAACCGTATACCTAACGTAGCAATGCTTGGCAATATGTGGCTTATCCCCCGCAATGCCGAAAAACCTGTTGATGCGAGAATGAAAAGAAATACCGTTCAAGAAAAAGGGAACATGCATCCGTTTGTAAAATGGGCAGGTGGTAAAGGTCAACTAATCGAAGTGTTGAAATCGAATCTTCCCGACGGAATGGGTACGACTATCAAGAAATATGCCGAGCCGTTTATTGGCGGCGGCGCGCTTTTATTTGCGCTTTTGAACGAATATGCGTTTGAAGAAATTTATATCAATGATACGAACAAGGAATTAATGAACGCTTTTGCTGTTTTGAAAGATAGTTGTAATGCGTTAATTGGCGAATTGGAAATTATACAAAGCGAGTTTGAAAAACTTAATATGGAAGAACGTCAAACGTATTATTACGAAAAAAGAAATGTGTTTAATGATCTTGTGTTGAACGAAGATAACAGGGTGGAAAAAGCGGCGTTGTTTATTTTCCTTAATAAAACATGTTTCAACGGACTTTACAGAGTGAACAAAGCGGGGAAATTTAACGTTCCTGCGGGGAAATATAAAAATCCTCTTATTTGCGATGAAGAAAATTTGAGAAATATTTCTGAAAATTTGCAAAACGTGATAATTCGTTCATGTGATTATCGTGACGTGGAACCGTTTGCTGATTGTAATACGTTCGTGTATTTTGATCCACCGTACCGCCCTTTAAATGCGACGTCGGGTTTTACTTCTTATACGGAAGATCAATTTAACGACAACGATCAAAAGGAACTTGCGAATTTTTATAAACAGTTGTCAGGCAAAGGTGTAAAATTAATGCTTAGCAATTCCGATCCGCATAACGTAAATTACGACGATAATTTTTTTGACGATTTGTATGCAGGATTTGATATTCAAAGAATAACCGCGGTTAGAATGATTAACAGTAAAGCGGAAAATCGTGGGAACGTGACGGAATTATTAATTAAGAATTATTAAAAAGGAAAAAGAGAATGAGAGATTTTAATGCTTGGCTTGAACGATTTAAAAGTAGTATTTCAGATTACGGTTATTACGTTGATTTTCAAAAAGTTTATGGTAAAGTAGATTCCATTAAAATAGAACTGAATATTTTAAATTCGCTTATCGGTTCAACGGATATAGAAAACGATTTTGATAAGCTTTTTGAAAAATATCCTGAAATTTTAAAATGTATTCCACTGCTTTTGGCTGTACGGGAAAATGAGATTCACGCCATGGACAGCGACGGTGCGTTTGTTTATAATTTCAGTAAACCGAATTATTCGGTGGAACAGTATAAAATGTTTATGCGCAAAACAGGTTTGTTCGATTTGATAAGTCGGCATATTATTAATAATTTGGTGGATTATGCTACGGGCGTTGAAGTTGGATTGGATAGCAACGGTAGAAAAAACCGTGGCGGACATCTTATGGAAGATTTGGTCGAATCGTACATAAAGAAAGCGGGGCTTAAAAAGGACGATACCTATTTTAAAGAGATGTACCTTGCTGATATAGAAAAGAAATGGGGGTTGGATCTTTCTGCTCTATCTAACAACGGCGAAGCGAAGAAAAGATTTGACTTTGTCATTAAAGCGAATGATACGGTTTATGCTATTGAAACAAATTTCTATACGGCATCGGGCTCGAAACTTAATGAAACCGCGCGTAGCTATAAAATGCTTGCGCATGAGTCCAAAACGATAGACGGTTTTGCTTTTGTTTGGTTTACGGACGGAATTGGTTGGAAAGCGGCAAGAAATAATTTAAAAGAAACGTTTGACGTGTTGGACAATATTTATAATATTACTGATTTGGAAAACGGTATTATTGAAGAATTAATTAAATAAGCATATGGCAAATAAGGAAAAAACAATGAAATGGGAACCCGAGCATTTCGAGTTGGAAACTAATACCGTTTGGGCTTTTCCCAACCGCGGAAAATGGGCAACGCACGACGCAAAATGGCGGGGGAATTGGTCGCCTTATATTCCACGCAACGTTATATTACGCTATTCAAAAGAAAAGGATTTAGTGCTTGATCAATTCGCGGGTGGTGGAACTACGCTCGTGGAAGCCAAATTGTTAAATCGTAATATCATTGGCGTAGACGTAAATCCCGTTGCGTTAGAGCGGTGTAAAGAAAAATGTGATTTTGAGCGTGAAAACGCGGGTGAAGTTGATATTCGGCTTGGGGATGCACGCAATCTTGATTTTTTGCAAGACGAGTCGGTGGATTTGATTTGTACGCATCCACCGTATGCAAATATCATTCAATACAGTGAAGATATTAAAGACGACCTTTCACACCTTGATATGAAGGATTTTTTAAAAGAAATGTATAAGGTTGCCGAAGAAAGTTATAGAGTATTGAAAAAGGGTAAATTTTGCGCTATTTTAATGGGTGATACGCGCAAAAAAGGTATGGTGCAGCCGCTTGCTTTTGAAACTATGCGCGTGTTTGAACTTGCAGGGTTTAAAACAAAAGAAATTATTATTAAAGAACAACATAATTGTAAGGCAACGGGGTTTTGGAAAACGAACAGTATTAAACATAATTTTCTGTTGCTTGCGCATGAGTATTTGTTCGTGTTTAAAAAGGATTGAAATTTTTTGAGAAAGCAAAACGGGGACTTGTTAAGTAGCGACAAGCCCCTTTTTTTTATTCGCAGTTTTGACAAAAAAGCACTTTTTTGCAGAAAAATAAAAATTTTTTTCAATTTTACAAAAAATTTTCGCCCAAACCCTTGAAATTATATTAAAAATTTGGTAGAATAGAATAAACCCGAGTACGAGAAACCCAAAATTCGGGTTGTAGGATTAAAATCTGGGAGGATTTATTATGATTAAAGTAATTTACGGCGCAAAAGGTACTGGCAAGACGAAGATGATGATCGACGCGGCAAACGCGGCGGTGAAAGATGCAAAAGGGCATTTGATTTTCTTGACGGACAGCAAGCGCGGTATGTACGATTTGGAACGCGAAGTGCGGTTCATTGATACGAGCGAATACGATATCGCGGGCGAAGCGGCGCTCTGCGGGTTTATCAAGGGCGTTATCGCAGGTAACCACGATAACGAGTACGTATTTATCGACGGCGTTGTCCGTATTGCGGGCAAGCCCGTTGCAGAACTTGCGGCTTTCTTCTATATGCTTGAAAAAGTTGGCAAGAGCAGCGACGTTACGATTACCGTTTCTATTTCCGCAACGAAGGAAGAACTTCCCGATTTCGTGACGAAGTATCTTTAAAGAGTAGGCATGAGCAGCCGAACGGAATGACCGCTCGGCTGTTTCTTATCAATAACGAAAAACGCAAAAACCGTACAGCCGACGGGCTGTGGTTTTTGCGCGTTTAAAAAGGTAAGTCAAAAAGGTAAGTTAAAAAGGTAGAGTTAAAAGGTAGGTTAAAAATCATGAAATTTATCAGTACGCGTGGGGGAGAAAAAGTAACGGGCGCACAGGCGATTGTGCAAGGCTTAGCGAAAAACGGTGGTTTGTTCGTGCCCGAAAAATTCCCGAAGATTACGAGCGAAGAAATGGACGCGATGGCGGAGATGACCTATCCGCAACGCGCCGCGTTCGTTTTGGGGAAATATCTCGCCGACGATTTGGGCGCGGATTATTTGTTGGAAAGCTGCGAAAAGGCGTATTCCACCTTTACGGGCAACGACCCCGCTCCGCTTGTGAAAATCGACAAGGGGCTGTATATTTTGGAGCTGTTCCACGGTCCGACGTGCGCGTTTAAGGATATGGCGCTTACCGTTTTGCCCTATCTTTTGAAAAAGAGCTGTGAAGTAACGGGTATCGACGACGAAATTTTGATTTTGGCGGCGACGAGCGGCGATACGGGTAAAGCGGCGTTGGAAGGTTTCCGCGACGTAAAGGGCACGAAAGTAGCCGTGTTCTATCCCGATGAAGGCGTTGCGAAAATGCAGCGTTTGCAAATGTGTATCCAAGACGGCAACAACGTGTTCGTAGCGGCGGTAAAGGGCAATTTCGACGATTGCCAACGCGCCGTGAAGAACCTGTTTGCCTCCGAAGAGTTTAACGTGAAACTTGCAGAGAAGAAAACGCGGCTTTCGAGCGCGAACTCTATTAATTTCGGTCGGCTTGCGCCGCAAATCGCGTATTATTTCTCGGCGTATTTGGATATGACGACGTCGGGCAAAATTGAAATGGGCGACGAAGTAGATTTCGTAGTGCCTACGGGTAATTTCGGGGATATTTTGGCGGGCTGGTATGCAAAACAAATGGGCTTGCCCGTAAGAAAGCTCGTTTGCGCGTCGAATAGAAACAAGGTGCTTGCCGATTTCTTTGAAAAGGGCGTGTACGACGTAAAACGTAATTTCTTCCGTACTATGTCCCCGTCGATGGATATTCTCGTTTCGTCGAATTTGGAACGGTTGCTCTTTGAAATCAGCGGCAGAAACGGAAAATTGACGGCGCAGCGTATGAAACAGCTTGCCGAGAATAAGGAATATTCCATAACCGAAGAAGAAAAAGCGGTTTTGGACAAGGAATTTTTCGGTGGGTTCGCAAGCGAAGACGATACGATTGAGGCTATGTACGAAACGTTTGAAGAGTACGGCTATGCAATGGATACGCATACGGGCGTAGCGCTTGCCGTGCACGCGCAGTATAGAAAATCCTTGGAAAAGGAAGGGGAAAAGGAGGACGAAGTTCCCTCCGTCGTGCTCTCGACGGCGAACCCGTATAAATTCCCGCAAGACGTTTTGTACGCGCTTTCGGGCAACGACGTGAAAGACAGCTTTAAAGGTATTAAGCGTTTGAATTTGCTTACGGCAATGAAACCGCCCAAGAGCCTTTTGGATTTGCGTTATCGCCCGTTGCGGTTTAAGACGGTGGTGGATAACGATTTGTCGAAAATGGCGGCGGAAATTTTGAAGTTCGCCGACGGGCATATCGTACCCGTACCCGACGCGGATTAACGATTGCATATTCCCCTGCGGGCGTAGGGGAATTTTGTATATTCCGTGAAACGTTAGGGAATTTGTTGTGAAACACGGGTTTTGCGGTTGCCTTTTTGCAAATATTATGTTATAATCGGTGGGAGTAGGATATGTTTGGATACGTGCGCGCGGAATTACCGTATTTATATATCAAAGACGACGCTTTGTATAAAGCTTTGTATTGCGGCGTATGCAAGGGTATCGCCAAAACGTGTGGGAACGCGGCGCGGGTAGCGCTTTCCTACGACGTAGCCTTTTTATCCGCAGCAATTCATAATATCGCTGGCGTGGATATTACGGTGGAAAAACAGCATTGTTTAACGCATTGTATCCGTTCGCGGCAAATGGCGGAAGTGGACGAAATTTCCATGCAGCTGGGCGCGCTCAACACCTTGCTTGCCTATTATAAGTGCATGGACGACGTGGAAGATAACGAGGGTGGTAGGGCAAAGCGTGCGTTTTTGAAAAGCGGTTTCCGTAAAGCGAAAAAGAAATATCCCGAACTCGAACGCATCGTTCGCGAGAATTTATCCAAGCAATCGTCGCTGGAAAAACAAAAGGTAGCAAGCGTGGATAGAGCAGCCGACGCGACGGCGAATATGCTTGCGGAAGTTTGCGATGGTATTTTGGGCGAGAAGACGACGCCCGCCGCGCATAACCTGTTTTATGCGGTGGGGAAGTGGATATATTTAATCGACGCGCTCGACGATTACGATAAGGATTTGAAGAAGGGGAATTATAATCCCTTTGCGCTCTCGTATAACGCGGCTTGTAAAAAGGAATTGCTTTCGGGTAAAAGCGCGGAAGAAATCGCGTTCACGTTCAACGCAATCTTCTACGATATCCGCGAAAATTTATCGCAAATCAAGTTCCATTTCAACCGTGATTTGACGGATAATATCCTTCTTCGTGGTTTGCCGTCGGTAACCAAGCTCGTTATGCAAGATAAACGCTTGGACGGAAAATGCAAGAAGTGTAAAAAAGAGAAAAAGACAAATACTAAATAAATGAAATGCAAACTGTGTTTGCGTGTCTATACGCAATAGCGTAATAACCGCTTTGCGGTGAAGCGCAACCTACGGTTGCTTTACTTGGGGCTTATTATGCGGGGTTTCACCCCTGCACCCCACAAGGGACTTTGTCCCTTGACCCTTTCTGATATTATTCCAATAAAAAGGAGAACGGACCCATGAACGAATATTACGAACTTCTCGGTGTCAACGAAAACGCGACGGACGAGGAAATTACCGCGCAGTACGAGAAGTTGAAAGAAAAATATAAGGAAGAACGCTGGCAGGACGGCGAGGCGGGAAACGAAGCGGCGCGTATGCTCAATAAAATCGACGTGGCGTATCGCGAAATCCTTTCCGCGCGTAAGGAACAAAGCCAAAACACCGACGGCAAGGACGTGTACGAGGAAATCGCGGATTTGCTCAAAGCGGGGGATATGTCCAAGGCGCAAGCGCGTTTGGACGATTGTAACGAACGCTCTGCCGAATGGCATTATTTGCAAGCGGTCGTGTTCTATAAAAAGAACTGGACGAGCGAGAGCAAGAAACAGCTTGAAATCGCTATGGAAATGGACCCTGATAATATCAAATACCGCAACGCTTACGGGAAATTGAACGCGAAAAACGATTATCAAAGACAATCGGCGTACGATACGCAAAACCCGTACGCGCGGCAAGCACCCGTGGACGAACCGCAAATGGGCGGCGGATTTTGTGACGCTTGCGCACAGTGCTGTTTTATCAACCTTTGCGCAAACTGTTTGCTCAATATGTGCTGTTGTCATTAAACGGTGAGAAATGAAACGCTTGAACTCGCACCAAATCGCGCTTGCTGCGCTTGCTTGCGCGCTTACCACAATCTTTTTAACGATTGGCGTATATTCTGAATTTTTACTGTTCACCGGCTATTTGCTGGGCAGTATCGCGTTGATGTTGCCGCTTGCGAAAAAAAGCTGGTGGGGTTACGGTTTGGCGTATTTGGCAAGCTGCATTTTGGCGTTTTTATTCAACGCGGGGCGGTTTTGGGATTTGCTGCCGTTTATTATGTTTTTCGGCTTGCATCCGCTCGTCAATGAATTGCAACTACGGATAAAAATCAACCGTTGGATAGCGTGCGCGGTAAAAGCGTTATGGTTTGACGTAACGATGTACTTAATCTGGCGGTTTGTGTTCGGTATGACGACGAGCGTTGCCTTTTTAAACAGTCAAAATATATTTTGGTTTATATTAGGGGTAGGTACGGTATTTTTTATCGTCTACGATTATCTCATGTATAAATGGCGTGCCGTGCTCAACGGCTTAGTGCATAGAATTAGTAAAAAGTAGGTTGTTTTATGGCGGAAAAGAACGATATTATTTGCGCGGTCGTGGACGCCATGGGTTCAAGCGGCGAAGGGATTATTCGCCACGACGGGATTACCTATTTCGTGCCCGCGTGTCTACCGCAAGAAAAAGTTCGCTTTAAAGTACTGAAAGTAAAAGGGAATATCGGCTATGGCAAAATCGTAGAAGTTTTGACGCCCGCCGAGGAACGCGCACGGGCAAAATGTCCCGTGTTTTTGCGTTGCGGGGGTTGCTCGCTCCAACACTTAGATTACGCTTATCAGCTTTTACATAAGGCAAGCGTCGTGCAGGAAACGCTGCGGAAAATCGGCGGTATTTCCGTCCAAGTCCCCGTAACGGTCAAAAGCGATTATCCGTACGGGTATAGAAATAAGCTGCAAATGCCGATCGGCGTGGACGCGCAGGGCAACACCGTCGTTGGATTCTATGCCGAGCGTAGCCACCGTATCGTACCCGTGTCGGCGTGCGCCATTCATCCCGAATGGGCGGAACAACTGATTGCTATTATTAAACGCTATGCTAACGAGTGCGCCGTGAAAGGCTACGACGAAGAAAAACGTACGGGCGCGCTTAGGCATATCGTCGCGCGAGAAATCGGCGGTAATTTCATTTTCACCTTGGTTTCCGCAAAACGCCAACTGCCCAACGTGGAGTACTTAAAGGATTTACTTGCCGAAAAATTTCATTCCTTTTCCCTGTATCTTAATTTTAACGATACGGATACCAACGTTATTTTGGGAAAAGAGTTTCAACTCATACACGGTAGGGGTGTATTTGAAGTGGAAGAGTTCGGAATCCGCTACGAGGCGGGACCCGTTACCTTTTTACAGGTCAACGAGAACGTGCGCGTGAAATTGTATAAGGACGCGTTAAAAACGGTTACGGGCGAGGGCGACGAAGTAGTTATCGACGCGTATTCGGGCGGCGGGCTGTTGACGGCGATGATAGCCAAAAAAGCCAAGCGCGTGTACGGGATAGAACTGGAAGAAGAGGCGTCGCGGTGCGCAGACGCGCTCAAACGCAAAAACGGTTTAAAGAACATGACGAATATTTGCGGAGCGGTGGAAGATAAGATCGGCGCGGTGTTGGATAAGGAGAAAGACGAAAAACTGCGTTTAATTTTAGATCCGCCGCGAGCGGGCATAGCGCGTAGCGTTGTAAAAGCGTTGCTTGCAAGCGGTATTGAAAAGCTGACGTTGATTAGTTGTAATCCTGCAACGCTTGCGCGGGATTTGGGGATATTGACGGGACGGCTAATAGAAAGCGAAACGGGGGAACTTTTGAAAAACCCTGCCTACAAAAACGTAGCGGACGGGGAAACGTTGGCAGGTTATTACGCAATCGAGCGCATACAACCTTACGACATGTTCCCACAAACAAAACACGTCGAGACACTCGTAGTTTTACGCACGAAATCGTCGAACGACCGTTCG
>SVHY01000056.1 GCA_015055545.1 Clostridiales bacterium
CCGTATTTCCGTAATCCAACGTATTTTCCGCTACGATACCGACGCTTTGCGATTGTACATTCGCCGCCGACGGACCTTCATCGTCCGCCTTGGCGTTCGTTAAAACGGGTTCTACGGCGTTATCGACGTTTTCCGTCCCCGAACGCGTCCGTTCGAGTTCATGTACGAATTGATCGAATTGCTTCCTTTCCGCGCGTTTTACCGCCATGCGATCTTTGAGCTTTTCCGCCCCGTTCTCTTTGACGGCTTTTTCCGCGCGTTCTACCGCTTTCAAATTTTCCATTTCTCTTTCCAGCTCCTTTAATTTTTGGCTACGTCGCGTAAACTCCGATTGCAACGCGCCGTACGCCTTTGCAAGGGCGTCTGCGTCCTTAAACTTCTCCCAAACCGTCGAAACCTGCGACGGAGTTTGACCCTTATCCGCTCCGTCCTGCGCCTTTGCGCCCAAATCCGTTTGTGATACTTCCACGCCAACGTTCTCCTTAACTTCCATAATATTAATCTCCTTTCTTAAATTTGTTCAACCCTACACGGGTCAAGGGACATTGTCCCTTGTGGGGTGAGGGGTGAAACCCCGCATAATAAACCCCAAGTAAAGCAACCGTAGGTTGCGCCTTACCGCGTTAGCGGTCATTACGGTATGCCGTATAGATACGCACACTCTCTTACGCCTTTTTCAAGTTCTCGTGTTCTTTCATATGCTTTAAGAACCGCGCTTTCATTTCCGCATTTCCCCGCGCGCGTTTAAACTCAGCCGAAAGCAAAAACCGCGTATGCTCGACGATATGCAAATCGTGGTCGTCGTATTCGTCCACTTCCGCGTCTTTGGCTTTGAGTTGCAAATTTTCCTCGGCGGCTTTTGCGATATGCAAAGCGGAAATATCCCGCGCATTTTCAAATCCGCCGAACCCGAACGCCTCCAAAATACGGTGTCGGTGTTCTTCGCTGATTTTACCGTCCTTATCCGCCAGCAACCCAGCTTCATAGAGGCGTAAGATAGTCGCCTGTTTTTCCTGCGGCGTACCCATATCCTGCGTTTCAAACTGCAAATCGTTCACCGACAAATCGGCAGCGTTGAAATAATACACCTGCGTTTTCTTATTCTCGCCCGAAAGGGTCATCAATCTCGCCGTACCCGCAAATTGTCTATATAAGCGCAAGATATGCTTACCCGTTTCTCTGAGCGCCCGCTCAATACTGCCGATGGTAACGGACAATCTCGATTCGTCCTGCGCAAGCAAGAGCTGCAACCCCGTCGCACTGGTTACGCGCATAGGCGTAGAGCTTTGTGCCAAATCGCTCACCCCGCTCACGAGCGAGAATTCCTTTTCGAGCCAAGCCTCTTCAGCGGCAAATTCTGCAGGAATACTGCCCGTATCCAACATTTCCGGTGCTTTCCCGCCTTGACGGTATACGAGCACCTTCCCGGGCAACAACCCTTCTTCCGCCAGCTCGTCCGTATCCACCGAGCCGTCCTCAACGATCAAAACACCAAGTGACAACCGATTTAAAAACTCGTGTTTTCTATTCCTGACGGCGTTGTACGCCCTTTGCACGGGTATCAAGCGGTCGATAACGCTACTACCGAAAAATGCGGCGGGCAAACGGATACAATCTTGCTTGACGAACGGGAATATACGCGCCCCGCGTTCGCCGTTTTGATAGGGCAAATCCCCTTGATAGAGCAACTTTCCCCCCGCAACGATCTCCAACTTCCCTAAGGGATATTGATTGTTAGGACGGGTATACCGTTCAATAAGCACGACCGCGTTTGCCGCCGTAGCCGTTCCCTCCGCACATTCCAAGGGCAATTTCCCCGCCATGGGTTGAGAATAGGGCGATACGGTCAACTCACTCGCGTCCTTGCCCATCACTTCGACGCCGAACTTTTCATAGACGTAATCGACGCTTACGATTCGAGCATGGATAAGACTGTTCAAATCCTCAATCCCCTCTGCATTCAAGCGATCGGGATAGATTTCAAACGGCGAAACGGCGTTCACGCACACTTCCCCCTCAAAAATCGGTTTTCCCTTTTCGTCTACGCCCACTTGTCTACCGCCGCAATCGTCCCAGACCAGCTTATAGAACGCGCTGCCGCACGTTTCCGACCAAACGGTTGCTTTTGATACCGTTTCCGCAAACGCAATGCGTTCTTGAACGTACTTCAAAACGCCCGTAGCCAGCTTAGCGGCTTGCACGTCGCCCTCCTCGTCGGAAAAGGCGCGCACGGCAAGCGTCGGTCGCATTTTTTCCAGCTTAGTCAAACGCGAATCAATGGTGGGCGCGATATGGTTAAACACCCTACGCGACTGCCAATAAAACTGCTTGTCCTCCTCGACGACGCCCCCAAACGGCGAGAGATCGCAATACTGATTCCCAGACAGGAAATTCATATTCAGTAGCCACCCGCTCTCAACGCTACGCCTTTCCTCTCGTCTACGCTCGAAATCGGCGGTAATTTCGGCGGCGAGCTTTTTATTTGCCCGCTCTTTGGCTTTTGCTTTTTCCTCTTCCACAAATCCATTTTCTTCCAACTGCATATTTTTTCTCCTTTTTATTTAATCAATTACAAGCGGGGAACGCCCCGCGGCGAAACTTCTCCAAGTTTCCGTCCGTTTTTCTATCGTGAGCCTCGTCTTGTCATTCTCATTTCATTACTTTTTTTCTCGGTTTCGCCCGTGGCTTTCTCGGTTTTTTCGGCGTTTCGTCGCATACCTGCCCCGTGTCTTTTGGTTTTTTCACCGTTTTCTTTTCTTCCGCCAACATAGCCAAGAGCCGCGTTTTTTCCGTTTCCAGTTCCTCGTCGCTCATGCTTGCAACGTCCCCGTTCCCGTTTGTTTCCATCAAGAGCTGCACGGCTTTCAAATCAGGCGGCACGTCCTTTTTCGTACGCTTCCGTTTCGTAAGCTTCAATTCCCCGTCCACTTCGGCGTATTCCTCCACCGTTTCCGAAACTTGAAATCCGAGCGCGACCTTTAAAATCGCTTCGCTGATCTGATTTTCCTTTTCCACTTTTTTCTTCTCACCTCCTTTCTACGCCCTTTGCGCATTTCATAACACTATAAATACCGTTTAAAAACTTTGCGCAATTATGCGTTTACGAAAAACCCCGTTTCCGTCTTCTAACCATCGCCTCCTTATCCTTTTGAATAACGGATTTTTGCGGTATAGCGGGCGCGTTTTTGGGTCGGCTCATCAGATAATACCGCATTTCGTCCAGCGCGTGATCGTCTGCTTTTCTCGGTGTATCGCCACTCCCCCAATAGTATCCTTTGAGTTCCCCGATAAGCCGCACACAGGTATTGAAAATATAGATATTCGGCAACCCGTTTTTGTGGTTAAGATAACTTTTCACACGCGCAATCCCCGAAAACAAATCCTTTTCCACGTCAGGCGAAACCAAAATCCCGCGCTCGTAAAACAACTCCGCCACACTTTTCACGCTTGCAAGCGTCCGTTGCTTTGCCGCGCTGTCGATGAGCGCGCTAATGCGTCCCCGCGAATCCCGCTTCCATTGTAGTCGTTCGCAAATTTCCTTAATTTTCGCCGCGTGATAATCCACGTCTTTGCCCGCCTCGTAATGCTCGTAAACGACGTACACGTTATCGTCGAAATCCACGGCGTACCAATGCGCAGACAAAGGGTTGTTCAATCCGGGGTCAATGGAAATATTGTCCTGCCATTCCTTAGGCACGCTAAACGGCTCTATGACGTGTATATTCTCGTCGAATTCAGGGTACACAAGCCCTTCGGAAACGGCGAATTTCCCGTATCGCCGCGCCTGTTTCGTGCGCTCGTCCATCGTCCGTTCCAACGCCTCCGTTTCCCGTTCGTCCAGATACGGATTATCCGCCCACTCCATGAATTCATACCAAATTTCACTATCGCCCGTGGGGTTGCAAAAAATATCCCTATGTACGAACGTCAATCCTTTCAGCGGCGTCATCGTCGCGAAAATATCCCCACGCCGATCCAGCACGCGCATACGACATTCCACGTAAATATCTTCCGGCGGTTCTTCGTCAAACCAAACGAAATCAAGCGACGCGCCTTGAAACTTTTCCCTACCCTGATCACAACTTTTAAACCCGATCACGGACACACCGCCAAACACGTTCTTGACACGGATAAAATCGATTACCCCGCTTTCAGGCGAATCCTTTCTCCCGCTGAGCATAACGATATCCTCAATCCAATCCCGCCGCAAATAATGCAGAATTTTCTTTTGCGCCACGTCGCGTTGCACCTGTGTTGAAAGCGAAACCACCCACCCGCACGCGTCCTTTCGATTTTCCCGATAAGGATGAATCCCCCGCGCCATGTAAACACATTCCACCGCCCCACATTCCGTTTTCCCCGAACGGTTACCGCCGAACACCCAACGGTTTCGCTTTTGACACTTATGAAACGCCAACTGTTTTTCGTGCTTTTTTTCACCCGCGTTATAAACGGCTAAATAATCGCCGTTTTTTCTACGCGCCTGCTCGGCTTCGATTCGGCATAATTTTTCTACAATATCTCTCATAATCACCGTCCATTTTGCAAAATTATTTACGCCCGCTACGATATAATGTTCTTTATGAAAAAGTATATTCTGTCGGTATTTTTTGCCTGTCTTTGTTTTCTATCCAGCCTCTTCCCCGTTCGCTTTATCACAAACCGCGCGCACGCCAGCGCGCCCACAACGGGCAGCTATGCGTGTATACTGTCTGCGGACACGTTCTTTTACGCCGCGCGCGACGATAGAACGGGCTTGTTCTTATTACCCCAAACCTATTACGTAAAAATCTTGGAATACGCAGACGATTTTTGCAAAGTGGAATATCTATACGATTCCGCCGATTGCAAAAAACTTGTCGGTTACGCCAAAACCCCCACCCTAACCCCCGTCGAGTACACACCCCGAACCCCCTATCTATACAAGCGCTTCACCGTTACATATTTCCCGCAATCGAACGATACTTCCGACGCGCCGTTCTTGGATAAAATCACCGTGGATTGCACCTACTACGGCGATTATACTATCGGTTCAAAAACGTATTGCTACGCCTTGCGCGATAATCAATTCGGCTATATTCCCAAGCCCGACGATTTCACCTTTCCGCGCAATAACGAATACGAAGAATATCTCGCCACCCCCGACGAACCTACGCAAAGCGCCAAAACCTCTTCCGATACAAAAGGCTCGTCCGCGGCGCAAATCGCAATCCTTATCGCCGTTTGTTTGCTCGTGCCCGTACTTGCCGCGCTCATCTTAAAACCCAACCGCCGCCCGCCCTACGACAGCGAAGCGTAAAATGAAGAAAGGCGATGTCACGATTAACGTTTGATTAGTAATTTTACGATTTGACGAGGAAAACACAAGAAAGGCAAGTATTTTGTGAGGGCGCAGAATGCAAATATCTGTAACCGAGCAAAATGCGAAGCATTTCGTAGTTTTTTTTCCGTCAAAAATCAAACGGGAATCGCGACGGAGCCAAATTAAAACGCCACGCCCTTGCGCTCGGCAAATCGGTAAATGGTCTGAAAAATATCCAGCTGCGCAAACGAATTTTCAAACACCTCCTGCGTAAGCCCCAACCCCGATAAGATACACGCAATCTTTTTAGCTAAACGGTTTTGCATACGGAAATAACTTCTTTGCCGTCCCGCTTGCGTATTCTCCAAATCCTTTCGTCCAAAATACCGTATTTCCACGAGCGTCCGTTCAGACGGAGTCAATCCTTTCAACAGCTTGTCCACCCGTTCTCTAAGCCACACGAGCGAACGTTTTTCTTCTATCCGTTTGGCGATAGCCCAAGCCGCGGTAAACGCTTCGCACTTATAGGAAAGCAACGCCTTATTTCGTATGTACTGATCGTAATCTTTCTCCACCGATTTCAATAGCGGATAGGCGTACATCACCGCCTTTGCATATTTAACCAAACCAATCACCACCTTTTTTGACTACAAAATGCACAATGCACAATGCATAATTATTGAATTATTTATTACAGACAACCCTGTTTTAAAAGCTTTCTAAATCCGACCGCAATTTTGCATTTAGCATTATGCATTTCGTCTATACGCCATAGCGTAATTACCGCTCCGCGATAATGCGCAACCTGCGGTTGCTTTATTTGGGCTATCTTCTGCCTGACGGCAGCGCTTGCCAGCGGGGCGTAAAGGCTTTGCCCTTACAACCCACAAGGGACTGCATCCCTTGACCCTCGTTTTAAATTTACCGCAATTATGCATTATGCATTATGCATTTCGTCTATACGCCATAGCGTAATTACCGCTCCGCGATAATGCGCAACCTGCGGTTGCTTTATTTGGGCTATCTTCTGCCTGACGGCAGCGCTTGCCAGCGGGGCGTAAAGGCTTT
>SVHY01000014.1 GCA_015055545.1 Clostridiales bacterium
TAATCTATGCATGACTGGCAGGTCAATACAAAAGCACATTTGTGCTATGCCAGTAGAAAAGGGCTATGCCCGAAAAAGTAAAGCCACCCGCTATGCGGGTGGATATTTACTATGCAAAGAGAATCGACGGCGGGGAATAGTTTGTTCCGAATCGTAAAGGGCGTGGGTTTGGCGCTCGGGTTTGCCTTTTTAGGCGTGGTGGTGTTCGCGGGGGTACTGCGTTCGACGAATATATCGGATAGAGCGGTTTATCCCGTCAATCAAACGCTGAAACTGCTTGCGATCGCGCTGGGAACGCTGGTGTTCGTGCGCGGCGAAAAAGGTTTCTTGCAAGGCGGCGCGATAGGGCTACTGTTCGCCGCGTTGTCCTATCTTACGTTTTCTGCGCTCGGCGGGGATTTTTCGCTCTCGTGGGTGGCTATCGTCGAAGTGCTTTTGTCCGTGCTTACGGGCGCGGTGTGCGGTGCGGTGGCGGTTAATTTGCACCGAAATTGAGAAAAATAGCCGCTTTGAAAAGAAAAAATAAAGGAAATATCCGTCAATCCGCTTGCAATTTTGGGAAAAGTATATTATAATAATTACACAATACATATATCTCAAGGAGAACGGTTATGATTAAAACGATTGCGAAACCTGCTGAAAAGAAAGTAAAGGCTTGCGGCGAATGTAGAAGCACCTGCCAATCGGCTTGCAAAACGAGCTGCACGGTAGGCAACCAGTCCTGCGAAAGAATTACGCGTGAAGAAAAAATCGAACGCAAATAATTCAAAGTAGAACATAGCACAAAGCGAGGGCGTAGAAAAAAGAGCGCGCGTAATTTTTACGCGCCTTTTTTTGCCGTATAGATGAAATTTTTTAAGCGGAGAAGATATGATACACGTATTCGATTATCACGGTAAAAATTATATTTACGATACGGGCAGCGGGTCTTTGCACGAATGTGATAAACCCACCGCCGATTATTTAAAAGCGAAAGAGGAAGGACAAGCCGTCGATATTTCGTATATCACGGACGAACAGATTAAGGAAATTCTTGCCGACGTGGACGCATTGAAAAACGAGGGCTTGCTCTTTAAGGACGAAGTGAAAACGTATCCGATGAAATCAAACGAGATCAAAGCGCTTTGTATCCATATTTGCCACGATTGTAATTTCCGTTGCCGCTATTGCTTTGCCGACGAGGGCGCGTATCATTCCAAACGCGAATCCATGTCCTTGGAAACGGCGAAAAAAGCGGTGGATTTCTTGATTGCAAACAGCGGAAATAGAAAGGTTTTGGAAATGGACTTTTTCGGCGGCGAACCGCTGATGAATTTTGACGTTTTAAAGCAGACGGTGTATTACGCCAAAGAACAGGGCGAAAAGGCGGGCAAGAAGTTCTTGTTTACGACGACGACCAACGCACTGCTTTTGAACGACGAAATTATTCAATTTTTCAACGACGAAATGGAGAATATCGTGCTCTCGCTCGACGGGCGTAAAGAAGTGCACGACGACATTAGAAAGACGGTGAACGGCAAAGGCACGTTCGATTTGATTATCGATAAAATTAAGAAATTTATTTCCCTGCGCGGAGAAAAGAGTTATTACGTACGCGGTACGTTTACGGCGAAAAATCTCGACTTTGCCAAAGACGTACTCTTTATTGCCGATCAGGGCGTAGATTCTATTTCTATGGAACCCGTCGTTACGGATATTCCCGATTTGCAAATCCGCGAAGAACATATTCCCGCTATTGAAAAGGAATACGAGAATTTATGCGACGCGTATCTGCAACGTTATGCCGAAGGAAACGGGTTTAATTTCTTCCATTTCAATATCGATTTGGAGGGCGGACCTTGTCTTTCCAAACGCGTTTCCGCGTGCGGGGCAGGCAACGAATATTTTTCCGTTACGCCTAACGGGGATTTGTATCCCTGCCATCAGTTCGCGGGGGATAGCAATTTCCGTATGGGTAGCGTGGAAGAAGGAATTACGCGCCCCGATATTCGCGAAAAATTTAAAAATTCTTGCTTGTTCACGCGCGAAAAATGTCAAGACTGTTTTGCGAAATTTATCTGCTCGGGCGGGTGTAGCGCAAACAATTACCATTTCAACGGCGATATTGAAAAACCGTACGAAACGACTTGCGCTATGATGAAAAAACGCGTGGAATGTGCTATGCACATACTCGCAGAAAAGAAAATCTTAAAAGAAAGTAAGTAATTAGAATAAATTTCAAGGAAAAATCACTAAAAAATTTGTAAATTCCGTCGTTATGACTTGACGGAACGATTGAAAATGCTGTATAATAAAGAAGTATAACGTAGGGCGGTATGCCCGATACACTTTTCAGGAGGCTTACTCATGGGCAAAAAGAAATCGGTGGTATTAATGGTATTGCTTACCATCGTAATCGTCGCGCTGTGTGCGTTGACGGCTTTTCCTGCTTTCACCTTACCTTGGAACAAGGTGCAATCTTGGAATCCCGCCGTCTTGCAATACGATTTGGGCGCTGACTTGAACGGGGGCTATTACGCGTATTATTATCCGGAAGGGGTTATTTCCGAAACGGAATATAAGGACAACGAAGCCGCGTTGCAAGCAGCTGTAGACGAAGCGGCGGACGAAGACAAAGCGGATAAGCAAGAAGAGCTTGCCGAATACCAAAGTTCTTATGTAAAGCATAAGGGACTGTATATCAGCACGGACGAAAAAATCGATATCTATTCGGGCGACGCGCAAGACCCCGCGTCCGACGAATTTAAAGCGGCGTTTGAAGCGGCGGCAAACGAAGTTTCCAACCGTTTCAAGAAAAAGGGTTATTCCGATTACCGCGTTGCGGTGGTGGACGATTACGCTATGCGTATCGAATTGCCTGCGTCCGAAAAGAACGTTTCTCTCTCGCTTGCATACTTTGCCTACCTTGGCGATATGACGATTGAAAAGGGCGGCGAAGTGATTGATATCATGGACGGCGAAGACGGTTTGACCGTTGACCAAGTCATCAAGAGCATTTCTATTGATACGAAATATAAGCAAGCGTATCTTAAAATCAAATTCACAAGCGAAGGTAAAGAATATTTGGCGAGCGTGAAAGATTCGCTTTCTTCTTCGTCCGAAGCATCCTCTTCTACCGATGCATCCACGCTTACGAGCGTTGATATCAAAATCGGCGACGAAGTGCTCGTGTCCATGTATAGCGACAGCATTATGGAAGGCGACAAGGAAGCGCGCGTGCTCGTCGTAGACGAAACGGATAAGGACAAGCTGGAAACGGTGGAAATCCTGCTTGAATCGGCAATGGAAAACGGCGGATACGATATTACGCTTGCGACCAGCGACGTTCGCGTATTCGAGGCGGTATACAATGCGAACGCGCTTGGCAATATGGACAATGCGGCGCGTGATTATCTGTTTATCGCGCTCACCGTAATCATCGTGGCTCTCTTGGTTGTGCCCGCGTTGAAAATGGGTAGATTCGGTGTGGTTAGCGCGTATGCGACGCTTTCCTATCTCATCGTTACGGGTTTGTGTTTTGCGTTCATTACGGACGCGGTGTTCGAACTTACGCTCGGCGGCGTGCTCGTGTTCTTGGCTGGGCTTGTGCTTATGAACGTCGTACAATATCATATCTACAATGCAATCAAAGCGGAATTCTCGCTCGGTAAAACGGTGGAATCGTCCGTCAAAGGCGGGTATAGAAAGACGTTGTTTACCGTCGTGGATATCTATGCGGTGTTGCTGCTTGGCGCGCTTGCGCTTTTAATCGGCGCGGCAGGATTGCATACGCTTGCGTTGCAGGCTATCATTTGCGTAATCACGGGCGCGTTTATTAACTTGCTTTGGGCAAGAGGTATCAACTTTACCTATCTCTCCGCAAGCAAGGACAAGTATAAATATTTCCGCTTCGTAAGGGAGGATGACGACGATGAATAAGCTTCTGACGAAAACGGTTAAAAAAGTAAACTTAATGACGGTGATTATGGGCGTAGTGCTCGCGTTGGCTATCGTTATCACGGCGATTTTCGGCATTAACTATGCGGCGAGCGCGGACAGCGGTAAAACGATGACCGTATCCGTCAACGGATATTTCTATAACGAAAATAAAGAAGAAATCGAAACGGTTTGCGAAGACCTGTTCGAGAAAGCGGACGTCAAAGTTTCGTATAAACAACACGGCGAAATGAACGGCGACGAAAGCGAGATTATGTACGTGTTCGACGCGTCTACGACGGATAAGGAAATGGACGCTTTGGAAACGGCTTTGGAAACGGCGTTTGCGGCGAAAGCGACGGCTGACGAAGATTGGGGCGGGGCGTTTATTACGGTATCCGCGCACGAAGAGAACTTGCTCGTGAATATCCCGCTTTCCTATTTCTTGCGTGCGCTTGGCGGCGTAGCGCTCTTTACGGGGCTTGCGTTCGTATACGTGTCCATTCGCAGAAAATTGCATATGGGCGTTTTGACGGCGGCGTGCGCGTTTGCAGCGTTCGTTATGAGCGCGGCTGTGATTTGCTTGGCACGTATCCCGTTTACAACTTCGTCGCTTTACGTAATCGCACTTGCGCCGATGGTGGCGACGGTTATCTGCCTGTTTATGCAAAATAAACTTGCGACGACCTTGAAATCAAGCGAAAACGCGGACGATATGCAAGCGGTGATAAATTCCGCGGCAACGAAAGAAGCGTTGGCTATCGTAGCCGTTGGCGGCGTAGCGTTGGTGATTGTCGGTGCGGTTGCTACCGTTTCCACGACGTGGTTTGCGGTAACGGCGTTTGTAGGGCTGTTGGTGTCGGCGTTTGTGGGTTGGTTGTTTGCGCCTGCGGCGTATCTGCCTATCAAAGCGATTGCGGATAAATGCGCGGCGAAAAATAGCGGCTACGTCGGTGCGAAAAAGTCGGCGAAAGAAAAGAAAGTTGCTAAGAAGTTAGAAGAAATCGCCGTTGAAGAAAAAACGGAAGAATAATTTAAAACGTAGCACGGGCGGGTGGGGGATTATGTCCACCCGCTTAAATTTATTAAAAAAAAGAAATTATTTACGTCGCAATACTACGTCGAACTTGCGTTTGCCCTTGCTCGTTTACGCACAAGTAAACTCCCGTCGGGCAATCCGCGTTCTTCTTGTCTTGCTCGCAACTAATTCCTTTTTACTAAGTAAGAAAGTAGCGCACTTGTTCTAAAATAATGCACAATGGAGAACCGAATGAAAAAAATCGTTCCCGAATATTCCTTTTCGGAAGAACAACTGAATAGTATTTCAGCGTTGGCTGCCGAAACGGATTTGACGGAACAAACGGTGCGTATTTTATATGCGCGGGGGATTGATACGCCAGAAAAAATACGTCGGTTTATGCACCCGTCGCGCAAGAATTTCCTTTCGCCATTTTTAATGCAGGGCATGAAAGAAGCGGTGGCGATGATAACCGAAGCGCGGGATACGGGCAAGACGGTTGCCGTGTTCGGCGATTACGATGCGGACGGCGTTTGTGCCTCGGCAATTATGTATCACGCCTTGAAAAAATTCGGCATCGACGCGCATATATATATTCCCGAACGCGCGGACGGGTACGGTTTGTCCGAAACGGCGATTGACCGTATTTTTGAAGAATGTAATCCCGAACTTTTTATCACGGTGGACTGTGGTATCTCCAACGCAAAAGAAGCACAATACATTTACGAACTGGGTACGGACGTGATCGTTACCGATCACCACGAACTGCCCGAAGATTTGCCCGATTGCGTAATTATCAATCCCAAACTCAAAGACGATTATCCCTACGATAACCTTTGCGGGGCGGGCGTTGCGTTTAAGCTTGCCTGTGCGTTGCTTGGCGAGGACGCGTACGAATATTTGGATTTTGCGGCGCTTGCGACGGTTGCCGACAGCGTACCCCTGCTTGGGGAAAACCGCGATATCGTAACGGAAGGCTTGAAACGGTTCAACGATAATCCCCGTAGCTGTTTTATGGGACTTATAGGCAAAGTATACGACGAAATTACGGCGCAAACGTTGGCGTTTACGATCGCCCCGCGCGTGAACGCGGCGGGGAGAATGGGCGATGCGCGTTCGGCTTTTGCATTGTTTGCTTCAGACAGCGAAGGGGAAATTTACGATTTATCCGTTAAGCTTTGCGCGTATAACGCGGAGCGTCAAAAATATTGCGACGAATTATACGCGTCGGCGAAAAAGAAACTGAAAGCCAAGGGCGCGTACGGGAACGTTATCATGCTTTCGGATAAGAGCTGGAACGCGGGTTTTATCGGTATCGTGGCGGCGCGGATTGCGGAAGAATACAATCGACCTACGCTCTTGTTCGTGCATAACGGGGATATGTTGAAAGGTAGCGCGCGGAGTATTGAAAGTGTGAACATTTTCACGGCTTTGAAAAACTGTTCGCAATATATCGAAGAGTTCGGCGGGCACGCGCAAGCGGCGGGCGTGAACTTGACGTTCGATAATTTTGAGAATTTAGAACGGGCGTTAAACGAAGAGATTTCTTCCACGTATACGGCGGACGATTTTGAACAGAAAATATACGTAGCGGAAGAATTGACCGCGCCCCTGCCTGAACGGTTCGCCCGTGAACTGATGGCGATTGAACCGTGCGGGGTAGGGCATCGTAGACCGCTGTTTTGCATATCGGCGACCTCGTGTACGGCAAGACCGATTAAAAACGGTTCGCCGCATCTTGCCATTCGTAGTCCGTACGTGGATTTGACTTATTTTTCGGGCTTGCGGCATTTGAAAATCATTGAAAGCGACGTCAATAAGAAAATCGTGTTTGACGTGAGCGTTTCCAAATACAAAGGGCGCGAATACGTAAAAGGCTTGGTTCGGGATTTTATCTACGACGGCAGAACGGGTAGAGCGGTTGCCGAAAGTATTTTTGCAAACGCCGTTTCCCGCGCCTATACCCCGACCGTTAACGTGGAAAAGACGTTGCTTTCCACGGAGGAAACCAAAGCGTTGATTGCGCAAAAACGCGCGGAATGTGATTACGGGCTTTGTATGATCGCATCGGATAGGCGTACGCTTAAATTTTACGAAGAGCTTGGGGGCGTGAACGGCGATTTGTTCTATCCGTCCTCGCGTAACGTATCCAACGCGCTCATTATCTCGCCTGCACCCGACGCGGATTTGTCAGGATTTAGGGATTTCGTGTTCTTGGACGCGCCGTCCGATTTGAATATCAAGACGCTTGCGGGTAAGCAGGTGTTTGTCAACCGCGAAATATGCGGATATAAAATGTTTGAAAATATTTCCGTTTCACGGGAACGGTTGCTCGATATATTCGCCGCGCTACGTCGCGAGGTGAATACGCTTGTCGGAGAAACGGCGGAAGAACTTGCCGCCTCTTGCGACGGGTTGGGTTTTGATAAGTTTGATTTTATCTTCGCCGTTACCGTGTTTGAAGAACTTGGTTTAGTGGCGTTTTGCGACGGCGCGCTCACCGTATACCGCGGTGTAAAAGCGGACCTGTCCGATTCTACCGTCTATCGAAAAGTATGCTCGTTACAGCAACGCGGAGCGTAAATTATGGAAACGACTTTACAAAAAATTCAATCGTTATATAGTCCCGTCGATCGAGAAATGCTCGAACGGGCGTATAATTATGCCGCCGCGGCGCACGCTAATCAAAAACGCGCCTCGGGCGAGCCGTATTTTATCCACCCTTGCGCGGTGGCGGAAATTTTGATGGATTTGGGCTTGGACGCGGCAACGATTGCGGCGGCGCTTTTGCACGACGTGATTGAAGATACCTCGTCCACCGCCGAGGATATCAAGAAGAATTTCGGCGACGAAGTGTTATTGCTTGTTAGCGGCGTAACCAAGCTTGAAAAAATCGTTTTCAAATCCAAAGAAGACGAAAACGCGGAAAATTTCCGTAAAATTTTCGTGGCGATGGCGCGCGACGTGCGCGTGATTATTATTAAGCTCGCGGACAGATTGCATAATATGCGTTCGCTCAATTTCCTGTCCTTTGAACGCCAACAGCGTATGGCAAGCGAAACGCTGGATATCTATGCGCCGCTTGCGGGTAGACTGGGTATTTCGCAAATCAAGTGTGAATTAGAAGACTTGTGCTTGAAATATCTCGACCCTGAGGCGTACGATTATCTCGTGTACAATATCCGTGAACGGCTTTCCGAACGCAAAGAATTCGTTGCGCAAATTGTGGAAGAAATCAAAGAGCTTATGAAAGCGGACGGTGTGGACGGTGAAGTGTTTGGCAGACCTAAACATTTCTATTCTATCTATAAAAAGATGAAAAATAAGGGCAAAACGCTCGATCAGATTTACGATTTGTCCGCCGTGCGCGTTATCGTAAAGGACGTTCGCGAATGTTATACGGTCCTTGGGGAGATTCACGAAAAATGGAAACCGATTCCTGGACGTATTAAAGATTATATCGCAACCCCCAAACCGAATAAATATCAATCGTTGCACACGACGGTTATGACCAAATACGGTCAGCCGTTTGAAATTCAAATCCGTACGGAAGAAATGCACAAAATCGCAGAGTTCGGTATTGCGGCGCATTGGAAATATAAAGAAGGCAACACGGCGCAGCAGGACGGCGAGATTGAAAACAAGCTCACGTGGCTTAGGGAAGTGATGGAATGGCAGGGCGATTTGAAGGACTCGCGCGAGTTCATCGCCGCTCTCAAAACAGAGCTTTACAGCCACGAGTTGTTGGTGTTTACGCCGCGCGGAAAGGTCATATCCTTGCCGCCTGAGGCTACCCCCGTCGATTTCGCGTACGCGATTCACTCGGAAGTAGGTAACCGCTGTACGGGCGCGCGCGTCAATTCTAAAATCGTGCCGCTCAACACGACGTTGGAAGTGGGGGACGTGGTGGAAATTATCACCTCGCCAAACTCCAAAGGTCCGTCGCGGGATTGGTTGAAATTTATTAAATCGTCTAGCGCGAAAGCCAAGATTCGCCAGTTCTATAAGAACGAGTTAAAGGACGAAAATATCCGAATCGGTCAACTCAAATTAGACGAGGAAGCGAAAAAACGCGGGTATACGCTGTCTACGCTTTTGACGGCAGACTCTTTCAAACGCATATCCGAACGCTTTTCGTTTGGTGAACAGGCAGAAATGTTCGCGGCGGTGGGCTACGGCTCGATTTCCGTCAATCAAATTCTGTTTAAGTTAATCGATTATTACCGCAAGGAAACGCCCCTTGCCGCGCCTATTTTCACGGGTGGCGCGGGTAAGAACCACGGCGGCGTGCTTGTCAACGGTCAAGCGGGTATGCTAGTCAAATTCGCGGGTTGTTGTTCGCCCGTGCCCGGGGATAAAATCGTGGGCTATACCTCCCGCGGTCGCGGCGTGGTTATCCACCGTGACGATTGCCCGAATATTAAGTCTTTGGAAAAAGACAGACTTCTTCCCGCCGATTGGCAGATAGAGGCGGGGGCGAAACAGCGGTATAACGCGAATATATCCGTTCGCGCTACCGACCAAGGCGCGGCGCTGTCCGTGCTCTCGTTCGTGGTTGCCGAGCTCAAACTTTCGATAACGTCCGTCAACGGCAGAATTGATAAGAGTGGCGACGCGGTTTTGGAAGCGTCTATATCCTTAACGGACATCGCGGAAGTGGACATGCTGATCAAGAAAATGCAAGCGGATAAGCGGATATACGAAGTGCACAGAATTACTTCTTTATCGTGAAGTGCAAGCGCATGTTGTATATCTATACGCCATAGCGTAATAACCGCCAAAGGCGGTAGAACGCAACCTGCGGTTGCTTAACTTGGGGCTTATTATGCAAAGGCTCTGCCTCTGCACTCCGCAAGGGACATCTTCTCGCACAACGCAAGGAAATCGTTGTGCTCGGTCAACGCGCGGACGGACATATGTCCGCGCTCATCTCGCCCCTACAAGGCATTATTAATGCCTTGCTTGGCGGGCAGCTCGTCCCTTGACCCTTTTTCTAAATTGTTCCCTATTAAGGTGATTATGCAAATTATTAAAATTTCCCCAATCGGGTTTGGTGCGAATACGTACGCGGTTACGAGCGACGGCAAAAACGCCGTCGTGATTGACCCTGCGCACAGCCGCGTAGCGGACGACTTAAAAAACCGCGGTTTGACGGCAAAGTTCGTACTGCTTACGCATTGCCATTTCGACCACGTTGGCGGGGTGGCTTCGCTCCAACAATCGGGCGCGAAAGTGCTTTGTTCGGACAAAGAAAAACCGCTCGTGGGTACGCGCGCGGACTTATTCGATATGGCAGGGCTTGCCCGCCCGTCTTATACGATCGACGAAACGCTTTGTGATAACGAGTCGCGAGAACTGTGTGGAATGACCGTGCAAACGCTGATAACGCCGGGGCATACCGCTGGCGGCGCTTGTTATCTTTTTACGGCAAAGGACGGGGGCAGGTGCTTGTTCACGGGCGATACGCTGTTTGCAGGTACGATAGGAAGAACGGATTTCCCGACGGGAGATATAGGCGAGCTGCGCGCGAGTTTAAGACGGATTTGCCAGCTGTTCGACGACGTAGTAATATACCCCGGGCATGAAGAAGAAACCACGCTTGCGCGTGAAAGAAAAACGAACCCGTTTATAGACTGATATGACACTGAATACCAACTGTACCTTTTTGGAAAACGAACTTTTAGACGCGGCGCGGTTGTTTAAAAACCGACCCGAAACGATTATACACGCCTTTCGCTTTGAAAACGGCGTGTTTTATAACGCCTTTGAAGTGGACGGGAAATGTTATGCGTTTGAAGATATTGAACCCGTAGAAAACGAACTCGTATTCAAGCGTTTAGAACGTCGTTTCGCCAAACTCCGTTTATACGAAATTTTAAGCGAAAGCTACGGCGAACGAATGCCTTGGGGCGCGTTGACGGGGATACGTCCTACTAAGCTTGCGTATACGGAAATGGAAAGCGGTCGGGATTTTGTTCCGCTTTTTCAACGTATGCACGTGAGCGACGAGAATACCGAGCTCGTGCGCCGCACTATAGAAACGCAAAAGGGGATTTACGAGAAAAAGGACGGCAATACGGACGTGTTCGTTTCCTTGCCGTTTTGCCCTAGCAAGTGCGCGTATTGCTCGTTTATCACCGCGCCCATCGAAAAAACACGCGGCTTTTTACCGGCGTATCTTGATTGTTTGGATAAAGAACTGCTTGCGGCGAAAGATAGCGTACATAATTTACGGAGCGTGTATATCGGCGGCGGTACGCCGTTTGCTTTGGATGCGCCGTATCTGCAACGCGTTTTACAAGCGGTTGCGCCGATTGGGCAATTGAAAAAGGGCGTGGAATATACGGTCGAGGCGGGTAGACCCGACGTATTCGACGAAGAGAAGTTACGGCTTTTAAAGGATTTTGGCGTGAACAGAATTTGTATCAATCCGCAAACGTTTTCTGACGAAACGCTCAAAAAAATAGGCAGAAAACATACGGTAGCAGATTTTTACCGTGCGTATGAGATGTCCGAAAAATACGGTTTTATCGTGAATATCGATTTGATTGCGGGGTTGACGGACGAGACTTACGATACCTTTTGCAAGGGCGTAGAAAGCGCGGTGGCGACGGGCGCGGACAATATCACGGTGCATTGTTTGTCCTTGAAATCGGGCGCGAAAATGAAAGAGGAAATTTCGTATATCGAAGACGAACGCATTTCGGATATGGTGCTTGCGTCGCGGCGTATATTATCGCGCGCGGGATATCAGCCGTATTATATGTACCGCCAAAAATATCAAGCAGGCAACAACGAAAACGTGGGCTGGACGAAAGCGGGCAAGGCTTGCGTGTACAATATCGACGTGATGGAAGAAACGGCGGATAATCTTGCGGTGGGTGCAAACGCTATTTCCAAACGCGTTTTTACCCAGCTTGGACGGATTGACAGGTTCGCCTCGCAAAAGGATTTAAAGACGTATATCGAAAATATCGATGAAATCATCGTCAAAAAACGGAAATTTTTTGAATAAAAAGCGAAAAAAGCCGAAAACACAGTCAAATTTAATTTACATTCGTGAAAGAATGTGGTAAAATAGAAGCAACGGTCGCTGGGGGCCACGATTCTCCACGGGCAACTCTGCGCACCGCGATTACAATTTCCATACAGGAGGATAAAAAAATGGAAAAGAAAGAAATTATTGCAAAGCACGCTACGCACGAAGGCGACACCGGTTCGCCCGAAGTTCAAATCGCTCTTTTGACGGAGAGAATCAATCATCTTAACGAGCATTTGAAAGAACACAAACACGACAACCATTCCCGTCGCGGTCTTTTGAAGATGGTTGGTAAACGCCGTGGTCTTTTGGATTATCTGAAAGAAAAAGATATCGAAAGATACAGAGCGATTGTTGAAGCGTTGGGTCTTAGAAAGTAATGCAAGCACGAAAGGGCGGGTATTTTAACTCGCTCTTTTTTGTGATAAAAAAGGATTGCGGAAAAAACACGGACAAGCCTTGGCATAAGCTTGGAAACGTTCCGTAAATCCAAACCCGTTTATGTCAGACGGTATAAACGGACAAGAACAAAAAAGAATAACAGAAAAAGGAGAATTATAACAATGCCGGCATTAGAAAATTGCAAAGTATTTAAAACAGATTATGCGGGGAGAGAACTTATCGTTGAAATCGGTAAGTACGCAGAACAAGCGAACGGGGCTTGCCTTGTTCGTTGCGGCGATACGGCGGTGCACGTATCCGTATGTATGTCCGAAACGGCGAGAGAGGGTATGGATTTCTTCCCCTTGTCCGTAGACTACGAAGAAAAAATGTTCGCCGTGGGTAAAATCCCCGGCGGGTTCAAAAAACGCGAGGGCAGAGCGTCCGATAAGGCTATCCTTATTAGCCGTTTGATCGATAGACCTATCCGTCCCTTGTTCCCCAAAGGAATTTTCAACGACGTAGTCGTTGTAGCAACCGCGCTTTCGGTTGATCCCGATATCGCGCCCGAGCCTATCGCTATGATAGGTTCGTCCATCGCGCTTTCCATTTCGGATATTCCTTGGGCAGGACCTACGGGTTCGGTTATCGTCGGGCTTATCGACGGTAAGTATATCATCAACCCCACGGTTGCGCAAAAAGAAGAAAGCACCATTCACCTTTCCTTGGCTGGTACGAAAGACGCTATCCTCATGATCGAGGCGGGCGCGAAAGAAGTTACCGACGCGGAAATGGTTGGCGCGATCACCTACGGACACGAAGAGATTAAGAAAGTTTGCGCGTTCGTTGAAGAAATCGCGAAAGAAGTGGGTAAACCCAAGAAGGAAATGGAATTCTACCATATCCCCGAAGATTTAGACGCGGCGGTAAAAGCGTACGGTTACGATAAACTCGTAGCGGCGCTCGACACGTTTGACAGACAGGAAAGACAAACCCGTCAAGCGGCGGCGGAAAAAGAAATCATCGAACATTTCGCTGAAATCTATCCCGACCAAATCCGCGAAGTGAAAGATTCCATTTACTATATCGTAAAAGGCATCGTTCGCGCGAAGATTTTTGAAAACGGCGTTCGTCCCGACGGCAGAACGCTCAAAGAAGTTCGTCCTATCTGGTGCGAACACGGCATTTTGCCCAGAGTACACGGTTCGGCGGTGTTCACGCGTGGTCAAACGCAAGCGCTTACCACCTGTACGCTCGGTATGCTCGGCGAAGCGCAAAGAATGGAAGGTCTTGACGAGGAAGAAGAAAAGAGATATATGCATCAATACAACTTCCCCGGCTATTGTACGGGCGAAGCAAAGGCTTTGAGAAGCCCCGGCAGACGTGAAATCGGTCACGGTGCGTTGGCTGAACGTGCACTTATCCCCGTTATCCCCGACGAAAGCGAATTTCCGTACGCAATCCGCGTAGTATCGGATATCTATTCGTCTAACGGCTCGTCGTCGATGGCGTCCGTCTGCGGTTCGACCATGGCTCTTATGGACGCAGGCGTTCCCATTAAAGCGCCCGTTGCAGGCTGCGCTATGGGTCTTGTCAAAGACCCCGAAACGGGCAAATACGTTATCTTGACGGATATCCAAGGCTTGGAAGACTTCCTTGGCGATATGGACTTCAAGGTAGCAGGTACGGATAAAGGTATTACGGCTATCCAAATGGATATCAAAATTAAGGGTATTTCCGAAGAAATCATGCTCGACGCGATTGCACAAGCGCAAGAGGCGAGAAAGCATATCCTTGGTAAGATGCTCGAATGTATCCCTGCCGTAAACGAAGAACTTTCCGTTTACGCACCCAAGATTATCACGTTTAACATTAACCCCGAAAAGATTGGCGACGTTGTCGGTAAGCAGGGTAAAGTTATCAACAAGATTATCGAACAAACGGGTACGAAGATTGATATCGAAGAAGACGGTACGGTATGCATCGCTTGCTACGGCGACGTAGCAAACGCAAACCGCGCGAAAGCTATCGTTGAATCGATCGCGCACGACCCTGAAGTTGGCGATATGTTCGTCGGCGTAGTCGTTCGTATCCTTTCCAAAGTAGGTGCGTTCGTTGAATTTGCGCCCGGTAAGGACGGCATGGTGCATATTTCCAAGCTCTCTGAACAACGCGTAAACCAAGTGGAAGACGTTCTCAATATCGGCGACAAGGTGAAAGTAGAAATCATCAAAATCGGCGAAAAGGGTATTGATCTCCGCTTGCTTGAAAAAATGGACTAATCCAAAACAAAACGAAATAAAACGAAAAACACCGCAACAATCAAGTTGCGGTGTTTTAATATTCGTCGTTTAACCCAAGGAAATAATCGGCGGAAATGCCAAACGCAAGCGAAATTTGTTTGAGTAAATCATAACTCGGTTTGGCTTTTCCTTTCAACCATTCGCTTACTTGGCTTTGTTTAATCCCAACCGTTTCGGCAAATTTCGTTTGCGTTAAATCGTTCTCTTTTAAAAAATTACTTAATATTTCTTTAAATTCTTTATCCATAGCAATTATATTATATAGAATTTTCTATTAAATAGTCAAATATATAGAAAATTCTATATATTTTTATTTGACAAAAGATACATTATATATTATAATATAGAAAATTCTATAAAAAGGTGCTCGTTATGGATAAAATGATAGAAGAGATATGTTGTGGTATGCCAAAAATGTTGGAATATTTTTTGCAAATCGACGAAAAAATAAGAAAACAAAAAGATGGGAAATTGAAAGGGAAATTAAAAAAGCAACGAACGCGGGTTTTGAAAATTTTGAACCGTCTTACGATAGTGGATATTAGAATTGTATATTATTTATCAGAGCTTTTAGACGGCGATAGATATTTCATATATTTGATATTAGCAAAGTTATACCGCAAAGATTGCGATTTGAAAAACCTGCAACAGGGCGAAAAAAAGTTTTACGATATATTTGAATACATATAAAAAGGCAACCCAAACGGGTTGCCGATTTGTTATTTATTTGTAGACAGCCAAACCATTAAAACGGATACGTCGGCGGGGTTGACACCCGAAATTCTACCCGCTTGCCCTAAATTGAGCGGGCGAACGCGGTTGAGTTTTTCCCGCGCCTCCAAGCGTAAGCCTAAAATTTGGTCGTAATCGATATCGGCGGGCAAAGCTTTTTCTTCCAAGCGTTTGGCTCTATCGATCATTTCCAAACCTTGCTTTAAATACCCCTCGTATTTGACGGTGATTTCCGCCGTTTCTAACACGTCTTTGGAATATTCGGTGAATACGCCGAATTCTGCCATGATATCCTTTAAAGGCACGGAACGTTTCATCATATCCGCGTAGGATACGCCCACTTTCAGTTCGCCATAGCCGTATTTTTGCAAGAACGTTTCCGCTTGTTTATGCGGTACGCGTTCTTGTAATTTCGCAAGCAACTGCTCGTATGCCGCTTTGCGTTTTAAATACCGTTCGTAGCGTTCTTTCGTAACCAAACCCGTTTGCAAGCCCTTTTCCGTCAAGCGGAAATCGGCGTTATCCTGTCGCAAGCAAATGCGGTGTTCGGCGCGGGAAGTCATCATGCGGTAGGGTTCGTCCGTGCCTTTGGTTACCAAATCGTCGATAAGTACGCCGATATACGCCTCGTCGCGGCGCAGGATAAAGGGGGGCAGTCCGCGTAGTTTAAGCGACGCGTTCAAGCCTGCCATCAGTCCTTGCGCGGCGGCCTCTTCATAACCACTCGTGCCGTTGATTTGACCTGCCGTGTAAATGCCTTCGATTTTCTTAAATTCCAGCGTGGGCAGGATGTCGAGCGTGTCGATACAGTCGTATTCGATAGCGTAGCCGTAGCGCATAATGTCTACGTTTTCCAAACCCGCGATAGAACGGTACATGCGTTTTTGCACGTCGTAGGGCATAGACGTTGACATGCCCTGTACGTACGTTTCGAGCGTGTCCGCGCCCTCGGGTTCAAGGAAAATTTGGTGGCGTTCCTTGTCCTTGAAACGAACGACTTTCGTTTCGATGGACGGGCAGTATCTCGGACCTGTGGATTCGATCGTGCCGTTGTATAACGGGGAGCGGTCGAGATTGTCCAAAATAATTTCGTGCGTTTGCAAGTTGGTATACGTCAAATAGCACGGTATTTTATTTTCGGGCGGGCTATCGTGCATAAACGAAAAGGGGTAAATATCCGTGTCGCCGTTTTGGATTTCGCATTTGGAATAATCAATCGTTCTGCTATCCACGCGTGCAGGCGTACCCGTTTTAAACCGCCGTACTTGGAATCCTAAGTCGATTAAATTTTTCGTTAAGTAAGTAGCGGGTGCAAACCCGTTCGGACCGGATTTTTGTACCACGTGTCCAGTAATCGTTTCGCCGTTTAAGTATACGCCCGTGCAAAGAATAACCGCTTTGCATGGGATAACGCCGCCGTAAGACGTTTTCACGCCTACGCATTTGCCGCTTTCCACCAAGATTTCACTTGCTTCCGCTTGGATAATGCGCAAGTTTTCCGTGTTTTCCAACACCCGTTTCATTTCACGGTGATAGGCGTTCTTGTCCGATTGCGCGCGGAGCGATTGCACCGCCGCGCCTTTGCCGACGTTGAGCATACGGATTTGGAGCGCGGTTTTATCCGCGTTAATCCCCATTTCCCCGCCGAGCGCATCGATTTCGCGGACGAGATGCCCTTTTGCCGTGCCGCCGATAGACGGGTTGCAAGGCAAAAATGCGATACTATCGAGATTGAGTGTTAAAAGCGCGGTTTTCAAACCCGTGCGTGCCAAAGCGAGCGCGGCTTCGCAACCTGCGTGCCCCGCGCCCACAACCACCGCATCAGCGGTATATTCAGTAAATTCGTACGTTTCGTTCATAAGCGTTTATTTTTTCAAAATAATGTTCTTAATGTCGTCGATTTCTTTGGCGATTTTATCGTTGAGCTTTTCCAGCTTTTCCATTTTGTCGCGCGCGTACATGATCGTCGTGTGATCGCGCCCGCCCAGCTTTTCGCCTACGGAAACGAGGGGCAGGGAAAGCATTTCGCACATTAAATACGCGCAAATTTGACGTGCTTTTACAAGGTCGGCTTTCTTGCTCTTGCCAAGTAAATCGTCCTTTTTTTGCTTAAAATAGGAGCAAACGGCGGAAATGAGCTTTTCGGGCGTGATATCTTCTTGTCCTTCCGTTTCGTTCACGGATTCGTTTAACGCGAGTTGCGCAAGCTGCAAAGTGATAGGTTCTTCGTGTAATTTGCTTGCGAAAATTACCTTGTTCAATCTGCCTTCTAACGTTCTTACGTCGTGTCCTGAATCGCGCGATAAAAATTCCAAAACGTCGTCGGGCATGGTGCACTTTCTGTCCATTGCCTTGCGTTTTAAAATCGCGATTTTCGTTTCGGGGGACGGGGGTTGGATATCCACGATCATGCCCCCTTCAAAACGGGTGCGGAGTCTTTCTTCCAGCGTTGCGATTTCTTTGGGCGGACGGTCGGAAGTTAACACGATTTGCTTGTTTTGCGCGGAAAGTTCGTTAAACGTGTGGAAGAATTCTTCTTGGACCTGCGTTTTGTTGCGCAAAAACTGTACGTCGTCGATCATCAAAACGTCTACGTTGCGATAGTGCATTCTAAACCGTGCGCCGTTCTTTTGCGCGATAGAGTCGATGAACTCGTTCAAGAAATTTTCGCAAGTGGTATACAATACCTTTTTACCGCGCGCGTGCTTTTCGATGTCGTTTGCAATCGCGTGCATAAGGTGGGTTTTTCCCAAGCCCGATTCCCCGTAAATGAATAAGGGATTGAACGACGCGCCGGGGCTTTCCGCTACTTCTTTTGCGGCAGCGTAAACGAGTTTGTTTCCCGGGTCTACGACGAACGAATCGAACGTGAACTGTTTATTAATAGGTGAAGAGGGGAAGTCTTCAAACGCGTCCGATTCCGTTTCCAAGGGAAAAGAATCGCTACCCTCTACGTATAAACGGAAATCGGTTACGCCGAGGTTGCATTTTTGGATTGCATCGCGGAGATTGTCCGCGTGCTTATTCATAATAACGTTCGCCGCCATGTCGGTAGCCGCTTTCAAAACGATTTTTCTGCCTTCAATGTCTACGGGTTCGAGAATACCGATAAAGGAATCGTAGGAAATGGGCGAAATCATATTTTTTGCCCGTTCGCTGATTTGTTTCCAAACGTATTGAAGTTGCGTATGCTCTGCCATAAATTTTATCCCCTGCTTTGCAATTATTTTTTCTGTCCGTGCCCGTATAAGATTGTCATTTTCAAAATTATTTGATATAATTATAATACAAAACGAAAGAAAAATAAAGCAGTTTTGGGCAGATTTTTAAGGATTATGAAAATAAAAAAATTATTCTTGAAAAATTTCAGGAATTATGCAGACGAAACGTTTGTGTTTTCCGACGGGCTGAACGTGTTATTCGGCAAAAACGCGCAGGGTAAAACCAACTGCGCGGAAGCCGTTTTCTATCTTTGCACGGGCGCGTCGCTGCGTATTCGCCACGATAAACAGCTTATTAAAATGGGCGCGGACAGCGCTTCGATTGCAGCCGAGGCACAAAACCGTTACGGTAACGTGAGCATATCCGCGGATATTTACGAAACCAAACGCGAACTGCGCGTAAACGGTACGAAAATCAGTAAAAACGCCGATTTGATGGGGCATATCAACAGCGTGTTCTTTTCTCCGGGTGAACTCCGTTTAATCCAAGACGGACCGGATGAGCGCAGACGGTTTATGAACATTTCCATTTCCCAAACTTCGCCTGCGTATTATACGGCGTTGCTCCGTTATAATAAGATACTCGATCAACGCAACGCGCTTTTGAAAAATCCCGACGTTTCCTTGGTGTTAGACACGTTACCCGTGTGGGACGAACAGCTTTGCAAATACGCCGCGACGATTGTGAGAAAACGCGTGGAATTTTTAGATAAACTCACACCGTACGCAAAGGATTTGCACGCGTTTTTAACGGATAACGCGGAGGAGTTGGAAATCAAACCCGACAAAAAATACGACGGCGACGAGCAAGAGATTGCAAAAACGCTCCTTCGTAGGCTTTCCAATAACTACGAAAAGGATTTACGGCTTGGGTTTACGACGGTAGGACCGCACCGCGACGATTTGGATTTTATCGTTTCGGGCGTGGACGCGAAAGCGTACGCGTCGCAAGGTCAAACGCGTACGGCGGCGCTTGCCGTGAAACTTGCGGAAGTGCAGATTTTTAAAGACCTTTCGGGCGAATACCCGCTTTTGATTTTGGACGACGTAATGAGCGAACTCGATTTGCCGAGAAGAAAAAAGCTCTTGCAAAAAATCCGCGATTTGCAAACCATTCTCACCTGTACCCACGCCGAACGCGTTTTGTACGGCGCAGACTGTAATAAAATCCGTATCGAGAACGGAAAAATTAAATAACGGTAAACATAAAACCCGCCCGTTTGCGCATACTTGTTATAACCAAATCAATATAATCCGAACTCGATTTTGAGTGCCGAATTTTGCCTTATCCTGCGTTGAAATCCTTGATAAACCTTTTGGGACGGATTCGGATTATATTGATTTGGTTAAGGGAAAATAACTATGCGTATCGGGCGAAAATTATGGATAAAAACGACGGCGCTTTTAATAGGCGCCTATTCTTTTTTTGGCGGCGCGTTTTGCGTGCGCTTAAAAACGGCGACGGCGGAAAGCGGCACGATTTCTTCGTACACTACCTATTATTCGACGGACGATAAAAACCGTACGGAGAATATCAAAATCGCCGCAAAACTCATCGACGGCGTGACGATACAGGCGTACGGGGAGTTTTCGTTTAATCAAACGGTGGGACGGCGTACACAAGAAGCGGGCTTTAAACAGGCGAAAATTATCGTGAACGGTGAGTACGCGCTTGGCACGGGTGGGGGCGTTTGTCAAGTGAGCACGACACTGTATAACGCCGCCTTAAAAAGCGGTTTGGAAATCGTGGAATACCACCCTCATTCTCTGCAAGTTAGCTACGTTGCGCCCTCGCGCGACGCTATGGTTTCAAGCGGTAGCGATTTAAAGATTTTCAACGCCCATGCCTACCCTGTAAAATTGAGCGCGAAAACCCGCGAGGGCGCGATTCGCGTTAGCTTTTCGGGGCAAAAGGACGGGTACAGGTATGAGATCACGAGCGAAACGGTGTCGGAAATTCCCCCGCCCGCGCCTATCGTCAAAGAGGGAGAAAAAGAGGAGATTTTACGTTCGCCCAAAAACGGCGTAAAAAGCCAAGCGTATATCGAGCGCTACTTTGGCGATAAGCTGGTTTCGCGGAAAAAACTGCGTGACGACGAATATCGCCCCGTTCAGGGAATAATCGTCAAAAAAATCGGGAATACGGGCAATTAAATGCTCTTCAACGCTTGTCTTTTTTATAAAAAAATGTTATAATAAAAGGGTATAAAATCGTGAAAAGTGCCGCTTTGAAAAAACGAGTGGCGAAAAAGAACTTTTTCATAGAAAAAAAGGCAGGGTTGGTTATGGATAGACTGCAATTAAAAACGTTAAATCAAAATCTTTCGACGTACGCGGATAAGAGCGTAACGGTGGCGGGCTGGGCAAGGACGATTCGCGATTCCAAAGCGTTCGGCTTTATCGAGCTCAACGACGGCAGCTGTTTTAAGAGCACGCAAATCGTGTTCGAGCGCGCGAATTTGGAAAATTACGACGAAATCGCAAAGGGGAACGTGGGTATGTCTTTGATTGTCAAAGGCGTAGTCGTGCTCACGCCCGAGAACAAGCAACCGTATGAAATCAAGGCGACGGAAATCAAGGTGGAAGGTGCGTCAACGCCCGATTATCCCTTACAGAAAAAACGCCATTCGGTGGAATTTTTGCGTGAGATCGCGTATCTTCGTCCGCGTACGAATTTGTTCGGCGCGGCGTTCAGAATCCGTAGCGAGGCGGCGATTGCCATTCACAAATTCTTCAACGACCGCGGGTTCGTGTACGTGCACACGCCCATTATCACGGGCAGCGATTGCGAGGGCGCGGGCGCGATGTTCCAAGTGACGACGCTTAACGCAGAGCAAATGTCGAAGGGCGAGAAAATCGATTATAAAGAAGATTTTTTCGGCAAGAAAGCGGCACTCACCGTTTCGGGACAGCTGAACGCGGAAACGTATGCAATGGCGTTTGGGAACGTGTATACGTTCGGGCCGACGTTCCGTGCGGAACACTCTAACACAGCGCGGCACGCGGCGGAGTTTTGGATGATTGAACCGGAAATGGCGTTCTGTGATTTGGCGGGGGATATGGACGTAGCCGAGGCGATGGTGAAATACGTAATCGATTACGTAAGTGAAACGTGTGCGGACGAAATCAATTTCTTGAACCAGTTCGTGGACACGGGCTTGAAAGAACGCTTGAAGAACGTATCCGAAAACGCGTTCGTGCGCTTGACGTATACGGAAGCGATTGAAATTTTGAAACAAAACGCGGACAAGTTCGACGATAAGAATATTTTCTGGGGCAAGGATTTGCAAAGCGAACACGAACGCTTTATCACGGAAACGGTATTCAAAAAACCCGTATTCTTAACCGATTATCCCAAGGAAATCAAGGCGTTTTATATGAAACTCAACCCCGATAACAAAACGGTTGCGGCGGCAGATTTGCTCGTGCCGGGGATTGGTGAACTTGTCGGCGGTTCGCAAAGAGAAGACGATTACGACAAGTTAGTTGCACGTATTAAAGAGTTGGGCATGGACCCTGCGGATTATTCGTGGTATTTGGATTTGAGAAGATTCGGCGGCACGACGCACGCGGGTTTTGGGCTTGGCTTTGAACGTATGATTATGTACTTGACGGGTATTTCTAATATCCGCGACGTACTCCCGTTCCCCAGAACGGTAAGCAACTTGGAATTTTAAGCGGGTGCGACCCGCGGCGAAACTTCTACAAGTTTCCGCCCGTTTTTCTATCGCAAACTCCGTTTTGTCATTCGAGAACAAGCGCAAGCGGGTGATAGAATCTCTTATAAATTATTCCATAATTTTGAATTAAAGAAAGCAAGGAGAAACCTTTATGACGAAAATTATCATTGACGCAATGGGCGGGGATTTTGCCCCGAAACAACAGGTGCTCGGCGCAGTAGACGCGCTTAATAAAGACAAGGATTTGTATTTGATTTTAGTAGGCGACGAAACGCAAATTAAGGCTGAGTTGTCCGCTTGTCAATACGATAAAAACCGCGTGGAAATCGTACATACGACGGAAACGATTACCATGGAAGAAATTCCCACGAAAGCGGTAAAAACGAAGAAAGATTCGTCGCTCGTCGTGGCGTTTAAATTGCTCAAAGAGGGCAAGGCGGACGGGTTGGTTTCGTCCGGTTCTACGGGCGCGGTGCTTACGGCAGGCGTTTTGATTTTAGGCAGAATCAAAGGCGTTTCCCGTCCTGCGCTTTGTCCGCTTATCCCTAACCATAGGGGTACGACGACGCTCATTTGCGACTGCGGCGCGAATTTGGAATGTAAGACGATCAATATGGTGCACTTTGCGTTGATGGCGTCGGCGTATGCGAACGCAGCGTACGGCATTGAAAACCCGCGCGTCGGGCTTTTGAACAACGGTACGGAAGACCACAAAGGCTTGCTTTTACAACAGGAAACGAACGCGGCTTTGAAAAAGATTGATTGTATCAATTATTGCGGCAACGTCGAAGGCCGTGATTTGATGTACGGGGATATCGACGTTATGGTTTCCGACGGCTTTACGGGCAATATCGCTACCAAAGCGGTGGAGGGTTGCGGCAAGGCGGTTAGCACTATTATGAAACGCGAATATAAGCGCAACCTGTGGACGAAGATTTGCGCGTTGTTTAGCGGTGGGATTATCAAAAATATCCGCAAGGGCTTGGACTACGAAGCGGTTGGCGGCGCAACGTTCTTGGGTCTTACCAAGGCGGTTGTAAAAGGGCACGGCAACTCCAAAGCGCGCGGCTTTGCTGCGTGTATCGCGCAGGCGGCAAACTCCGTTCGCGGTAACTTAGTGGATAAAATCAAGACGATGATCGACAGCGTGGATATGGACGCGATTACGGCGGCGCTCAGTGCGGAAAAAACGGAATGAAAGGCGAACTTCCCTACCAAGAAATTGAACGCAAAATAGGGTATACGTTTCAAGATAAGCGGCTTTTGAAAGAAGCGTTCACGCACTCGTCCTATTCCAACCAAGGCGGCGGGCGCAGTAACGAGCGTTTGGAATACCTTGGCGATTCGGTGTTGCAACTGATCGTTACCGAATGGCAGTATTTGCGCGATAAAAACGCGTCGGAGGGGAAACTCACAGCGAGGCGGCAAAAAATCGTTTGCAAAAACGCGCTCGATTCGGCGGTGGACGCGTTGGGAATTTGGCAATATTTATTGTCGAGCGGTACGGAATACAATATCCGCGGCAAGGCGAAATCCAGCCTGTTTGAAGCGGTAACGGCGGCGATTTATTTAGACGGGGGCTATGCGGCGGCGAAGTCGTTCGTTTTAGAACACGGCAACGTACGGTTTGAAGTGCACGAGGGCAATCCAAAGGGCGATTTGAAAGAGTTCTTGGAAAAGCGCGGCGCGGGCGAACCCAGATACGAAGTGGAAAAAACGGGCAAGGATAACGCGCCCTTGTTCCATTGCAAAGCGTATGCCTTGGGCGAAAGCGCGACGGGGGAAGGGAAAACCAAGCGCGAAGCGGAAAGCACGGCGGCAAGTAGGCTGCTTTGGGAGCTTTCTAAAAACCCCAAGTTCGCGAATATGAAAAAGAAAAAATAAGTAACGGAAGGAATATATGGATTTAAAGGAAATACAACTGGTCGGTTTTAAATCGTTTGCCGACAAAACGTCGATACGCTTTGAAGAAGGCGTTACTTGTATCGTCGGTCCGAACGGTTGCGGTAAGAGCAACGTTGCGGATGCGGTGCGTTGGGTTTTGGGCGAACAGTCCGCAAAGACCTTGCGCGGCTCGAACATGCAAGACGTCATTTTCAGCGGTTCGGAAAAACGTAACCCGCAAAGTTTTTGCGAAGTTACGCTCGTGTTTGACAATACGAAAGGCTTGTTTAAAGTAGACGCTGCGGAAGTGGCGATGACGCGTCGGTTATACCGTTCGGGCGAGAGTAAGTATTTGCTCAATAACCAACCCAGCCGTTTAAAGGATTTGGTGGCGTTATTCCACGGTATCGGTTTGGGCAAGGAAGGGTATTCCATTATCGGTCAAGGCAAGGTCGAACAGATTATGAACGCGCGCCCTGAGGATCGTCGTTTGATTTTTGAAGAAGCGACGGGGCTTATGGTTTTTAAATCGCGCAAACAGGAAATTGAACGCAAGATAGCCGATTCTAACGATAATTTGTTTATTTACCGTCAGCGTATCGACGAGGCGCAAAGGCGGTTGGGGCCTTTGGGTAAACAAGCGGAGGCAGCGAAAGAATACAACGAATATTCCGAAAGCTTGAAAACGTACGAAGCGAATACGTACATATACCGTTATGAAAACGCGGAAAACGAAAAGAGCAAGTTCAAAAAGGACATTGCCGTTATTTCGGATAAAATCATTGATTTGAATACGGCGATTGAACGCATTAACCGTAAGCTTGACGACAACCGCGAAAAGATTAACTTTGCGGACGGGAAATTGACCGAGCTCAACGACAAGCGCGTAGAGCTTTCCGTCGGCAACGAACGTAAAGACGGCGAAAGAAAACTCGTGCAAGAACGGATTAAGACCTACCGTTCGCAAATTGAAGCGGCGACGGAAATGTTGGCGGCGGCGAAAACGCGTATCGGCGAAATCGACGACGAAATCGCGTTGACGGGTAAAAAACACGCGGAAAACGTTAAGCGTATCGCGGAAATCGAAACGCAAACGGAAGTATTGCGTTCGGCAATCGCCGCGCTCGATAAGAAAATAGAAGTCTTTGAAAAGCTGTCCGATGAAAACCGAATGAACCAGCTTTCGTCCGCGGACGATTTATCCGAGCTGAAAAAGAACTTAGGTACGCTTGCCGCGCGCGTGGAGGCGACCAAGGACAGAATTACGGAGCTGGAAACGGCGATTGCGCGCACGAACGAGCGAAAAGAACGCTTACAAAGCGAACTTGCCATGGTGCGCAAGGATATGAAATCGTTGAAAGAGTTCACATCGTCTGGCATGCGCGAGTTTGAGGAAAAGCAAGAAGAAGCGCGCGAAATGCAGCTCACTATCAACGATTTTAACCAAGAATTGTTCAGCGCGAACGGGCAAATTGCCTCGCTTAAAGACAATCTGGAAATGTATATCAGTTTAAAAAACCGCTTTGAGGGCTATAAAGAATCGGTGCGTAGACTGCTCTCGGTGGCAAAGACGAATACGGAAGTGGGCAAACACTTGCACGGTGCGCTTGCGGATATCGTAGCTACCGATCAACGCTACGAAACGGCAATCGAAACGGCGATAGGCGGGGCTATGCAAAACGTGGTAACGCCGACGGCGGACGACGCGCGGTATTTGATTGAATACTTAAAACGCACGGGCGGCGGTATCGTTACGTTCCTGCCTGTTGCAAGTATGCGTCCCCGTCCCGACTCCCGCGAAATCCGTCGCGCTTTGGACGAACGCGGCGCGATGGGGCTTGCAACCGAGCTTGTCAAATACGACGACTATTATTATAACGTTATCAGCAACCTGCTTGGCAATACGCTCGTTTGCGACAATATCGCCAACGCGACGACGATTGCGAAAAAGTACGGTAACCTGTTTAAAATCGTTACGCTCGACGGCGACACGATCGCGACGGGCGGTTCGATGACGGGCGGTTCGCGCCGTAAAGACACGGGCTCGCTGCTTTCCAACGAACGTAAAATCCAAGAATGTAAAGACAATATCGCCAAGAAACAAAAGTATATCGAAAAACTGAAAACGGCGATTGCGGAAAGCGAAAAGGCGCGCGCCGAAGCGGAGGCTGCGGTGGATTCGTTGCGTGAAAAATACCAAGACGCAAACAGCGAGATCGCGGGTCTTATGCAACGCGAAACGGCACTCACGCAACAAATTGCGGAAACGGAAAACGACGCGGCAACCTACGGCGAGGCGTTGAACGAGTTGCGTGCGAAGTTTGAACAGCTCAAATCGGAAGAGGCGAATTCGTCGCTCAGCGAAGAACAAATCGCGCTCCGTCGTCGTGATGCGGAAACGGAAATGGCGAACCAAAAGAGCCAATGCGACACGTTCAAGGAAGAACGCGCGGAAAAGAGTAAGCTGTTACGTGAAACGGAAATTGAGTACACGGCGCTTTGCTCGGCGGTGGAGAAGTATACGGAAACGCAAGAACGTTTGCAGGCGGAAAAGGAAGAACTCGTCAAGCGGATTTTGGATACCGAATACGAGCAGACGGAAGCGCAAACGCGACTTATCGGTTTGGAAGAAGAGGCGCAGGAAAAGCAGCTCACCGAAGAAGAACGTGCGGCGGTTGCGGCGATTGTGGAAGAAATCGGCGCGTTGACGGCGGAAAAGGAAAAAGTGAACGCCGAACAGCTTGCTTTGGAAGAAGAAAAGACTTCGCTTCAAGAAACGCTCACTAAACAATCGGATAAGCGTTATAAATGCGAAATTGAGATTAGTAAAATCGACACCAACCTTGAAAACGCGCGCTTGCGTATGGAGGAGGCGTACGAAATGGATTACGAAAGCTGTTTGAGCTTGCGTAAAGAAGATTTCAATATTGCGGACGCGACGAATATGATTACCGTTTTGAAACGGAAAATCACCAACCTTGGCCCTGTCAATCCCAACGCCGTGGAAGAATACGAATACGAAAAAACGCACTGCGACGAGATGATCACCCAGCGCGACGATTTGCAAAAAGCTATTGACGATTTGCAGTCTGCGCTCGATGAAATCCGCGCGGAAATGTTGCGTATATTCAACGAAGGGTTCGACCAAATCAACGAGAACTTCAAGGTAACGTTTAAAGAACTCTTTGGCGGCGGTAAAGCGGAATTGCAGATAAATTACGACGAAGAAGGCGTAGATCCGTTGGCGGCGGGCGTAGAAATCGTGGCTTGTCCTCCGGGCAAGAAACTCACGAAGATATCCTTGCTTTCGGGCGGTGAACGTGCGCTCACGGCGATTGCAATCTTGTTTGCGATTTTGCGTTCGCATCCCATGCCTTTCTGTATTTTGGACGAAATCGAAGCGGCGCTCGACGATGCAAACGTGGATAGATTTGCATCGTATTTGAAACGGTTCTCAGAAGAAACGCAGTTCATCGTTATCACGCACAGAAAACCGACGATGAACCAAGCCGATTCGCTCTTTGGCGTTACCATGCAAGAAAAGGGCGTTTCCAAAATCGTTTCCGTCAAACTCGCGGAAGTGGAAAGCAGACTCGGCGCAGGCACGGTTGAATAAAAAATGCATGAACATTTTTAGATGAGTAGGCAAGGGTCAAGGGACATAGTCCCTTGTGGGGTGCAGGGGTGAAACCCCGCATAACAAGCCCTCCCAAGTAAAGCAACCGCAGGTTGCGTCCCCACCGCGTTAGCGGTACACACGCTATGGCGTGTAGATGAATTGCAATTACGATAATAAGGAAACCATTATGGGTATATTCGGAAAATTATTCGGCGCGTTGAAAAAAACGAAAGCGGGGCTTTCGGAAAAATTGCGCGTACTCTTTTCCAAAAATAAGCTCGGCAACGAGTTTTATGAAGATTTAGAAGAAATTCTCATTTCGTCCGACGTATCGGTGACGACGGCGGAAGAAGTCGTTTCGCGCGTAAAGAAACAAGCGATTACTGAAAAACTCAAAGACGAACAGTACGTTATCGGGCTTTTGCGAAAAGTGCTTGTGGAAATGTTGCAAGAATCGGAAGTGGAACCGCCCGCATACCCTTGCGTTATCATGCTCGTCGGAGTGAACGGCGTTGGTAAAACCACGACGGTTGGCAAGCTTGCGCATTATTTCTTGGCACAGGGCAAAACGGTTACGGTGGCGGCGGCGGATACCTTCCGCGCGGCGGCAAGTGAACAGCTTTCTATTTGGGCGGAGCGCGCGAAAGTGCGTATCGTTAAGCACGAAGAGGGTAGTGATCCGTCCGCGGTGATATTCGACGCGGTTTCGTCAGCGAAAGCCAAGAAAACGGACGTCGTTATCGTCGATACGGCAGGTAGATTGCACGTCAAGGAAAACTTGATGAACGAACTTCGGAAAATGGACAGAGTGGTTACGCGCGAATACCCCGAAGCCGATTTCTTGAAATTACTCGTTTTAGACGCAACGACAGGTCAAAACGCCGTCAACCAAGCGCGCGTGTTCGACGAAGCGGTAGAGCTTGACGGGATTGTGCTCACCAAGCTGGACGGCACGGCAAAAGGCGGGTTCGTGTTCTCGCTCTCGCAAGAACTTTCCTTGCCCGTGCTCTTTGCCGGCGTGGGCGAGAAAATGGAGGATTTGGAATTTTTCGACAGCAAAGTTTCGTTGAAGCGATTTTATAAACGGACGGAAATCCATGAAAATAGATATACTCACTCTCTTCCCCGATATGTTCTCTGCCGTCAAGGAAAGTATCCTTGGCAGAGCGCAAAAAGCGGGCAAAATTGAAATCAACGTTATTAACCTCCGTGACTACACGGAGGATAAACATTTAAAATGCGACGATTATCCGTTTGGGGGTGGCGCGGGCATGGTCATGATGCCCCAGCCTATCGGCAGCGCAATCGAAGCACTCGACCCCGAGCATAAGGCGCGGCGTATTTATATGTCGCCCAAGGGCGAAACGTTCCGTCAACAAAAGGTGTTTCAGCTGCTACAATACGAGCATCTGATTTTGCTTTGCGGGCATTACGAAGGGGTGGATCAGCGCGCAATCGATTTATTTATCGACGAAGAAATTTCCATCGGCGACTACGTGCTTACAGGCGGCGAATTGCCCGCCATGGTCGTCGTGGACTGTGTTTCGCGATACGTAGACGGGGTTATTAGTCCGTCGTCGCTCGTGGACGAAAGCTTTTCGGAGAATTTGCTCGAATATCCGCAGTATACAAGGCCGCAGGAATACAGGGGGATACCCGTACCCGAAATTTTGCGCAGCGGCGACCACGGTAAAATTGACGCTTGGCGTCGGGAACAGGCGATAGAGATTACGAAAAAACGCCGTCCCGATTTATTAAAATAGGTGAACGTATGAAAAACATACAATGGTTTCCGGGGCATATGACCCGCGCTATGCGCGATATGGAAGCGAAACGCGATTTGTGCGACGGCGTAATTTGCGTTTTGGACGCGCGCGCGCCCATTGCTACCGTGAACAAAAACTTAAAAAAAATCTTTGGCGAAAAGCCCGTTTTGTACGTGTTGAATAAAGCGGATATGGCGGATGCGAGCAAGACGGACGGATTTTTGAAACTGTTTGAAAGCAAGGGCAAGTATTGCGTGAAATGCGATTGTACGAACCCGTCGTCCAAACGCGTATTACTTCAAAAACTCAACGATATCACCGAAGAAAAACGGAGTCGTGCGGCGGCGAAAGGCTTGACGCGGACGTTCCGTTTTATGGTCGCGGGCATACCGAACACGGGCAAAAGCACGCTCGTCAATCTCATCAGCGGTCAAAAACGCGCGAAAACGGGTGATAAAGCAGGGGTTACGCGCGACGTGCGCTGGCTTAAATGCGGCGGATTTGATTTGCTTGATACCCCGGGTACGATGCCCCCGTCCTTTGACGATCAGCACCATGCCCGCCACCTTGCGTATATCGGCAGTATCAACGACGATATTTTGGATATGGACGATATCGCGTTGGAGCTTTTGGGTGAACTCGCGCAAAGTTATCCCAAGTGCTTGACCGAACGTTACGGTATAGAAGATTTTTCTGAAAAGCTGGGTATGTACGAGGCGGTGTGCAAACGTCGAGGGTTTATCTTCCGCGGCGGCGAGTACGATTACGAGCGGGGTGCGAAAGCGATTATCGACGATTTTAGAAAGGGCAGAACGGGCAAAATTTCTTTGGAAACGCCGTCCGACTATCGCGATTTTGATTTTTAACTTTTTAATTTTTAAGGGTGGAATACATGAAAAAGGTTTGGAACGCAGACGAAAAATTAGAGTACGAACGCGCTTTGCAGAAAAAGGGCGTAAGATATATCGCCGGCGTGGACGAAGTGGGGCGCGGACCTTTGGCAGGTCCCGTCGTATGCGCGGCGGTGATTATGCCGCTTGACGAAAATGATTTAATCGTCGGCGTGGACGATAGCAAAAAACTTTCCGAGAAAAAGCGTGAAGAGCTTGCGGAAAGGATAAAAGAAAAGGCGCTTTGTTATACGGTTATTGAAATCGACGAAAGGACGATTGACGAAATCAATATTTTAGAGGCGACCAAGCTTGGTATGAAACGCGCGGTTGAAAGCTTGGAAATCTCGCCCGAAATCGTTCTTACGGACGGGAATATGACGCTCGATATTGCCACACCGCAAAAAAGCGTTATCCACGGCGACGCGTTGTCTTATTCCATCGGCGCGGCAAGTATCGTAGCAAAAGTATACCGTGATAATCTTATGGACGAATACGCGAAAACGTATCCTGCGTACGCGTTTGAAAAGAATAAAGGCTACGGCACGGCAGCACATATACAGGCGATTAAGGAGCAAGGTTTATGTCCCATTCACCGCAGGACGTTCACAAAAAAGTTTTAGGTAAAAAAGGCGAAAAAATAGTCTGTCAATACCTTAAAGACAGGGGGTATGTATTGCTTGAACGCAATTTCCGTACGCCGTTTGGCGAAGCGGATATCATCGTTTTGGATAAGCAGACGGACGAAACCGTATTCGTGGAAGTCAAAACCCGTACGAGCGATTTGTTCGGTGCGCCGCGTGAGGCGATTACGGCGGACAAGCGTAGACGGTATTTTCAAATCGCCAAATTTTACGGCTTAAAAAAGAGAGAAGAACCAAACGCCCGCTTTGACGTAGCGGAAGTGGACGGCGAGGGGAACGTGGATTATTATCAAAACGCATTTTAAAAGGAAGTACGTCGGCACTTCCTTTTTTCTTCAATGTTTGATTCGGTTATTCCATTTTCGCAATTTCCTTTTTCAGACGTAGAATGATTTTCTTTTCCAAACGGGATATGTAGCTTTGGGAAATGCCCAAAAGGTCTGCTACGTCCTTTTGCGTCATTTCCTCGCCACCGCCCAAACCGAACCGTAAAAACATAATTTTCCGTTCTCTATCGGACAGCTTTTTGAGCGCCTCTTTTAGTTGCTGTTTTTCGGCATTTGCCTCGATATCGCCGTATACGCTGTCTGCGGACGTGCCCAAAACGTCGGAAAGGAGTAATTCGTTGCCTTCAAAATCGGTGTTTAACGGCTCGTCGAAAGAAATTTCGCTTTTTAGGCGCGCCGTTCGGCGCAGATACATAAGAATTTCGTTTTCAATACACCGCGAAGCATAGGTGGCAAGCTTGATATTCTTGTCCGTGCGAAAGGAATTGATGGCTTTGATAAGCCCGATCGTGCCGATGGAGATTAGGTCGTCGTTTTCCACGCCCGTATTGTCGAACTTGCGCGCGATGTACACGACCAACCGTAAATTCCGCTGAATGAGTTCGGCTTTTGCCTGTTCACGCTCCCATTCTTCGCCCATTGCCATTTCGCGTAAACGCGCGCTCTCTTCTTCGGGGGAAAGGGGTAGGGGTAACGCCTCCCCGTCGCCGCACACGTAATCTACGCGGTTGTGCGCAGTTATAACGCTGCGGAATTTTTCAATAATCGTTTGTAAAGCCAACGTCCATTTCATAATTTCTCCTTATCCCGTCAATCGTCCAAAATACGGGAATGTAGCAACAATTTATATTCCTTTGATAATATATTCGCGCTTATGGCAAGATATACCTGTTTCACCACTGTTTTTTCGTCCGTCGTAATTTCAATAACGCCCAAAAATGCGGGTAAAGTTTTCACGCCCCCAAGCGTGGAGATTTGCAGTTCGTCCTGTACCTGCCCCCCGTCTTTATCCCAAAATTCGTCGGAAAACAAGTCGTAAGCGACGTCGGGAGCAAGAAAACAAACCGCTTGTCCTTTGAGGTTGGCAAAGTTCCCGCTGTCCAAGAACCCGTCGACGCGTATTTCGCGGTTTTGATAACGGATTTTACACGCGTAAATATGCCGATAGATCGCGCGCCTCTTTTTTAACCGCTTGACGCAAGCAACGCAAATAAGGGTAAGGATTACGCCCAAACAAACGACGAACGTTACCCCCGATTGCGAAAGAAAATACCCGCCCGTTTGCGCTTGAAAAGAAAAGAATGCGAACATCGCTCCCGCAAAGGCGAACGAATAGGCGAAAAACGCGCCGCAGACCCTAAAAAACCGCTTTTTCCCGTTTGCGAGAAAACACAGCCCCGCCCCGCCTATGCATTTGATAGGGTATGCCCAAAAAGCGGCTACGGGCAATAACGGAAGGGCAAGCGCGCCGACTGCGCCGACGGCTGCGGAAAGAGTCAGACGTCCAAATTTGACCGTGTTTTTTGCGGTGAACACGGCGAGATATAAAAGTAGCCCGTCAAGCAAAAAATTTTCAATGAGCGCGTATTCAATATAGACGACCATACGGACATTATAAAGCGTATACGTTCACGAAAAAAAGGTTTCTTTTGTCAAAAAACGGATTTTTTGTCGAGGGTATAAAAAGCGCGTGGAATGCGCACAATAGAAACACCGAACCTTGATTTGACTCTATTTGGCTCTATTTGTGCGCGCGTACATACACGCATGTGTATAATAAGGAGAACAAGTATGCAAAAAGTGGAAATTTGCGGCGTGGACACATCGGGACTACCCAAGCTCACGGCAAAAGAAAGTGAAGAACTCATGCAAAAGCTGAAAGCGGGGGATAAAGCGGCGCGCGATACGTTTATAATCGGTAATATGCGGTTGGTGCTGTCGCTTGTGAAACGGTTTCGGATCAAGAACTTGGGCGCGGACGACGTATTTCAAGCGGGTTGCGTGGGGCTTATCAAAGCGATTGACGGCTTTGATACGAGTGTTGGAGTGAAATTTTCCACCTACGCCGTGCCGATGATCGTCGGGGAAATTAAACGTTACCTTCGGGACGGCAATTCCCTGCGCGTTTCGCGCTCCATTCGCGACATGGCGTATAAGATTTTGAAAACGCGCGAACGAATAGAAGAACGGGACGAAGAAGCGACGATTGCGCGGATAGCGGAAGAAATGCAAGTCGCCGAGCGGGAAGTGGTGTACGCGCTCGACGCCATATCCGACCCCGTTTCCATTTACGAACCCGTGTACAACAAAGCAGGGGATACGCTGCTGCTTATGGACCAGCTTTGTGATGAGAAGAACACGGACGAGATTTGGACGGAACGTGTCGCGCTCACCGAGGCAATAGGCAAACTTGGCGAGCGGGAAAAGAAGATTTTATATCTTCGGTATTACCAAGGCAAAACGCAAACGGAGATTTCTGAAGAAGTGGGTATCTCCCAAGCGCAAGTATCAAGGCTTGAAAAAAACGCGTTGAGCGAGATAAGATTGAGTATATCGTAAGATTAATCCGCCCCTGTTTTCGATAAAACGGGGGCGGGATATTATAAAGGAAAAAATTAACATGCAAAATGTGATAAAAAAATGAAAAAATAATAAAAAATCGTGAAAAATTATTTGACAAATAATTTTAAAAGGAATATAATTGTTTTGTGTAGTAATATATTAACTGGTGAAAGTATTCGCTAAAATAACAGGCGAAAGTATTCGCCAAAACGTACCCCGCGGGGTATTTCGTTGCAAGCAACGAAATAATACCTTTACATAGTAAACCGTAGGGGCGCGTCATATCATCGTCTAAATAAACTCTTTGGAGGTAAAAAATTATGGTATGTAAACAATGCGGCGCGCAAAACGCGGATAACGTGAAATTTTGCAGCGCATGCGGCGCACGTATGGAAGACGACAAAGTCGCTTGCAAATCGTGTGGGCAAATGAACGCGAAAGATGCAGTATTCTGCGCGTTCTGTGGCGGTAGAACGGACGGTCAAACGACGTGTTCTGCTTGCGGTACGGTTCACGAAGGCAAATTCTGCCCCAACTGTGGACACGCGGAAGGCGCGGCTCCTGCTCCCCAAGCAGCTCCTGCACCTCAAGCGGCTCCTGCTCCTGCAGCTCCCGCGTATGCGGCTGCTCCCGTAGCTCCCGCTCCCGTGTACGCTCCCGTTGCGGCGAAAGCTCCTATGAACACGTTGCAAAAGATCTTGTCGATCGTTGGTAGCGCAGTTCTTATGCTCGGCGTTCTCTTCGCGATTATCGGCTTGTTCGGTATCGGCGTGGAAATGACGGCTGAATCGGCATTGGGTTCGATGTTTGGGGCTAGTGCGGAAACGCAAGAAATGGGCGGTTTGTTCTATTATTTCAGTGAATATCCCCGTGCTGCTTACGGATTAGATGCAAATGCGACAGCAGATGAATTGAACGCAGTGATACAACTTGTGGAAATGTCAGGTTCTGATATAGTTGTGAGAATAACCATGACGCAAATCTTCGGTATTATCATTTCCCTTACGACGCTTGCTTTGGTTGTTTCCTTTGCTATCCCCGCAATTATCTCGTTCATCAAAGAAATGACGGGTAAAGCAAACAACTTTGGCAAATGGGCTATCCTTACGGTTGTTATGTTCTTCATGGGTTCGGGCATGTTGTACGCTTTGAACGTATATGCAATGGAAGAAGTTGACATGGGCGTTGCTACGATGACCGTTTCCTACGGCTTTAACGGTATTACCAAGACGGCGATTGTGCTCGGTTGCATTGGTATCGGCGTATTCGTTGCGGCAAAACTCTTCGCGTCGGCTAAATCTTGGCTCAACGTAAAAGGCATTTTGCGTGTTGCGTTTGCAGTGGTTGCAGTGGTTGCTATCGCGTTCGTATTCACGGGTGCGAAAGAAGCGGCTATTACGGTTGTTAAATCGAGCGAAGGTTCTTCGACGACTACGACGACGTCTTTCTTGCAGATGATTGCAAATGAAGAATTTGCGGATTATGTAATCGTTAAAGATACGGCATCGGGTGCTTTCATGGCAATGAACGAAGAAGCTTGGTATGATATGTCCTCTATGGGTAGCATGGGTTATGAAGTTTCGTATGCAAGTGATTTGATTTTGAGCTTCAGCATGATGGCGGAAATCTTCGGTATCGTTGTTGCTATTCTTGCGGCAGTTGCTCTTGGCAAGATGATCAAGAATTTGTGGAGCGATGAAAAGAGCGGTCACCTTGGTATCTCTATTGTTCTCTTGATTTTCACCGCTATCTATGTGGTATGTGCAGTGCTTGTAAAAGGTCAAGTTGAACAGATTTACGAAGGCTTAGTAAGAGCAGAGAACGTAGGTGAATTGCCTGTAGGTGCGGTTCTTCCCGAAGTTAGCATTACGCCCGTTATCTTGGCGGCAGTATTCGCGGTTATCAACCTCGGTATGGCTATCGCGCAAAAAGTGGTTGCTCCGAAGCCCGTTGCACCCGTTAATCCCTACGGTTACGGTATGCCTGCATACGCAGCTCCCCAAGCACCTCAATACGGCGCGCCCCAAAACTACAACAACAATAACATGTCGTTTGGTGGCTAATTAAAAGCTAAAACAAAAACACCTTTTCCGAAAATTTGGAAAAGGTGTTTTTTAATGCATTGAAACGCTTTGCGTTTCATGAAATGGCGGGGAACGCCCCGCGGCGAATCTTCTACAAGCTTCCGTCCGTTCTTCTATCGCAAACCCTCGTTTTGTCATTCTGGAGTCGCGAAGCAACGATAGAATCTCGCTTATAAATATTCCATAATGAAAAACGCGCCGTTAGGCGCAATTTATGAAATTAAAAATTTCAATTCACGCAAGCCCTGCTTGCAATTCATTTAAGCGAAACGCAACGCGTTTCGCTTAAATACTCTTTTGGTGTGCAACCGTAAAAGCGCTTAAAATTAAGAAAATATTGTTGCGGGCTTTGGAAACCGACGGCTGCGTATACGCTGGATACTTTTTGATTGCGGAGTAGCTTTACCGAACGTTGCACGCGCACCGAATTGATGTATTGCGTGACTCCCGTTTGAAAAAATTTTTTAAAAAGAGCGGAAAAATAATTGCGAGAATAGCCAAACTGTTTAGAGAGTGATTCCAGCGTAATGTTTTCCGCATAATTTTCGTGGATATATTCCGCGATTCGTACAATTAGCGCTTTTTCGCCTAGATTCGCGCGCGGCAAAAATGTTACTTTCGATTGATATAACCCAAGCAGGCAATTGACTGTGCCGCGTAAATACGTGCGGTTGCATGCCGTTTTGATTTGCCGTATCAAACGGAGCATTTCCCCGTCCGTATCGTCTACGATAAACGTTTGCGGGGTTTGTATGCGGCAAAACTGTTCAAATTCCACGCAAAAATCCGCGGACACCGTCGCGGCGATTTGTTCACCGTGCGATTGTAAATACGAATGTAACGTATAGGGTGGACAGACGAGCAACTGATTTGCCGTCAACCACTGACTTTCGCCGTTGATGAACACTTGTTTTTTACCCTTTGTCACGTACAAAAATTCGACGGAGCGGTGAAAATGTGGCAAACAATTATTGTCGCCTTCGTGGTAATAATGCTTAGAATCGCGCTTGCTTTCAAAAAACATAATAACACCATAACCAAATCAATGTAATCCGAACCCGCGCAAAAGGCGTCTTTTTGTCGCTTTCCGCGAGTCGCGTTCTTGCCGTATGTTCAATACGCCTACGCCCACGCCCCACAAAAATCGCCTAAAAATACGCTCTTTTGCGTGCTTGCAATTTTCAGTAGCCGAATTTTCGCGTTAGACAAGGCGAAAGGCGTAGACAAACCAAACGGTTTATCAAGACTTTCAACGCAGTATAAGGCAAAATTCGGCACTTAAAATCGGGTTCGGATTATATTGATTTGGTTAACATTTATGATAAAATAAAGAATAAACCGAATTAAAAACGGATATTTTATGATATAATGATAACATAAAATTCCAAAAAGGTCAAGGGAGAAGGATATGTTAAATCAACATTTACAAGTAAAAACTTTTGGAAAGGCAAAAAACGAGAATATCGTGCTTTGGAAAAGCTATCGTATAACGGTGCTGGGCGCGCGGTTATTCCGTATGGAACGGAGCGAGAATTTGCGATTCCGCGACGCGGCGACGCAATCGGTTTGGTTTCGGGATATGCCCGCGCAAACGTATCAAGCGGAAGAAAAAGACGGTGCGTTATATATTCAAACGGACGCGTGCACGCTAAAGATTTGCGAAAATCGCGACGATTGCCGTATTCGTTTGTCGAATGGGGAATGGAAAGAAATTTCCAACGCAGGAAACTTGCTCGGCACGTATCGAACGTTGGACGAATGTAACGGCGACGTGCATATGTTATGGAAGGAAAAGAGGCAAGAGAAAGTGCGGCTTGGCACGGGCGTATGCTCGAAAACGGGTGTGGCGGTGTACGACGACGTGGACTCGTTGACGCTTGGCGACGACGGAGCAATCAAACCGCAACGTGGCGACGGCGCGGACGAATATATTTTCGCGTACGGCAACGATTATCGCGCTGCGCTGCGGGCATTGTATACGATCACGGGCAAAACGCCGCTCGTGCCGCGGTTTGCGCTGGGGAACTGGTGGAGCAGATACCACGCGTATACACAGGAAGAGTATATGCAGCTTTTAACGCGTTTTAAAGAAAACGAAGTGCCATTATCCGTTGCGACGATTGACATGGACTGGCACTGGTCAACGACGACGGCGGAAAAATTCCGATTAGAAGAAACGGGCAAAAATACCCCCTATTACGTGGGCAAGGACGAGTATAAACGCGCGGGCTGGACGGGGTATAGCTGGAATACGGATTTGTTTCCCGATTATCGTGCTATGCTCAAAGAAATTGAAGAAATGGGCTTGAAAATCACGCTCAATTTGCACCCTGCGGACGGCGTACGGTTTTGGGACGAGCAATACGTGGATATGTGTAAGGCGTTGGGTATGGACGCGACGAGAAAGCAGGCAATCCCGTTCGATATTACCGACGATACGTTCGTCAATGCGTATTTTGATATCTTGCATAAACCGTTTGAGCGCGAGGGCGTAACCTTTTGGTGGATTGACTGGCAACAGGGAACGAAAACGAAAATGGCTGGGCTTGACCCGCTTTGGTCGCTCAATCACTATCATTATTTGGATAATGCGAAAGAGAAAGAAAATCCGCTTATTTTGTCGAGATATGCGGGGGTAGGTTCGCACAGATATCCGCTCGGTTTTTCGGGGGATACGGAAATTACGTGGGCGACGTTAGATTATCTGCCTTATTTTACGGCGACGGCAAGCAACGTGGGGTATACTTGGTGGTCGCACGATATCGGCGGGCATCACAGGGGCGAGAAAGAGGACGAATTGTTTGCACGGCACGTACAGTTCGGCGTGCTTAGCCCTATCAACCGTTTGCATTGTTCTAGCTGGGAAACGCTTTCCAAAGAGCCTTGGTATTTCATGAACGGTGCGGGCGAGATTGTGAAAGAGTGGTTGCGTTTTCGGCATAAATTGTTGCCTTATTTGTATTCGGCGTCTTACCGTACGCACGAGGATGGCGTTGCGCTTGTCGAACCGCTTTATTACGAATGGGATTTACCGAATGCGTACGCTTACGATAGGGAATATTTATTCGGTGGACAAATGCTCGTCGTACCCGTTACAGCCAAGCGCGAAGCGGACGGATACGCGCGTGTAAAAGCTTGGATTCCCGAAGGCGTTTGGACGGATATTTTTACGGGCGATCGATACGTTGTGGAAAAGGGCGGCGTGGAAAAAACGTTGCTGCGTACGTTGGATAGCATACCCGTGCTTGTGCGCGCAGGCGGGATTGTGCCGCTTGGCGCGAACGTGGGCAACGACGTAAGAAATCCGAAAAAGCTGGAAATTTGCGTATGGGAGGGTAACGGCGCGTTTACGCTTTGCGAAGACGGGCGTGAAGACGGGGATAGCGGTGTTTTGCGTACGCAAATTACGGCAAGTCTTACGCAAACGGATAACGAGAACGTGCAAACGATTCGTATGCAATCGACGGGTGACGTTTCCGTTGTGCCCGCGGATAGAATAGTGCGCGTTTCCTTTAAAGACATACCCGCAGGCGCGCGTGTACGCGTATACGTGGACGGCGTGGAAGTGCCCGTGAAGAATTTGCATCTAATGCACGCGGCGGCGGAATTCGCGTTTGGCGGCGCGAAAGAAATCGTCGTTACGGCAACGTACGAACCGCAAACGCCGATTTCAAGGTTGCTTGCACAAGCGGCGAAAACGTTGACGGTGGGCGAATACAACAACCGTTTAAAAATTGAGCTTTGGGTGCAGTTGGAAAAGGTCGAAACGGTGGAAGAATACGTGACGGTCGTAGCCATATCGGGTATGGCGGAAGTAATAAAAGCGCGGTTGACGGAAACGTTATAATATGTTTTGCGCAGGCGAAAAATACTCGCTTGCGCAAAATTTTGCGTAAAAATTTTACATTTTCGCGAAAAAATCTCAAAAAGCCCGCTTAAAGGCTTGCTATTTTATGCGTTTTATATTAAAATATTATGGTTAGACAACAATACAAAAAAATCTTTTTTGGAGGAAATATATATTATGGCAAAGAAATATTGCTATCTCTTTACCGAAGGTAACGCGAAAATGCGCGAAATCCTCGGCGGCAAAGGTGCAAACCTTGCGGAAATGACGAATATCGGTCTTCCCGTTCCCCAAGGCTTCACCATCTCTACGGAAGCTTGTACTCAGTATTATGAGGACGGCAGACAAATCAACCCCGACATTCAAGCGGAAATCTTGGAATACATCGACAAGATGGAAAAGATTTGCGGTATGAAGTTCGGCGACAAGGAAAATCCCTTGCTCGTATCCGTGCGTTCGGGTGCGCGTGCGTCCATGCCTGGCATGATGGACACGATTTTAAACCTTGGTTTGAACGAAGAAGTTGTCAACACGATTGCAACGAAATCGGGTAACCCCCGTTGGGCTTGGGACTGCTATCGCCGTTTCATTCAAATGTTCTCGGACGTTGTTATGGAAGTGGGCAAGAAGTACTTTGAAAAGCTCATCGACGAAATGAAAGAAAAGAAAGGCGTTACGCAAGACGTGGAACTGGACGCGGACGACTTGAAAGAACTTGCTAATCAGTTCAAAGCAGAATACAAGAAACAGCTCGGTAAGGAATTCCCTAACGACCCGAAAGAACAGCTATTTGAAGCGGTGAAAGCGGTGTTCCGTTCTTGGGACAACCCCCGTGCGAATATCTATCGTATGGACCACGATATCCCTTACAGCTGGGGTACGGCGGTAAACGTACAAATGATGGCGTTCGGTAACATGGGCGAAACGTCTGGTACGGGCGTTGCGTTCACGCGTAACCCTGCTACGGGCGAAAAGGGCTTGATGGGCGAATTCTTGACCAACGCACAAGGTGAAGACGTTGTTGCGGGTGTTCGTACGCCGATGCCTATCGCGCAAATGAAAGAAGTATTCCCTGAAGTATACGAACAGTTCTTGAAGGTTTGCGATATTCTTGAAAATCACTACCATGATATGCAAGACATGGAATTTACCATTCAAGACAGAAAATTGTATATGCTTCAAACTCGTAACGGTAAGAGAACGGCGGCGGCGGCTATCAAGATTGCTTGCGATTTGATTGACGAAGGCATGATCACCGAACAAGAAGCGCTTATGCAAATCGACGCGAAGAGCCTTGACATGTTGTTGCACCCGCAATTCGATGCGAAAGCTTTGAAAGATGCGGACAAGAACAACGTAGTCGGTAAAGGTATCGCGGCTTCCCCCGGTGCTGCAGCTGGTAAAATCGTGTTCACGGCAGAAGACGCAGTTATCGAAGGCAAGAAGGGTGAAAAAGTTATTCTCGTTCGTTTGGAAACGTCCCCTGAAGATATCGAAGGTATGAAATACGCGCAAGGTATCTTGACGGTTCGCGGCGGTCAAACCTCGCACGCAGCGGTTGTTGCGCGTGGTATGGGTACGTGCTGCGTATCCGGTTGTGGCGACATCAAAATGCACGAAGAAGAAAAATGGTTCGAGCTCGCTGGTAAAATCTTCAAGGAAGGCGACGTGCTTTCGCTTGACGGTTCGACGGGTAATATCTACGACACGCTTATCAAAACCGTGCCCGCAGACCCTAACTCCGGCTATTTCGGACGTATTATGGAACTTGCGGATAAATACAAGGCACTTGGCGTAAGAACCAACGCGGACAGCCCCGCTGATGCGAAACAAGCGGTGGCGTTCGGTGCGCAAGGTATCGGCCTTTGCCGTACGGAACACATGTTCTTTGACCCTGACAGAATCGGCGCGTTCCGTGAAATGATTTGTTCGGATACGGTAGAGGAAAGAGAAGCAGCGCTTGCAAAAATCGAACCTATGCAACAGGCAGACTTTCAAGGCTTGTTCGAGGCTCTCGGTGGTTATCCCGTAACCATTCGTTTCCTTGACCCGCCTCTCCACGAATTCGTTCCTACGTCGGAAGAAGACATCGCGGCGCTTGCAAAAGCGCAAAACAAGACGGTTGCGCAAATTAAAGACATTATCTCGTCCTTGCACGAATTCAACCCCATGATGGGCCATCGTGGCTGCCGTTTGACGGTAACGTATCCCGAAATTGCGGTTATGCAAACGAAAGCGGTTATTAAAGCTGCAATTGCAGTTTTGAAAAAGCATCCCGACTGGTCTCTCGTTCCCGAAATCATGATTCCGTTGACGGGCGAAACGAAGGAATTGAAGTTCGTGAAAGACATCGTCGTAAAGACGGCGGACGAAGTTATCGCGGCATCGGGCGTAGCGCTTAAATACGAAGTTGGTACGATGATTGAAATTCCCCGTGCGTGCTTGACGGCGGAAGAAATCGCAAAAGAAGCAGAATTCTTCTGTTTCGGTACGAACGACTTAACGCAAATGACGTTCGGGTTCTCGCGTGACGACGCTGGTAAGTTCTTGCCCGCATACTATGCGAATAAGATTTACGAATCGGATCCGTTCGCAAGATTGGATACGACGGGCGTAGGTCAGCTTATGGATTTGGCTGTTAAGAACGGTAGAAAGGCTCGTCCCGAAATGCATTGCGGTATTTGCGGCGAACACGGCGGCGATCCCTCGTCTATCGAATTCTGCCACGAGATTGGGCTTTCGTACGTTTCTTGCTCGCCTTATCGCGTTCCCATCGCAAGATTGTCGGCTGCGCAAGCGAACATCCGCAATCCTAGGTCCTAAATCTTGAATTAAAATTTAGTAAAAACACCATATATTGTGTTTATGAGCCTGCATCTTCTCGATGCAGGCTCAATTTTTACGTTTTTTGGGCGAAAAATAAGCCGAAAAACGCCCAAAAAAAGTTTTATTCCACTTAAGTTGAACACTTTACTTTTGTTTTTTTGTGTGGTATAATATGCATATAAAACATTTCAAGCAAAAAAGGATTGAAAAAGGCAAAATGACCAATTATAGAGCTATTTTACAGTATCATTATAGGGGAAACACGACGACGCAAATCGCTAAGCTTTGCGAATGTTCGCGTACAACCGTTTTGAAAACGATTAAAAGAGCGAAAGAATGCGGTATTGACGAGCCTGTCTTTGAATTACTGTCGGATATTCAATTGCTTGAAAGGCTTTATCCCAGGCGCGTGCATAGAAGTGGCTACGAAGAGCCCGATTTTATTGCGCTTGAAAAGGATAAAAAGAAGAGAGGGCTTACGGTTTTCGTAATGTGGCGTAGATATTATAAAAGAACGTTAGCCGCAGGCAAAAAACCTTACGGAAAATCGCAATTTTTCAAGTTGTTTAAGCGGTACGACACGGGTTCTTTTCGATTTGAG
>SVHY01000015.1 GCA_015055545.1 Clostridiales bacterium
AGGACCCGTCGTGTGGTTCACTGCCGTTACCGTTGCACCGTCCATATCGATATCGTCCGTTAAAACTACGTACCAGCCAGCCGTTTGCGTGGTGTTAGAGTTTTGATTTCCTTTATTGTACTGGAAGAAAGCTTGCAATTCATCTGCCGTAGAAATCGCGTGCGTAACTACCACGAACGGTTGTTCTACGATTTTGCCGTTGCCGTAAACGGAAACCGTGTTCAATTCGCCTACCGTATAATCCTCAACATAACACGTCAATTTGTTGTCTACGTAATAATCAGAAGGAATTTCAGTGCCGTTTAACAACACTTTTTCCACGTCGCCGCCCGTAAGTTCCGAAAGGGAAATGGTCGTATTTTCATCCAAGTAAGCCGTTTCCAACGTCGTTTTATTTTGCGCTACTAAGCTATTTCCAAAATATACGCTATAATCGTCGTAAGTCCAGTACTCAGCCCAATTGTTATTTTCTTCTGCCGCCATACTTGCTTTGATAGCAGGGATTAACGTGTTTATAGAATTGGATACGTTGGTTGCAGGCGTAGCCTTATTGCCGTCCGTTGCACTGCTAAATACCGTCGCCTTTGCGTTGGTTGCTGCAAAGCAGTCGTAGAAATAAGAACCCGTTGCACTACTATCCGAAAAAGCATATGCCTTTTCAGGTGCAGTCGTATACGTCAAATCGGCAATACAATTGATCACCGTTGCAGCAGCCGTGTTTCTCCAAACACCTTGACACGCACCGTTCGTCGTAAACGTTGCTTGTACGTATACGTTTTGTAAACGGTGCATAGTACCGTAAACGTATTCCGCTATCGGATAGCCGTTCGTACCCGATACGGTAACGTCCGTAAACGCAACGTTTTCAATCAATACCCCGTGGTCAGACGTAGAGCCAAAAGCACCAAATAAGGCACGTTGGTCTCCGCCGACTTTGTAGTTGGAAATCGTATGGCCTAAACCGTTAAAACTACCGTGAAATCTTGCATCGCCACGACCTTTACATTTATTAACGCCACCTAAATCCATATCTTTTACAACGACCACGTACCAGTCTTTCGTAGGTTCAGGACTCGTACCCGAATATTTCATTTCTGCGCTCCATTCATCCCCGTCCGAAACGCCTGCGGCTTGGTCACCGACGATATGCGTTGCGGCGATAAAGGGAACTTTCGTTACGTCGTTGCCACTAACAAGGCTGATATTGCTCAATTCGCCAAGGGTTAATTGCGCCTGTGCCAAGCCCGTGGGATTTACGGTCACTTTGCCGTCTGCCGCCGTCACTTTACCCAAATATTTCGCGCCGAAATATGCGTCGTAATCGCCGTCAGCCACTTCCGCCGTCACTACGCCCGTTTTTGCGTAGGTTGCGTACGCGCTTTCGTTATTGAAATCTTTCGTTTCCGTAACCGCGTAATCGCCGCCTGCGTATGCAACGAACAGGTCTTTGTTGCCCGTCGTTACGTCGCTCGTATTTTCAACCAAGCAGTGCATCGCTACGCCTTTAATCGCTCTGCCCGTGTCCGCGTCCACTGCAAGTTCCGTATGTTCACCCACCGTTGCGTAAGCGCGAGCGTACAACACCGTTTCGTAAACTTTCGCCAACGTATCCGTATCGCTCACGTCTAATTCATCGTACGTGATACTTGCGTAATACGTCCACGTTTCTTCTACGCCGTCGTTTGCGGTAAATTTAGGCAATGTTTGATTTTTCAAAGGAATAACTTCTTGCGTTGCGCCGCCCTTTTCCGTAATGGGTTGTTTATCCACGACCATACCCCATTGCACTTCGCCAAGGCTCGTCACGTAGTTATAATAGCTTTCCGAAACCGTCACGCTCCAACGGATACCCGAGGGGGTGTTGCTCTTAATACGGATTGCCGCGCCGTCAACCATTTCAAAGTTGCCCTCAACCGCTACTTCTTCCACCTCGCCCGTTGCGTACACGTCCGTTTTGGCAAGCCCAGCCACGCCAAGCGAAGCTACGAAAGCGAGAGATAATGCTACAATCAAATTCTTTTTAGCTTGTTTTTTCATATTCTCCCTCCCCTTACGACTCAAAAGTTACCCATTTTTCAATGTTGAACTTCGCGGAATCGTCCACGATAGATGCTGTGATGACGTCCATACTGCAAAACGCCATTACCGATATAATCGGTGAGTTGTACTGTTGTTTCATTTTGTCTTACTCCTCCTTACTGTTCAAATTTTTTCTGGTAAACATTTTTTGTGTTCAGTTGAACACAAAGGGGCTAGCCCCTTATTTTTGTCAAAATTTTTCACCTTGACATTATCCATTATAACACAGGTTTTTTCATTCGTAAATCGCATATTTTGCGCTTTGCATAGCGTTTTTTGCTCTACTTTTGGCTTTTTTATGGAAAAATCTGTTTTTGGGGGCAACGTGTTCTATTTGCGTAAACCGTCCATTACGCTGTCAAAGCCAAAGTTACCGCGATAACAAAGCATATCCAAATTTTCGTTTTTCTTCTCGTACAGCGTAGGACAGCAATCGTTTTCGGCTTTCAAGGCTTGCCAGCCTTTCCAAAGCGAATCGTATTCTTGTATTGCGGCTTGTACGCCACGCTCGTCCTTTTGCAACGCGCGCACGTTCGCGCGGTACATCGTTTCAAAAATCGCGTACAAATAGTAGCCGTATTTGCACGTAACGCGGATATAGTCTACGGCGTTGCCCGTCGTGATTTTTTCAGAGAGCGCCACTATCTCTTTCCAAAACGCTACGCTTTGCGCTTTTTCTAAAAGCAGTTCGTTCGCCACGCCCGCTTGCACGGCGTTTTTCACGTTGGTATGAAAATGTTCGGGATTGATATTTTGATCGCGCGTCCAAAGTATGCACCAATCGTATTTATCCGTCGTCGTACCCCTGCCAAAGAGCACCGCTCGCGACGAAAGCAAACACAGCTCGTAAAAAATCTGCGCGTCCGTATCCGACGTTCCCAACACTTCTTTTGCGTATTGTTTTGCGTAATATTGATCGCTTTTCGACGTGTCCTTTGCCCATTGCGAAAGGACGTACGCGTTCAAATCGCACCAAAGCTCTTTGCCGTTTTTCACGACGATTTCGCCGTTCTTGCCGTTTTTGCCGCTCAAATACGGTCCGTCCCAACCGCCCCCGCGCGACCACGTCCATATCCCTTTTACCAAAGAATTTTCCACGTTGATTACGTCACGCAAGCTTTTCTTTTCGCGCTCTTGCAGCAGCATTTTATATTCTTCCGCACCGTTGATAACGTCGCTTCCGATATAATTCGGGTGCGCGCCCTTGCCCTCGTATTCCCGCGCCGCTTGCACTTCTACGATTTGTTGGTGTTTGCCGCTATTGAGCGATTGATTGAAAGGTACGTTGCGCCAAAAATCGCCCGCCGTGTGCTTGATACAAAAATAAAATTTATCATGCGTCGGGATTTGTTCGCTTACGCGCAAATATGTTTCTTTATCTCGTTGAAAGGAACTAAACCCCCAACTGCGGTAATATATTTCGCGCTGGTGCTTTTCGCATACCGTTTGAATCAGAAAACGGATAAGCGTTAGATGGTATTCTTCCGCACCGCCTAATATCGGGTTATTGCCCGTATGATAGGGTATGCCGTATTTTTCCTGCGCGTACGTTTCGCCGTAGCGGACGTATATCCCGCTAATTTGCGGATATTCGCGAAACATTTCGTCGAACATCTCTTGCATCAACTCTTGCGTTATCGCTTTGCCTATATCGATTTCCCCGTTCTCGTTCAAAATCTCAGGAAAACTTTGCAACATCGCACGCGGAAAAACGATCATATCCATCATGAACGAAACTTTTAATCCCTCCGCCGCCGCTTGCGCGTATAACGTTTGTAAATTCGCTTTATGCTGTTCTACCCAAGCCCGCTGTTTACTGCCTTTGGGAAATATCGGTTCTCTACCGTACTTTTCCGCTACGCCGTCCCACAATAACCCGTACTGCGCACAGTTATATAAATCAAACGTCTTACCGTCGTACCCCCGCGCTTTTAAAAATTTCGGGTTATTATACGCGGATTGATATTTTGTCAACCCGGGATTATCGTGTACCATATCGTGTACGAATAAATCTGTTCTCGTTCTCTCGTCCATTCTATATCTCCAAATGTATCTCCAAATATATCTCCAAAGCCAAAACGCTCTATTTTTTCCATTATTATATTATTTTAACATTTTCACGTGCGCTTGTAAATAGCGTTTTTTGACTTGTCTATATCGTTTCTTGTCTTATCTTTTGCATAAAAAACCGTTCCGTTACACAAAATACTGGGCAATAAACTCTAATTTTTTAACATTAAATAACATTTTTTGCGATAAACATAGCGTTTCTTGTCATTTCGCGCTACGAATATTGCATTTTTTGCCAGTATCTTTTATAATAATGCTATGAGAAAAATCTTCACGGAATATTATTCCCCGCAAAAAAACATATTCTTTCAGCACTTGTTGGATTACCAAGACGAAGAAAACGCGCAACCGTTCAAAGCGGAATCCCATTCCTTTTACGAGTTGCTATTCGTCGTGAGCGGAAAAGCGGAGCAAATGATTAACGAAAACCGTTATCTTGCCTCCGCCGGCGATTTAATCGTCTTGGACAAGCAACAGTTGAAAAAACAGCAATATCTTCTGCAAGACGGGGATTACGAACGCTACGTTTTGCGGTTTAATCCGCATTTGATTTCCCTTGACAGCGCGAATATAAACGATATCTTCCACCTTTTGCTGTTTGGGAACAACGGCGTGTTTACCATTTTGAAACAATCGGACACGAAACAGGCGAACGTCGCAGAATATTTCCAAAAGATTGAACGTTTGACCTTGCAACCCAACGACGAATGTACGCTCATTCAAATGATAGCCACTATTTTGGATTTAACGACGGCTATTCATAAGCAAAATCAGCTGGGTACGCTTGCGCCCGTGCAAGTACAGGTCAACGAACATATCCGCACCATTATTCAATACGTTAGCGATAATATTTTTTCTAACTTGACTCTCGAAAAAATGGCGACGGATTTGTATTTAAGCCCCTATTATATTTCGCATTTGTTTTCTAAATACATGGGTATGCCCCTCAAAAAATATATCAATAATATCAAAATCCATAAGGCGCAGGAATTGATTGCCGCGGGCGAATCCCCCACTGCAACCGCCTTAAAGCTGGGCTTTCAGTATTATTCCACCTTTTTCAATACCTATAAGAAAATTCTCGGTCAGCCACCGTCCGTCGATAAACACACTAACGACGTTGACAGAAAATCCTAAAATCTTTTCTACGTACTTGATTTTTTATCCGTTAACGGCTATAATATAAAGTACGTTATTTGCAAACTTTCAAGGAGTATTTATGAACGTTTCCATTTTAGAATTCGGCGCTACGCCTAACGCCGACGGTTTACAAAATACGTTTATCCAAAACGCAATCGACCATTGCTTTTTAAACGGTGGCGGCGAAGTCGTCGTGCCGTCTGGTAAATATCTCGTCAGCGGTATACGCTTGCGCTCAAACGTTACTTTGCGTTTGTTATCGGGCGCAAATCTCGTCGGCTCACGTAAAATTGAGGATTATCGCGTACTTTTAGACGAAGACGCTATCGAACCGCTGCCCGAACGCATTATGCCCGAAATCCGTAAACCGCAAGACGAAACGGATTTACGCATGTATTATTGCGCAATAATTCATATATACGCCGCCAATAACGTAGCGATTATCGGCGAAAAAGGCGCTGTTATCGACGGGCAGAACTGTTATAACCCCAACGGCGAAGAAGGTTTTCGCGGTCCGCATTGTATCAACGTTTTAAAATCCTCTAACGTAACCTTTAAAGGCTATACCGCCCAGCACGCGGGCGGCGATACGCACTGTATTTGGGCAAGCAAGAACCTGCTTTGCGAACATCTTACGCTGCTTGGTGGCAATAACGGTATTTCTTTGTATAAAACCAAGAAAATTACCGTTCGGTATTGCGATATCTCCACCGGCAACGATTGTTTCGTCGGCTTTAACAACCACGACGTGTTTATCGAAGACAACGAGCTGAACACGTCCTGTAACTGTTTCCGTTTCGCCGGTACGAACGTTACCATACGGCATTGCAACGCTCAAGGACCAGGGAAATACGGACACCGTTTAACCATGCCCAAGCAAGCGCTTATCGACGGCGAAATCGCCACCGCCGACCGTTTTCCCGAATGTCGGTATAATCTAATCGGCTTCTTCATCTATTACGGCGACAAACGCATGTACGTACGGAAAACGTCGTCCAATATCATACTCAGCGATTGTAAAATCGTAAATTCTAATCGTTTTTTCACTTTCCAGTACGACGAATCCGATCCTTGGCAGCAAAACAAACCGTTATCGGATATAACGTTCCGCAACATCCAAGCGGAAGGCTTGCGAATCCCTATTTTGGTATACGGCAGCAAAAAATCGCCTATTTCCCTGTTCTTCGATAATTGTATCTTCCAATACGCAAACGACAGGCGCAACAATCCGCTTATCAAGGTGGCTAATTGCAGCGATATCAAGCTATCCAACGTCAGTACGAATATGTACGGTTCAACGACGATTGCAACGTACGGAAATTTCGTCAATAACATCTCCACGAAAGGCGATTATACGGAAAGCGAATTTAAAATCGGCGTGTGGGCTTTGGAAGATTTTGAAACGACGTTTATTTAATATTTTTGAACGACCGCGAAAGGAAAATTTCCTTCGCGGTCGTTTTATAAAAACAATTTTCACTATCTTTATCGCTAAACTCTACAAAAAACACTATTTCCTTTTACGGGGAAATTTGTTATAATATTGTAGATATTAACGTAGCGAGGTTTATTATGCAACTTTCCATTTTAGATTGCGGCGCGACGTTGAACGCCCAAACGCCGCAAACGGAATATATTCAAAACGCAATTGATAAATGTTATTTGTCGGGCGGCGGCGAGGTCGTCGTACCCAAAGGCGAATTTTTATGCGGCGGACTGCGTTTGCGCTCTAACGTTACTTTGCATTTATTAAAAGACGCAAAACTCGTCGGTTCGCGCAATTTAAACGATTACCGCGCCTTTTTTAACCAAGACGAATGGAACCCTATTCCTGAAAATTATCTTCCCGAATATAACACGGCAACGCCGCAAAAACGCGCGTGGTTCAACGCGTTTATCGTAATTTATAACGAAAAAAACGTATCGATTATCGGGGGAGAAGGCTCCGTTATCGACGGACAAAACTGTTATAATCCCGACGGCGAAGAAAAATTTCGCGGTCCGCACTGTATAACGGTAATACAATCGGAAAATATTACGTTTAAGGGCTATACGGTGGAAAACAGCTCCAACTGGGCGCACGCCGTTTTTACAACGAAAAATATTCTCGTGGACGACGTAACCGTCCTTGCTGGACACGACGGCGTACATTTTACCATCTGCGAGAACGTAACCGTCCGTAATTGCAAATTCTACACGGGCGACGATTGTATCGCAGGTTGCGTCAACCGCAACGTTTTAGTGGAGGACTGCATTTTAAATTCGTCCTGTAACGCATTCCGTTTTTCGGGCGTACACGTACGCGCGTATAGATGCCACGCGTTCGGTCCCGGTCGCTTCGCTTGGCGATTGAGTCTGACGGACGAAGAAAAGAAAAACGGCGTTGTTGCAACGCCCAATCCTAACCGTTTTAACACCTTGCGTAGTTTCTTCTCCTATTTTATCGAAGGCAAACATTGCAAGGTGGAAGAACTTCCGTCCGATATGCTCTTTGCCGACTGTACCGTAGAGAATCCACAACGTTTTATTTCCTATTTCGTCGATTCCAACCATTCTTGGTTTAATCTTCCAGCGCAGGATATTACTTTCCGAAATATCAAAGCGACAGGCGTATACGTTCCCGTATTTTTATTCGGCGACACGGACGCGGCAAGCGCAAAAATCACTATGGAAAACTGTGACGTTCAGTTCTTGGAAGAAAGAAAACAAAACGCTGCGTTTAAAATGGGCTACTTCCATACGGTACGCTTACAAAACGTTACGACGAACAGCACTTGCGAACGTCATATCGCGCTGTTCGGCGACGAAAACGGTAAAATCGTCATCGACGGCGGCAACGTCCAAGCCCCCAACGATAACGACGTGTTCACAAAACCCGAATTTGAAACGAACTACGTTTAATCCGCAGCAACGAGGCACGACCAGTGGAATACTTATATATCTTGATAGCGGTTATCGGCATTAGCGGCGTTTTCGTAACGTCTAAAATCTATCAACGCCGCTATACGAAAAATTTTTTAAGTTTAATGGTGTTTTCCTTTTTCCTTGCGCTTGGCGGTTTCGCGTTTTCGTTCGTCGTCAACGGCTTTACAATCCGTTTTTCGAGCGTCACGCTCGTCTATGCACTCATCGTAGCAATCGCTATCGGCTTTGACAATATCGCAGGCGTCGTCGCTTTGAAATATTGCAAAATGTCGCTGTATACGACCTTTATTTTATCGGGTGGTATGGTTATTCCGTCGATTGTGGGTATGCTCTTTTGGAACGAACCGATTGTCGGCTGGCGCATAGCAGGTATCAGCGTCGTTCTCCTTGCCTTGGTTGTTCCCACCTTTGAAAAAACGGATAAACGCACGTCGAAAATCGGATTACTGCTTTGCTTGGGCGTATTCGTTTGCAACGGCATCAATAACGTATTCACGAAATTACATCAGTCAACGCCCAACGCTTTGGGCACACAAGACTTTCTCATTTGGGAAAATTTATGTAATTGCGTGTTAACGCTACTGATTGCAACGGTGTTCGTTTGTATAACGCACACAAAAAAAACGTCCAACCCTTTGCAGCGCGAACGGACGGAAAACGGGAACGCACTTACCATCAAGCGTTGGATTATACCCGTATCGTTGATTTTATTGACTTCGCTTATCAGCGGCGTTGGGCAGACGTTCAATTTAATGGCAGCAAAAACCATTCCCGCATCGCTGTTATACCCGTTAACGACAGGCGGTAGCATGATCCTCTCGGCGGTATGCGGCAAAGTCTTTTTCAACGAAAAGATAACCAAATGGAACGCAATCAGCTTAACGCTTGCCGCGCTTGGCACGGTTTTATTCGTTTTATAATCCGCAAAAAATTTCACAACCGTTTAGGTTTTACCCCTAAACGGTCGTTTTTTATATGACAAACTTTCCTATTGCGTTTTTCCACACACCTATCTTTGTCAAACGTTCGCACTGCATTTTCCTACACACCTATCTACGCTAAACTTTCGCACTGCGTTTTCCTACGCACCTATCTACGCTAAACTTTCGCACTGCGTTTTCCTACGCACCTACCTTTGCACCTATCTTTGCCCTCTCATTCTCCCTCTCATTCCCCCTCTCATTCCCCCCTCACACACGCCCCTTGCAATCCACATTTTTTCTATATCATTTTTTATATTATATGAAGATATGTTCATATGTTCATATATTTGCCACATATTTGGTGTATGTGTATGTGTGGGGGGGGTAGGGAGGGGGAACGACGAGCATAATGAAAAATGTATAATGCATTGAAAAAGAGCGGTCACCCGCTCTTTTTCATTTATTGCAACAACTCAAAAATTAAATCTGCCGTATGTTCGTTTTCCTTTTGATAATTAACGTGTCCGCTTAATAAATTCTTATAAATAGGTATCACTTTCGTTTTATCTAAATTAATTTGCCCTATTTTATCATGGAAAAAGTTAAAAACCTGTTTCCCGCGCGTAGCGTGCGAGCAACATACGATAGCATAATAATCGCCATAATGCACTCGATTAAATATCCAATTCAAAGAACCAACGATATCCCCATACGAAATAACCAGCACCTTTTTACCGTTTTTTTCTAAGGTTACGTCACCAACGCTGGTTTCATCACCCTGTGCGTTTGTAATCGTCCAAAACGGGGTTACCTTACCAGCAAAACTATGTACTGGCACAAAGCCGTCCGCGACTAATTTTTGGATAGTTTTATTGGCGGATATCGTTTTACCAGAGTTTGGCGAACCTGCAATGATAATAAACTTTTCCATGTTTCTTTTCCTTATTTTTATAATTTATACCACATTGTTTCGCCCATAACATATTTATCGGACAATATTTTAGCCAAGTTTTCAACATCAGTTGCGTCAATTTCTTCACCATCGCCAGTCCTATTACGCCAAACGTCAAAATCGTTTACCTGATACCAAGTAGAAGTATCTTCAAATACAACACTAGCCAAACCGTAACATCCTAGAAACGCATCATATGCAATCCAAAGTACCGAATCGGGTATCGTTATACTTGTTAATCCACTACAGCCAGAGAACGCACTAACTCCTATCGTCATTACCGAATTGCCTATCGTTACGCTTGTTAAATTATTGCAACTAGAGAACGCATAATTTCCTATCGTCGTTACCGAATTGCCTATCGTTACGCTTGTTAATCCGTCGCAATCATAGAACGCACTTTCTCCAATCGTCGTTATGCTATCGGGAATTTCCACGCTGGTTATGTAGGATTCGTTTTCAAACGCATTAGCACCAATTTCAGTGACAGGCAAACAGTTATAAGTGGAAGAAATAACGATATCTTGTTCGGATGCTAACCCCAAGCCGATTACGCGGTATTCGTCCTTACCCGAAATTTTTTGATAATGCAAGTTGCGCGTTGCACCTTTTTCAATCGGTTCTCCCGTAGGCAATTCAATCGTAGGCAACACCGTGCCGTTTGTAAGCGTGATAATCATCATGCCGTCCTCGTCCACTTCTACGCTTTCTATGCCAACACCTTGCGGACCTTGCATGCCCGTTGCACCCTTTATCGTGGCAAGCCACGTTTCATAATCAAGCGGGGCTTGCCCTTGCGCCGCCGCGTATTCTACATAGCTATCGTATACCCGTTCGATTTCCGTTTTTTCAACGGGTGACGTATTATCACTCGCGCTATCGTCGCCACACGCGGCTACACCACACGCAAACGCGCTAACGCTTGCAAACGCAAGCAAGCCTATAAGAAATTTTTTCGCTTTGTTCATTTTTAAGTTCTCCTTATAACTATACATATTGCAATAAAATTTACGCAAACGGTATATTTCCACCTTCTTTATTATATTCTAATTATAATTAGAAGTCAAGTGTTTTGTTCTAATTTTTGTTAGAATATTGATATGAAAAGTTTTGACGTTAATATTTTAAGCGAGCGATTAAAAATGCTCCGAAGCGAAAAAAAGATTGGACAAAATAAATTAGCGGAAGATATTGAAGTTTCCAACGCGTCGATCAGCTATTGGGAAACAGGTAAACAACTACCATCCGCGGAAGCGATATTCAAACTATCGCAATATTTTGAAGTTCCAGCAGATTATTTATTAGGCTTGATTGATTGGGATTAATTTAGCAACGCCGACCGAACGTAAACACGTTCGGTCGGCACTTTTTTCACAACATTTTACCCTTTTATCCCCGACGCCACCCAACCCACATTTTTTATAACCAACATCCACAATCCGTATTTATTCTATATCATTTTTTATATTATATGAAGATATGTTCATATGTTCATATATTTGTAACATATTTTACTTGGGTCGTTCGGTCAGTTTACGGGTAGCTACTGCCACAGGGGCTTTAAGGCTTTTCTCGCGCAACGTAAGGTAAGCGTTGCGCTCGGTCACCACGCGGACGGACATATGTCCGCGCTCACTTCGCCCCTACAAGGCATTATTAATGCATTGTTTAACGGGCAATTCGTCCTTCCAAATCCGCAAGGAACTGTGTTCCTTGACCTTAATTCTACATTATTTCTTGTTCTCAATCGCCGAGCCGTGCATTAAATCGCCGATAAAGCACATATCCTCGCACGTTTCTTTTAAAAGACGCATAAGCTCGCTACGCGTTTCCTTGCGCAAAGACTTTGCCAAAGCGTGCGCGTATTCGGTTATGAGCAGTTTTTGCATATAGAACGCGTCCTGCAAGCTGTCGTATTCGTTGAGCGTGATTTCCCGTTTTTCCAGTTTCATTCTTCTTCCCCCTTGGCGTTGGTTTTGCCGTTCAACAGGCGTTCAAGCGCCTGTTTGCGTTTCGAATGGCGCAAGGCAAGTTCTTCCATATCCTTGGCAAGCGTCGCGTCGGTAAGCAAGCGCGAATAGATTTTCGCTTTTTTTTCCGCCAAGTCTTCCACGGACACGAGCGTACTTAAAATTTCGTCTTTTTCGCCGTTTTGTTGCATAAAAAATCCCCCTTTTTATTCAGTATTCTAAAAAGGGGGCAAATTTATTCTTTTTTCGCGTAATCGCATACGCCGCTTAACGCGCACTTTTCGCAATCGGGTTTTCTGGAATGGCAAACTTTCCGCCCGTGCCAAATGAGCCAATGGTGCGCTTTCGACCAATCTTCTTTTGGAACGGCTTTTTGCAAACCCGCCTCCACTTCCAAAGGCGTTTTCCCTTTGGCAAGCCCTAAACGGTTGCTAACCCGAAACACGTGCGTATCCACGGCAATCGCGTCGCCGCCAAACGCCACCGAATACACGACGTTCGCCGTCTTTTTTCCTACGCCCGCGAGCGTCATCAGCGTTTCTATCGTATCAGGCACTTCGCCGCCGTATTTTTCGACGATATCGCGCGATGCGGACAGGATATGCTCCGCTTTCATACGGTAAAAACCGCAAGAAAAGATATATCTTTCCAGCTCCGTTTGTGAGAGCGTCAACATTTGTTCAGGCGTGGAATACCGCTCAAATAAAACGCTCGTAACCTTATTCACGCGCTCGTCCGTGCACTGTGCGGATAAAATCACCGCCACCAACAGCTCGTACGGCGTGGTGTATTTAAGCGCGGGTTTCGCGTCGGGATATAAAGTTTGTAAAACCGCAAGCGCGGTCTTCTTATCCGTTTTCTTCATAACGGTATCAGTATAACACGTTTTTTAAAATTTTGCAAGTATTTTCCTTTTAATTATACGGCGTAACCGTCATTCTACCGTTTAAAAATTCCGTTTTATAAAAACCTTTAAAGGTTGGGTATTTGCCCGTTTTTAAAATTGCTTTCGCGCGCACGTAAAATCGCGCGTCAAACCGCACGCAAAGCCCGCAACCGATTTTTGCCTCTTTCGGCGCGGGTACAGTGGTTGCGGGCACGCCGTAGCCGTTCAACCGTTCCGCATACGCCAACGAATGTGCGCGAGAACGGAATACCGCCAATATCATCATAAGTCATATACTCCTTTTTTTCGGAATAATATATTGTATGAATTACGCTGAATAAGAGGTGCTATCTATGCTGTATTTTGACAACGCCGCGTCGGGCGGCAGAAAACCCGATTCCGTTCTTTCCGCCGTCCGCTCCGCTATGCAAGTCTGCGCGAACCCCGGTCGCAGCGGACACAAACTCGCGCTGTCCTGCGCCAACGTCGTCCAAAGCTGCCGTAACGCTTTAAACGAATATTTCGACGGTTACGGATTCGACCGCGCAATTTTCACTAAAAACTGCACGGAAGCGTTGAATATCGCGCTGTTTGGAACGTTAAAAAAAGGCGATCACGTCGTCGCTACTTGCATGGAACACAATTCCGTCTTACGCCCGCTTGCCGCTCTGCAAGCCGCAGGCGTTATCACGTACGATATTTGCCCTTTGGACGAACAAGGCAATATCCACGTTAAAACGTTACTTTCGCTCGTGAAAGAGAACACGCGGCTCGTTGCGATCACCAGCGCGTCTAACGTAACGGGCGCAACGCCGCCCATCGCCCAAATCCGTGCTCAATTACCGCCCCGCGTTCTGTTTTTATGCGACGGTGCGCAAGGCGGCGGACATTTGCCTTTACGTATGCGCGAACTGGGAATAGATTTGTTGGCTTTGGCAGGACACAAGGGTTTAATGGCGATACAAGGTAGCGGCGCGTTACTCTTTTCCGACCGCATTGACCCCACGCCCCTTTTATTCGGCGGTACGGGCTCGCTCAGCCCGAGCCTTGAAATGCCCGATTTTTATCCCGACGCGTTGGAGGCGGGTACGCTCTCTTTCCCCGCCGTCGTATCGCTCTTGGAGGGCGTGCGCTATATCTCCGACCACGAACGCCAACACCGCGCGCATTTATTGTCCTTAACCGCATACTTTTTGGGCGGTTTGAAAGCGTTTCCCACCTATCGAACCTATTCCCGTCCCAACGCGTGCGGCATCGTCGCGTTTCAAAGCCGAAACCGCGATTCGGAAGAAATCGCGCAAATTTTATCCGATGACTATGATATCGCCGTGCGCGGTGGTTTACACTGTGCGCCACTTATGCACGACGCGCTAAAAACTGCGGACGGCGGGCTCGTGCGCGTTTCCTTTTCCCCGTTCAATAGCGAAAAGGAAGTGGACGAACTCTTATTCGCGTTAGAGCGTGTAGAAAAAAGCTAAATCTTTTTCAGCTTTTCCACGATTTCGCCCAACTTTTTCCGTTGCGAGGAATCGAGCATCGGCGCAAACGCGTTATAAAAAGCGTCGATTTCCGCGTTGGAAAGCGTACCCGCGCGTTTACTCTTTTCCGCTTCGGCTAATACGCTTTTCAACATTTGCGCGTTGCTTTTACCGTCGTACGCGGCGGCGATTTGTTGTGCTAATTCTTCCGCCGACGCGGTCGATTTTTGCTCTGTTTTGGGCGTGTAGGTTTTGAAACTTCTCATAGAATTGCCTCCCGTTTTTTATTCATTGTATTCCACGGCGCAAGTTTTCGTGACCGCGCATATAATACAGTATGGAAATTTTAGTCTTATTGCTTTTATACTACCTTTCGCAAAACCCCGAATTCCCCGACCGCGTAAAACCGATTATGAGCCAACTGAAAAACTCTCAACAAATGCTTCATTTCTTAAACGACTTGTCTGCTTTTTCCCATCTGTTCGACGGGCTGAAAACGGCTACGCCTAACCCCGACGCCGCAAAAAAAACGCCGCCTAAGGACAAACCGAAAGACGACGATAAAGAAAAAAATCCGCAATCCCCCACGCAAGGGATTGCAGACGAGTTTATTCAAAAAATTTTGGACGGGTATTTATCTAAACAATAGAAAAACCGCCGTTGACTGGTAAATCAATACCCGTAACATATTCGTTCTCTTCCAAGAACAGCACCGCGCTTGCAACATCTCCGCCCTCGCCTATCCGTCCAAGCGGAATTTCCTCTTGCAACGCGCGCATGTCCTCGTCCGAAAAATGTGCGTTCATTTGCGTATCAATCACCCCGGGCGATACGGCATTAACACGAATACCCGAATATCCAAGTTCCTTAGCGAGAGCTTTCGTCAAACCCAAAAGCGCGGCTTTGGATGAAGAATACACCGTTTCACAGCTCGCCCCTACTTCTCCCCAAACGGAAGAAATATTGACGATCAGCCCGCTTTTTTTCGCAATCATATATTTCGCAGCTTCACGGCTACACAAAAACGCCCCGCCGATATTGACGGCGAACAGGTCGTTAAATTCTTTGAGCGTAACGTCCTGAATTTGTTTCACGAGCGAAACGCCCGCGTTATTGACGAGTATATCTACGCCGCCGATTTTTTCAAACAACGCCACCACCGCGTTTTCGTCCGCAACGGACGCGCGATAAACCTCCAACCCCGCCGCTTCTGCCAAAGCGGCGTTTTGTTCGTCCTTTGAATAGCTCACGCACACGCGATATCCTTTTTTCAAAAACGCGCAAGCGATTGCGTAACCTATTCCGCGCACACCGCCCGTCACTAAAACCGTTTTCATTTCATACATACCCCGTACGTATTTATTTTTCGCCCACCATTTTTACAATTTCATCGGCGATCTCTTCGGGTGTTTTTCCGTCCACGTCCACCACGTAATCGGCAACGTGTTCGTAGATAGGCGCGCGCTCTTTCATGAGCCTTGCAAGCCGATCGCTAATACTTTCCGTCGCCGTTTGTAACAGCGGACGCGTACCGTCAACGATCAACCGTTTAGACAGCGTTTCAAACGACGCACGCAAGAACACGATTTTCCCGTTCTCTTTCAAGAGCGCGTTGTTTTCGCTTTTCAAAACCAACCCGCCGCCCGTGGAAATGATAAGGTTATCCATTTTCACAAGCTCGCGTACCGTTTCCGTTTCCAGCTTTCGAAAATGCGCCTCGCCGTAGTATTCAAAAATATCCGAAATTTTACCGTATTTATCCACGATAACGCCGTCGGTATCGTACCATCTACGCCCCGTCAATTCTGCAATTTTTATGCCGATGGTCGTTTTTCCCGCACCCATCATACCGCACAAAATCAGGTTCATAACGCCCCCTTCAAACCCACGATTGCCGCAATATAGCTGCTTGCGCCAAATCCGCAAACTACGCCTTTGCAAACTTCGGACAAAACGCTGCTGTGTCTAAATTCTTCGCGCGCATGCACGTTCGACATATGCACTTCCGCAACGGGAATATCGATTGCCGCAATCGCGTCACGGAGCGCGTAGCTGTAATGCGTGAACGCACCTGCGTTGAATACGATCGCGTCATAACTCTTTTCCAAGAACGCCGTATGCAAACAATTAACCAGTTCGCCCTCGATATTGCTTTGATAAAACGCTACTTCGTCGCTGTTGGTTTTACAGTACGCCGCAATTTTCGCATTGATATCGCTAAGCGTAGCCGTTCCGTACACGCTCTGTTCGCGTTTACCCGTTAAATTGAGATTAACTCCGTTGATAACCAAAAATTTCATAAGTATTGCCTTCCTTATTTTTATGCCTGCTGAGCAAGATATTTTTCGTATAAAAGTTTTGCTTGCTTACTATCGGGTTTCATGTTTAAATACAAACAATCGGAATAGTACGCCTGATAAAAGAGCATTGCCGCGCCGTTTAAAATTTGCAACCCGCACTCTTGCGCAAGCCTTAAAAACTCCGATTTTTCGGGCGTATAGATAAGGTCTATCGCCACGGTCGCGCCCAAGAACGCCTTTGCCGTTACGGGCGAAACGCCTTCCGTGTCGTGCATACCCACACCCGTACAGTTGATCAAAATATCGTATCCGCCGCTTTCAGGATCGTCCGCCGCCACAACGCCGAGCTGAATACAAATTTCTTCCAACTTCTCGCGGTTTCTTCTGTATAAAAACACGTCTGCACCCGCTTTTTTCAAAGCCGCCGCGCTGCTCCTGCCCGAACCGCCCGCACCAAGCACCAAAATCTTTTTATTTTTTACTTGTATTCCCGCCGTTTCCAGCATCAGTAAAAATCCTACGCCGTCGGTGTTATAGCCCTTGCCCGTCGCCGATATAACGGTGTTTACCGCACCAAAATCGAACGCGTCGCCCTCTATGTCGTTTAAATATTCCATAATATCCCGCTTATAGGGAATGGTGATATTAAACGCGTCGAAATCACCCAGCAATCTTCTCGCCGCGCAGTCGAACCCGTCTTGGGTAACGGAAAAGCTCTCGTATTCGCAGCGCACGCCAAGCTCGTGTAATATAAAGGTATGTATCGCAGGACTTGTCGATTTGGATACGTCCTTTCCAACCAAGCCCAAACGCAACGTTTTTTCGTTCATCTCGTACATGCCCCCTATCTATCCACGCCCAGCTTATCGAAGAAGTCGGGGAATGAAATGGCGCAACATTCGGGATTCTTGATATTACCGCCCTTTTCGGAGGCTATAAGCCCCACCGCCGCCGTCATTGCAATACGGTGATCGAGATAGCTATCGATATCCCCGCCTATCAATTTCTTTTTGCCGCGAATGATAAACCCGTCGTCAAGCGGCGTACAATCCCCGCCCATGCGGTTGATCATTTCCGCCGTTGCAAAGATACGGTCGCTTTCTTTCACGCGCAACTCTTTCGCGCCCGTTATCGTCGTTTCACCGTCAGCGAACGCGCAAAGCATAGCCACGAGCGGCAGTTCGTCTATCATAGCGGGTACGTCTTGCGCCGTCAAACAAATCCCGCGCATATCCGATTTTTCCACGAGTATATCCGCGATTTCTTCCCCGCCCGAAACGCGTTGATTGCACAACGTATATCGAACGCCCAGCCTATCGAACGCTTTTAAAATCCCCGTTCTCGTAGGGTTTACGCCCACGTTCTTACACAGCGTTTTCCCTTTCAACGCACCAAGCGCCATAAAATACGCCGCCGAAGATATATCCGCAGGCACGCGTACGTCCAACGCTTTTAAATTGCTCTTTTTTACGCGCACGCAAGTCCCGTCCGCGCGTATATCCGCACCCATAGCGAAAAGCATACGCTCGGTATGGTCGCGCGATAAAATAGGTTCTGTTACACTCGTTTCGCCGTCCGCGGACAGCCCTGCCAAAATCACCGCGCTTTTCACTTGCGCCGAGGCGATTTTCAGTTGCACGTCCGCGCCCTGCAAGGTTTTGGGCGCAACGTATACGGGCGCATGCCCCTCCGTCGTTTGGACGTCTGCCCCAAGCAACGACAACGGCTGCGCGATACGGTTCATAGGGCGTTTAGACAAAGATTCGTCGCCGTACAAAACCGCGTCGATTTTTTTCCCCGAAACCAAACCCGTCAAAAGCCGCATGGTCGTACCCGAATTACCACAATCGAGCTTTACGCCGCTTTTAAACTGCGGCGCGCCCTTTACGCGAACCGTCGTGCCGTCCGTTTGGATATCCGCGCCCAGCGCGCGCATACAACGACAAGTGGAAATACAGTCCTCGCCCATAAGCGCGTCCGTAATCACCGCTTCGCCGTCCGCGGCGGCATTGAGCATCACCGCGCGGTGGGTAATCGATTTGTCCCCGGGCAATAAAAATTCACCTTCAAAACGTTCTCTTGATTGTATTTGCATAACTTACATATCCTGCGCGGCTTTCATTAAAGCCGCCTTGTACTTATCAAACGGCAAGGAATAGAGCGTCCACTCGTTTTCGGCTTTTGCCACCGCCATTTTAATAGCGCCGTCCCCTACGTTCTTTTTATCCGATTTCGCCTTTTCCGCATCCTTGTCAATACCTGAAAAATCAGGTTCAGACAACGGCGCAAGCGCTAACGCGCCGCGAATGATTTTCAATAATTTTTCCCCGTACGCCTTTTCGCATACGCCAGCCGCAATCGCCATTTTCGTTTCCAAAAGCATACCGTAAAGCACGCTTTCCCCGTGCGAAAGATTGTGCGAAAGTTCCACGGCGTGCCCCGTCGTATGTCCGACGTTTAACGATTTCCGCTCGCCCGTTTCTTTTTCGTCTATTTCCACCACGCGCGCCTTATGCGCCACGCAATCGTAAATCAAATCGGTTAAAAAATCCAAGTCGGTCAAGACGTTCAAATTTTCATACAGCCTTTTAAATATCGTAGCCGAAAGCGCCGCATATTTGACAATTTCACCTATACCGCACTTCACTTCCCGCACGGGTAACGTCTTTAAAAACGTAGGATCGATCAGCACTTCGCACGGTTGATAAAACGCACCGACGATATTCTTCACGCCGCATAAATCCACCGCCGTCTTTCCGCCCACGCTACTATCCACCTGCGATAAAAGCGTAGTGGGTATTTGTACACACGAAATACCGCGCATATACAATGCCGCCGCCAAACCGCCAATATCCCCGATTACACCCCCACCGACGGCAAACAACCGCGACGTACGGAGCAACCCTGCCGTAGCCATACGCTCCAAAATTGCCTGCAAGGACGAGAAGGTTTTATATTCTTCCCCCGCTTGCAAAACGAAAATTTCCACGCCATCGAAATAGATCTTGAAAAAATCGGGATATAACGCAAACACGTTGGAATCGGTGAGCACGAAATTTGTTTGTCCACTCGTCAAACGGGGTAACCGCGCCGCTAAAACGTCGCTGCCGATATAAATATTCGCCGCCGCCGACGGGGCTTTTAAAACAATCTGTCGCATATTCTTCTCCGTCAAGGCAACTCGTTATAACGCGTCGCCACCTGCCCCATAGTATCGCCGCCAAGCCGTTCGTTCACCGCGTCGGCAAGCACTTGCGCCACCACCGCTTCGGCAATGATTTCCAAAGCAAAAATCGCGCACACGTCGCTGCGCTCCGACGCCGCCGTTTGGCTTTCTTTGGTCAAATAGTCTACCGTTTTCAAGCCTTTCATCAAGGTAGGGATCGGTTTCATCGCCACGGACAACACGATTTCTTCGCCGTTGGACATACCGCCCTCAATCCCGCCGGCGCGGTTGGTTTCGCGATAAAATTCGCCGCCGTAAAAAATCTCGTCGTGTACATCTTTACCGCTCTTCGTACCGACGGCAAAGCCTTCGCCAACAGCCACGCCTTTTACGGCTTGAATACTCATCAAGCCCTGCGCAAGCCGTGCGTCTAATTTTTCGGCGTACGTCATCATACTGCCGAATCCACGCTTTAAACCCTTCACGCGAATTTCTACCACGCCGCCTGCCGTATCGCCAGCTTTTTTAAGCGCGGTTATCTTCTCTTTCGCCAAGGTTTCCGCTTGACTATCCAGCATACCCGTTTCCGTCGTTTTCGAGCGAGCAAGCTCGTTGAACGCATACATGCCCCCGTCCTTTACGCCGCAAATTTCTTTCACGTAACCACCGATTTGTACGCCGAGCGCCGCAAGATATTGCTTGTACACACCGCCAGCTGCAACGCGTATCGCCGTTTCGCGCGCCGAGGCGCGTTCTAAAATATTCCGCGCGTCCGTTTGTTCAAATTTGATAACGCCTGTCAAATCCGCGTGTCCGGGACGAACCTTGGTAAGGCTCTTTTTTTGCATAACGCTCTCATCGCACGCACCGCTGCCCATGCAATTTTCCCAGTTGGCAAAATCTTTATTGAAAATGCAAAGCGTTACGGGACTGCCCAGCGTTTCGCCGTTGCGTACGCCCGTCAAAATTTCCACTTGGTCCTTTTCAATTTTTTGCCGTGCTCCGCGTCCGAATCCGCTTTGGCGCAAGCGCAAATCTTCGTCGATTTTTTCTTTATCGATTTTTAAATGCGCAGGTAAGCCCTCAATGATAGCCACCAAAGCCCTGCCGTGCGATTCACCTGCCGTCGTCAATCTCATAACCTACTCCTATGAAAAACGGTATTCCCCGTTGATAAAATCCACCGTCACGCGTTGCCCGCCGACCACTTTTCCCATTAAGATTTCTTCGGAAAGCCTGTCTTCTATCCTACGCCGTACTACCCGTTTGAGCGGCCGCGCACCGTATAACGGATCGTATCCTTCTTGCACGAGCGCGTATAACGCGCGCTGTGTCACGCTCAACGTCACGCCACGCTGTTCTTGTAAGCGTTTGGCAAGCGACGCAATGATTTTGTCGCCTATCTTCACACAATCTTCTGGGCTTAACGGGTGGAACACGATGATATCGTCCATGCGGTTTAAAAATTCCGGTTTAAAGCGCTCTTTCAGCGTTTCCGTCACGCGTTCTTTCATGCGCTCGTAATGCTCGCCCGTGGCAAGTCCCGCGTTTTGCGCCTCCTGTGCACCTGCGTTCGACGTCAAAATGATAACGGCATTTTTAAAGCTAACCGTCCTGCCCTTGCTGTCCGTCAACCGCCCGTCGTCCAAAATTTGCAAAAGCAAGTTAAACACGTCAGGGTGCGCTTTTTCGATTTCGTCAAAAAGCACTACGCAATAGGGATTTGTCCGCACTTTATCGGTAAGCTGTCCCGTTTGCAAATCTTCGTATCCCGCATACCCCGGGGGCGCGCCGATGAGCTTGGATATCGATTGCTTTTCCATATATTCGCTCATGTCCAATCGGAGCATCTGCTCTTCCGAACCGAACATAGTTTCCGCCAATGCCTTACAAAGGTCGGTTTTTCCCACGCCCGTAGGACCGACAAACATAAACGAACCGATCGGCCTCGACGGGTCTTTCAAGCCCGCGCGTGCTCTGCGAATGGCTTTTGCCACCGCACTCACGCCCTCGTTTTGACCGATAATTCTTCTATGCAAATCTTCTTCCAAGCGCAAAAGTTTCGCGCTTTCTTCCTGCGTAATTTTAAGGAGCGGAATTTTTACCCGTGCGCTGACGATTGCCGCAACCTGTTCTTTGCCGATTGCCGCTCTGCCGTCGGGTAAAATCAAGGGCGCTTGCGCCTGTTTTACCGCCGCAAGCTTGTCTTTTGCCAAGCGCAAATTCTCAAACGCCGCCGTAGCAAGCGCAAATTCACCCCTGCGTTCGCGTAAAACGCGTTCTTCTTCAAAATTACGGATTTCCGTTTCCAACGCCTTGATTTCCGCGCCGCCGTCTTCTAACACGCGCACGCGCGCCGCCGCTTCGTCTATCAAATCAATGGCTTTATCCGGCAAAAATCTGTCGGTTATATACCGCGCGGAAAGCTTGACAGCCGTTTCAATCGCCTCGTCCGTAATGACGATGGAATGGTGCTGCTCGTATTTTTTCCGTAAACCTTGTAAAATGGCGATAGCGTCTTTTTCGGACGGTTCTTCCACCCAAACGGGCGTAAACCGACGCTCTAACGCAGGATCTTTTTCGATATATTTACGGTACTCTTCAATCGTCGTCGCGCCGATGACCTGTAAATCCCCACGCGCAAGCATGGGTTTTAAGATATTCGCCGCGTCCATGCCGTTATCCGACGACGCGCCAGCGCCTACGATTGTGTGGATTTCGTCGATGAACAATACCACGTCGCCGTCTTCTATCACAGCGCCTATCATATCTTTCAATCTTTCTTCAAAATCCCCGCGATAACGCGCCCCCGCAAGCATACCCGGCATATCCACCGAAAATACCGTCTTGTTATACAGCTGTTCGGGTACGTCGCCGTTGACGATAAGCTGCGCCAATCCTTCGACAATCGCGCTCTTACCAACCCCCGGCTCGCCGATTAAAACGGGATTGTTTTTCAAACGGCGAGAAAGCACCTGTATCATCTTCTCGATTTCTTTTTGTCTGCCGATAACGGGATCTATTTTTCCGCGCATAGCCCGTTCCGTCAAGTCCGTCCCGTACGCCGTCAGTTTTTCCACCGCGCCGCTCTTTTTCTCGTCCAAACGTTCAAACGCGCCGCCCTTTTCCATCGTCGGCGTTTGCATTTTCGGTTTGTCCACTTTCACCGTAGCCACGTCGTTGAAGTCCGCGTTCAACGGATCGGTTTGCACGTGTTCCGCCTCACTCTCTTCGCCGAACAGTTTTTTATTTTTCAACGCTTTTAACGCCTGTTTCGTCCGTTCCCGTAACACTTCCACGTCGGCAAGCTTGCGTAAAATCTTCACCGCCATGCACTCGTCGTTTTCTAAAATCGCGTACAGCATATGTGCCGTACCCGCTTTCGTTTCCGTTTCTTCTGATAAGAGCACCGCTCTATCGTACATCGTCTGCGTACGACGGGTTAAGCCCTCGTATTTAGACTTGGTGTCGATACACTTAAAAAACAGTTCCTCGTACTCGCTTTTGGTCACGCCCTCGCCCGCCAAAATCCCGTACGCGCTACACTGTGGCATACACAAAAACGCGTAGACGAAATGTTCGCTGCCTACGTAACCTGCGTCAAGCCGCACGGTCGTTTCGTTGCACAGTTTCAACGCTTTTCTGAAATTTTCCGATGCTCTTGTAAGTGGATACATACTTTTTCCTTTGTTTTATATTGTCTTGGTTAATCAACCCTCACTACGAGTTCGGGTACAACTCTTTGCGCAATCTCCGCGCGCATTAAATCGCAATCGTATTCGCTTGCGCCCTGTAAATTGTTTTCCAAACGGAAGGACGCGGGGCGCATATCCGCAAGAAAGTCGTTAAAATCCTGCGCGTCACGCGATTTGAAAAAACCAAGCGCCACGCCAAGACGCACTTTCACCATACAATCGGTCAATTCCTTGATAGGCAATATCGCGCAGTTGGTAAGCGTGCCGTACGCGCGCAAGCACTCGTCTTTGAGTTGAATTTTTTCACGTTTCAACATCTTCTCTCTCGCGCGAAGCTCCAAATCGCAGAGCGTCATCGTCATGCGTATCATTTGATCGAGTATGTCGTTTTCGGACAATCCGAGCGTACGCTCGTTGCTCACCTGATAGCTATACCCTTCCGCCGCCGTACCCTCGCCGAACACGCCGCGAACGGTCAACCCACCCGCTTTGAGCGTGGGCAAAAACGCCGCAAGCTCGTTGCTACGGGCAAGCCCGGGCAAAAACATCATGACGGACGCGCGCATACCCGTGCCGAGATTGCTCGGGCACGCGGTCAAATACCCTAACTTATTATCGTACGCAAAATCAAGTGCCGCGCCCAAGCCCTCGTCAATACCGCTAATGCGTTCGTACGCTTTGTATAAATCAAAGCCCTTATATATATATTGTTCGCGTAAATGGTCTTCTTCGTTGACCATAATGGAAATGGAATTATCCGACGAGATAAACGCCGCGGCGAGTTCTTTGCGACGAATGAGCGCGGGACTAATCAAATGCTGTTCCTGCAAGAGCGTAGCTTCTTCTTTCGTGAGCTTGCCCATGTCGTTTTTCTTAAAATCGTCTAATTTTTTCAGTTCCTTTTCAACTAGATACACCACTTCCGAGGCGAGCGGCAAATCCAGCTTATCAGGGAACGGATAATTCGCCAAATTCCGCGCAAGTCGTATGCGCGTAGACGTTACGAGCGTTTGAATGAATGCGGGCGCTTGCGCCATACGAAATCCTCCTCCCCGTAACCGCTTTGCAGGGCGTTCAACCGTTCCAGTCGCGCTTTTGCGTCCTCGTTCCGCCCCTCGTCGCGTAATTTTTCCACGACCGTTTTTAATTGATAGCAACGCCGCGACAGCCGTTCCGTATCCCCGCCGAGCGGTGATTTTCCTTTATGCGCCTGTTGACCTTGCATTTTCACGATAACGGGAAACAGTACGCTTTCATGCGCGCGATAACAGTACGCGCAACCGACGAGATTGCGCTTTTTTACTTCTTCCGCCGTTTGTCCACAATGCGGACACACAGACGAGCTTTTCTTTTCTTCGCCCGCCGTGATAAACAGCGCGTGATAACAGTCCAGACAGTAATATTCCACCGTCTTTTTGCCTTTTTTTATCTGCTCGTACGTTTTCGTAGCCTGATTTTTTTTGCAATGTCCGCACAGCATATAAGCTCACCCGTTTTTCGGTTCTTTTTTCTTTTTCTTCGGTCTATCAAGCGCAGCGTTCCGTTTTTTAAACAAGTGTCTAAAGAACGTCCAAAGCACTTCTAAAATCTGCAAAGGCACGCCCAACAAAAACAACATCCAAAGCCCGTTAGGGTTCGTACCCAAATCCAACGAAACGTATTTCGCCGTCAAATACATACACAAAATGGACAGCCAAATGAGCGCCGAAACGCCGATAAAATTGAGCGTTCGGTAATGCCAAATACTCGCGTAAACGATAACGACGATTGCCGTTGCCGTCGCAGCATACACAAACGAAATCCACCACTCGCCGTTCGGTTTTACAAGGTACAGTCCCACGAACGCACAAGTCGCCACCAACCAAACGATTCCCACGGAAAGCAACGTAATAAGCAAATGCAAGCCCGCCGTATTCATGCGCGCAAGTTTCGTTTTCGGTTCTTCACTAACGAGATCGTTCACCGTTACGCCGTACAATTTGGCAAGCTGCAGTAAGATATACACGTCAGGCACGCCGTTGCCCGATTCCCACTTGGAAACGGACTTGTCCGAGTAATTAATTTTCTCGGCAAGCTCTGCCTGCGTCAATTTAGCCGCTTTTCTGTAATACACCAAATTTCTGGCGATTTTTTCATTGATTTCGGTTGTATTTTCCATATCCTATATTATGCGGCGCACGCCCGAAGACATACGCCGAATTTGTCAATACGCTCTCGCGTATACGATAACGTGTTTTGCTTTTTCGCCGCAAACCGCGCAAGTTTCGCGCGTTTCACCCTCCGCGTATACACGCGCAGTCGCCGCCGTTTCTTCCTTGATCTTATCTTCGCAAGCGCGACAGCCGCACCAACCCGCTTTCACGAAATTACCTTCTTCTACGCCCGCAAGAATACCTGCCATATCGTCCGCATACACGATACGACTTTCTCTACGCGCACGCGCCGCTTCGAGCATATCCTTTTGCACTTGTGCAAGCAACGATTTCACGCTTTCCGCAGCGTTTGAAAGCGACAGTTCCGACTTTTCCAACGTATCTCTACGCGCGCAAACCATCTTACCCGCTTCAATATCGCGCGGTCCAAGCTCAATACGTACGGGCACGCCTTTCATCTCCCATTCGTTGAACTTCCAACCGGGGCTATTATCCGTGTTGTCGAACGCAACGCGAACACCCGCTGCTTCCAGCTCCGTTTTCAATTTCTCGCAAGCCTCTACAACGCCGCCTTTACGCGCTGCAATCGGAACGATTACGCATTGCGTGGGCGCAACCACGGGCGGCAACAACAAACCGCGTTCGTCGCCGTGCGTCATGATAATCGCACCTATTAAACGGGTAGATACCCCGAACGACGTCGTATACGCCGTTTGTAAATTTCCCTCTTGACCTTGGTATTGAATTTCAAACGCTTTGGCAAAGTTCTGCCCCATATAATGCGACGTACCCGATTGCAAACTCTTTCCGTCGCGCATCATAGCTTCCATGGTATACGTAGCTACCGCGCCGGCAAAACGTTCCTTTTCCGTTTTTCTGCCCGTCAAAACGGGAATAGCAAGGCAGTTTTCCATAAATTCTTTGTATACGCCGAGCATTTGGAGCGCAAATTCTTCCGCCTCTTCCGCCGACGCGTGCGCGGTATGCCCTTCGTGCCACAAAAATTCGCTCGTTCTCAAAAACGGACGAGTGGTTTTTTCCCAACGCATAACGTTACACCATTGATTGACTTTCAACGGCAAATCACGATAAGACTGTACCCACTTGGACATCATCGTACCGATAATCGTTTCGGACGTAGGACGGATAGCCAAGGGTTCGGCGAGTTCTTCCCCGCCCGCGTGCGTAACCACGGCTACTTCGGGTGCAAACCCTTCTACGTGTTCCGCCTCTTTCGTAAAATAGCTCATGGGAATAAGCAACGGGAAGTACGCGTTTTGCACGCCCGCTTTTCTAAATCTCGCATTGAGCTGCTCTTGGATATTTTCCCAAATCGCATACCCGTACGGACGAATGACCATCGTACCTTTTACGGGCCCGTAATCCACGAGCTTCGTCTTTAACACAACATCCGTATACCATTGCGGAAAATCCGCGTTGATATCCGCTATCTGTTCTACAAACTGACCTTCTTTTGCCATAATAACCTCTCTTTACTTCCGTTCGAACGGTCGTTCGAACGCGTATTTTTTAAGCGCAAAACGCCGCTATACGAACTTTCGGCGTTTTTTTGCGTGTTTTTCTGTTTTTATCAACCTTTACGATTTTCTCGTATAGGTGCGATATTTATGTACCTCAAAAACGTTCCCACAGGACGGGCAACGGTGATAAGGCGCAACCTCCGTCACCGACAGTTGCTTGCCACAACGGGGACAACGCACTTGCCACTGTTTCGTCAAATCCACTTCTTTTACCCGTTCAGGCTCGGACGTTTCTCCCACCGCTAAATCAGGTTTCTTTTCTGCCTTTTCCGCTGCTATCGCCGCAGGCGAGGGCGTGGGTTGCAAATACTCGGGCGCGGGCATGGGCGCAGGTTTCACCGCGCATTGCGTCGGCGCGCAAGGTTGATTTGCGGGCATAGGATAGGGCATGGGATAATACACGGGCATATACACGGGCTGCGGTTGCGGTTGCGGCATAAACACCGGCATCATCATAGGTGGCATTTGTTGATAAACGGCCGTATTCGGCGTAGGTTGCGTTTGCGGCATAGGCATAGGCGCAACGTACGGCATAGCCTGCATAGCGGGCATCTCGTCCGTTTCTTCCACTTCTTCCCTTTCCTCTTTATTTTTGGATTTGAAAATACAATCGATTAAGAATGCTACGAACGCGATTCCCGCGATGATGGCGTAGCTCCAACCCAACCATTCGGTGGGCTTTACTTTGAGTACGAAATACTGAATGGCGAAAATACCACCCGCCGCAAGGAACAGGATAAACGAGAACACGCGGTAATTTTTCATACCCGCACCCTCAATCCCCAAGCGGTTAAATTCCGTAGACGACGTTGCATGACCCACAAGCACGAACAAACAAATCAAAATGAGTGCTTGCAACGCTACGGGCACGACTTCTTTCACCAAGTCCATACCCGCAAACGGGTTGGCAGGAATTAACGCGTAATCGATAAATACGCCCAAAACGCACGTTTTCATAAACAGCCAAATAATAGCCGCCGTCGCTGCGAGTTGTACAAGGTTACGGAAGAAATACACGAACAAGCCGCAATTTCTCTTTTCTTCGGATACTTCGCCCGTACCGCCGCCGACGTTGAAATAGCTCACCGTACCGCCGATAAGTCCGCACAGGAAATGGATAAACACCCCTGCGCCAAGGAATACGTACGCCCAAAGGTTAAACTCCACTTCAAGCCACGGATATTGCAACATATAAATAATCAAGAACACGTTGACGATCATCGCGAATGTACCCGAAAAGACTTTGCCCATCTTCTCCATCGCACGCATATTGCGGTTGAACCCGTTGACGTAACGGGAGCTGCGCTTGGTCAGCCAGCCGAGCTTACCCATACATCTGAAGATATTGATAAGCGCGGTTAAAAGCGCCAAGCCGTACAAGCCCGAAACGATTAACGCGTGCCAGCTCCGCCCGTCGCCAAACAGGTCTTTAAACGGTTTCCAAAAGTTCAGCACCCAAAAATCTTCGCCGCCGAACTTCAACATGGGCATACAGGCAAGCGCCGCCAAAGCCAAAGCGCCCAAAAGATACATCACACCCACGAACTTCGCTTTTGCGTGCACTTTTTTCACCCGTTTTCTAAGAGCCGATCCCCTCGTCGATTCGTATGCCTTCATTCCAAGTTCCTCTCTTTATCGTATTTGGCGAGATAACAACGCCCCGCCCGCGTTTCACTTCCTTAAATAATCGTATTGTTATATTTCGCGGACTCTTCGCCTTCGCGGAAATACGCGTCCATATCCAACTCGTCGTACGTACCGCGACGGCGGGATTGCACGATACAATCGAGCAAGAACCCAACGAACGCTGCAATTGCCGCGATCAAGAGCTTGCTGTTCAAGCCCGAATCCGCGCCAATACCTAAATACGGCAACGCAACTAACGCGCCGATGGCAAGGGTCGCAAAGAACGCAAATACCGCAAAATTTTTCATACCAGCGCCGTGCATACATTCACGGTTGTATTCAGTTGCCCCCGTCGCGTGCTTAACGAGCACGAACACGCACAGCCACGCTACGAGCTCCACAGCCGCAGGAATCAACTCTTTCATTTCCAGCGAACCAAAGCCCGCTTTGGAAACCATCACTGCGTCCAAAATTTTCGCAATCGTCGCCACGAGCACGCTTTGCGAAAGCAGGAAATACACGATGACACCCACCACGCCAAGCTGTAATACGTTGCGCACGAAATACACGAGCAAACCGTGTTCGCGTTCTTCTTCTTCCACGCGATCGCCCGTCGTGAACAACGTTACTTTCCCGCCGAGCAAACCTGCTACGAAATGGATAAACAAGCCAACCGCAAGCGTTATGTAGCCAAACGTCGTAATTTTCACGCCGTCGCCCGAGAACATGTAAATCAAAAGGTTAGTGATAACGATAAGCGCAAAGCTACCCGAGAACCGTTTTGCAATATCGTCCATAGCGTACATATTACGGTTAAAGCCGTTGGAATAACTCGCACGGCGTTTAAAAAGCCAACCGAGTTTAGAAAAACTACGCAATACGTCAATGAGCATAGCCAGCAACATCAAACCGTACAACAGCGCGCAAAACGCCGCGAACGTATCCGCTACGGGCAAATTCTTCAAGCCCGCCATACCGCCAGCAAACACCGTCTTAAACGGTTTAAAAAACGCCATTGCCGTCAAAGTCGTCGCCGCGCCGTCCATGAGCGGCATCACCGCCGTCAGCGCAACGATCCCAAGCAAACCCAATAAATACAAAATCCCGACGAATTTCGCGCGGTTTTGTACGGACTTGATCCGTTTCCGAAGTTGTACGTTTCTCGTGGTTCTTTTCATAATCCCATCACTCCTTTTTCGCTTTCAAAATTTTGTTATCTTCCGTATCTTTCCTGTCGTTCGTATAAATAATCGTCGCCGTTCACGTCGTCGCCGCGGTATCTGCGTTTATACAGCGGGAACGCCGTCAAGCACAAATCCGCCACGAACGCCGCGCCAACGAATATCGCCGTCATCAGTATTTCGCGCGCGCCCGCGTGTTCAGATTTAAAATATACGTAATAGAAAACGGTTGCCGCCGTCGCCAAAACCGAAAGCAATAAAAACGCTTTCCGCCCCGGCGTTTCCCGTCCGTCCATGTCGTACTCTTTACGTCCAAGCGCGTATATCGCCATGCCGATAAAAAGTAACACCGTTACGGTTTCCGTCGCAAAATACAACAGCGCTTTGATATCCGATTTCATAACCGAAACCGTACCGCTAAAATCGCAGATAAACGCCCAAACGTACCCGCCAAAGCGCGCGTATTTTAAAAACCAAACCGCCGCCAAAGCCGTACCTGCAATTTGGAACAGGTTGCGAATAAGCGGGGAAAAACTCCCTACCTGCCGTTCGTCTTCAATAATGCCGCTGTGGATATCGAACAGACTGATATTACCGCTGCAAACGCCGCAAAACAAATGCACCAAAAGCCCTACGCCAACGCAAATCCAAAACAACGTTTGCATTTCGCAAGCCGAATCGAGCAGCGCAATCAAAAAATGATTGACCAAAATACAAATAAACGACGACGAGAACGCGTTCCCCAAATCGTCCATAGCGTACGCGTTGCGGTTGAACCCGTATACACGGCTTGCCTTGCGCTTGAACAGCCAATTCAGCTTGGAAAGGCTACGCAAAACATTGCAAAGCAATACGAAAAGGGTTACGCCGTACAGCCCCGACGTTATCAGCGGAATAGCAACAAAGCGGAAATTTTTGATTTCCTTAAACGCTTTCCAAAACTCCATAACGCTCAATTTCACCGTTTCGTTTTCTACGTTCGTACTCAAAACAAGCGACAAACAGGTAAGCGCGGTTAAAAGGAGCGTTGCAAATAAATATAAAAGCCCTATCGCCCGCGCGCTTCTTTGCGTTTTGGCGATACGCTGTTTCATGTATACGTATTTTTTTGCTGAGCCGCGTTCTACGTATTCCATACTTTGTTCGCTCCTAAAAGACTTTATAAAAACCCTTTTTACCATTATACCTGTTTTTTAGTGAAAAGTCAATATCCTTAATGGTAAAATTTATGCTTTTACTTAAAAATTTTACGACTTTTTTCGCGATTTTTTCGCGAATGTCGATTCATATTCGTCAATACACTTTGCGATAATTTCCATCGCCTCGTCGCGGTGGCAAATTTCTTTAACCGCGGTATGCTTGTGTTCAAGCGATTTATACACCTCAAAAAAGTGCATCATTTCGTCAAAAACGTGCTTGGGCAGTTCTTGGATATCGTAATACCCGTTATAAGTGGGATCACCGCACGGGATAGCGATAATTTTTTCGTCCAACGAACCGCCGTCGATCATTTTAATAACGCCGATCGGATAACAGGTAACGAGGGTAGAGGGATAAATGGTTTCCCCACACAAAACGAGCACGTCCAGCGGGTCTTTATCGTCCGCGTAGGTACGAGGAATAAACCCGTAGTTTGCAGGGTATACGGTGGACGTATAGAGCACTCTATCCAAGCGCAAAAGCCCCGTTTCCTTGTCCAGTTCGTATTTCGCTTTACAGCCTTTGGGAATTTCGATAAACGCCTCGAATTTTTTGGGTGTAATGCGGTTTTTGTCAATGTCGTGCCAAATATTCACAGTTTTGCTCCTTTTTCAATGAATTGCAAGGCGTTGCCTTGTGTGAATTGAAAATAAATTTTCATGAATTGCCCTACGGACATGAATTGCACGCGTTGCGTGCATGGCGGAAAGTTTTTATAATTTCTACCACCATTATGCATTATGCATTTTGCATTATACATTATTATATCACGTTTCCCTTAATTTTGCAAGGGCATAGAAAAGCGATTTTTGCAATTTTTTATCAAAACGAAAAAATACGAGAATTTTCCCGTATTCCTTGTGCGCTATTTATGAAAATCAATCGTTTGGCGAGCAGGTTGGTTCGGTGAGTTCCCAGCCGTTTCCAATCACCTTTTTCACGTTTCTACCCCACTCCAAGCCCTTTTTTATCGCGTTCCACGTTTCTATCGTGCCCCCGTAATGCACGCAAGTCAAAGCGTCGCAATGATAGAACGCGCCGTTTCCGATCGACGTTATCGACTCGGGTATGAACACCGTTGATAAATTTAAACAGCCCGCAAACGTAGCGTTTGGAATGGCGCGCAAAGAATTGCCTATCGTTACGCTTTCAAGCGCGCTACAACCCAAAAACACGCAACCGCCCATACTGTTTACGGAGTCTGGAATAACGATATGCTCCAACCGCTTACAGTTTTTAAAAGCGTTTTCCAAGATAACGTGCGTTTTGGGGTTGATTTCATAACGCTTATACGTCGTTGCCGTCGCACCCACTAAGACGAGATAAGGATTGCTTTGATTTCCGAGATATTTCGCGTTTCCGTATATAGAAAACTCCAAGCCGTCGCAATCGGAGCAATCGTCTAATGGAAACATAATTTTCTTTGATTTTGGCATAATCATCTTCTCGATAAAAAAGTGTCGCTCCGCAAAGGAAACGACACCCTGTAAAAATGTCTTTTCGCTTTGCTGCGACACAATTCAATAAAATCCATTTCAAAGAACGTTTTTTATAACGCGAAAAAGATACACTTCTACCAAAAGAAGTATACGTCCTTTGAAATAAATTATTAAACTATGTCGCAATTTTATTTTAACACATTTTACTAGCTTTTGCAAGCGTTTTGCGTGCAAAAAAACCGCAACGGCTCGCGCTACGGTTTTTTACGTTTAAGCTTTTATAAAATTTACTTATAGCAAGCTTGCGGCATCTTTGTCGCAAACGATAGTCACGTTGGGGTGTAATTGCAGTACGGACGCGGGCAAATCAACGGTGATTTCGCCTTTTACCATACCCTTTACCGCCTCCGCTTTATTCTTGCCGGAAACGACCATAATAATCGATTTTGCTTGCATGATATTTTTGATACCCATAGACAACGCTTGACGAGGAACTTCGTCGATGGAATTGAACAAACGGGAGTTGTCTTTAATGGTGCTTTCCGTCAAATCCACGATATGCGTAACGGACGAAAGCGGCGTACCCGGTTCGTTGAAACCGATGTGTCCGTTCGAGCCAAGACCAAGCACTTGGATATCCTGCGTTTTCGTTTCCAAAAGCGCGTTATATCTATCACATTCCGCTTGCAAGTCCTTTGCCGAACCGCAAGGAAGATTCGTGTTGTTCATGTCGATCTCGATACCTTTGAAAAGGTTTTCGCGCATGAAATACGCATAGCTTTGGTTGTGATCCGCCGTCAAGCCCACGTATTCGTCCAAGTTCACGGTCGAAACGTTTTTATACGACGTACCGTTTTCCTTATGGTCCTTAATCATGTTTTGATACGTACCGATAGGGCTTGAACCCGTAGCCAACCCAAGCACGCAGTTGGGATTATTCTTTACAACGCTGATGATGATTTCAGCGGCTTTTTTGCTCATTTCTTCGTAATTTTCCGTAATAATAACTTTCATTTCATTCTACCTCTTTAAAAGTTTGATACGTATAGTATACTCTTTTTTAGGGGCGCGGTCAAGCGTTTGGAGATACGTTTCTTGTCGAAATTTAGAGAAAATGATTTTCGAGAAAGTTTTTTTATTTTTGGGTCAAAAAGCTTTGACAAGCGTTAAAAAATATGATATAGTAGTATAGCTTTGAAAAAAAGAAAGAGCCATGCAGAAGTACCCAAGAGGCTCAAGGGGCTCCCCTGCTAAGGGAGTAGTATGGGAAAACCGTAGCGCGGGTTCGAATCCCGCCTTCTGCGCCAAAAGTGTTAGTTTTGAACAAACTAACACTTTTTTCGTGCTTTTTACCCCGTTTTTTGTTCATTTTCACAAAAATTAATTGTCAAAAATTTTCATACATTTATGCATTTTTCAAAAAAGTTGCCCAAAAGTTGCCATTTTATTTAAATCCTCATCATACTACTACTCCACGTGGGGAGTAGTATGGGCAATTTTGCTCATTTTTTAAGGGATAATTCCATCAAGAATTACCCCTATTTTTTGTCTATTACGAGAATATATTATCCAAAACATTCGCCGCCATTGCATCCCTTGATTGAAAGCAATACGCATAAATATCGCTTGTTGTACTCGGCCTTGCATGACCTGCCCGTTTAGAAACGGTCATCAACGGTACGTTTTCCATAAGCTGTAATGTAATATTCGTATGTCGCAAACTCCGAAGCGTTACTTTTGGCAAACCCGATTCCTCCAAAATTTTTCTCAACCATATATTTGCCGTTTGCGGGTAAATCGCCGTCCCCATATCTGAAACCAACAATTTCGTTCCCGCTTTCCATGCATCGCCTAATTCATTCCGCTTATTCCAATACCAACGCAAATAAACTTCTAAAACGTTCACCAAAATTTTAGGCAACCTAAATACCCTTACCGACGTTTGGTTCTTCGGTTCTTTTTCTATTATCCCGAAACCTGTTACGACTACTTTTGAACGCCGAATCGTCATTATCTCTTTTTTTAAATCCAAATCCGATAACTCTAACCCGCAAAGTTCGCCCCTACGTATCCCTGTAAGCAAAATTATCAATCCCATCGTTTTCATTTTTATATCGGGATATTCCATCAAGAAACGATAGAATGCCAACGAATTTTCTTCGGACAAGTGCTCGGGGATATTTTTTATCCGTTCGGGAAAATCAAGATATTCTCTTGTTGCAAAATTGTGTTCCACCAATCGTAATTTTTTCGCATAAGTTAGAATTCCTTGCACCGTCACTTTTCGCTTGCGAATAGATTCATACGAATATTTTTGTTTCGTAACGGTAATATCAAAATAATAGTTTACGTCTTTCCCTGCGTATTCTGCAAACATTTGCGCTCCCTTTAATTTTATTGCTTGTCCATTTTTCATCGCGCATAAAATAGAATCACTTATTCCTATTAACGCAGCCAATCGACAACGAGGTATTTTGAATTGCTGAATATAGGAAAAGAATTTTGAATTTGCGACAACCTTAACAATCTCTCTTTCCTTTTGGTCTATTTGATCATAAGCATATTGTAAAATGGAAGGCGTTATGTCTTTTAATTTATAACCGCCTATTAAAGGATTAATATCCTCTAACGCATCTTTACTGTTCGCATAATGGCTTGCCGACTTTTCTCTTTTTATACGTTCCAACCATTTATAGGAAAATTCTTCAAACGTAATATCAGGGCTACCATATTCATATTTTGCCGCACCGTACAGTTTTTTGGTTTCTTGTTCAAATTCAGCGGATATTTTTTGCAATTCCTTTTCTAATTGACGAGGCGAAAGTTTTGCTGATAATACAACCGTTTTTGATTTACGAATTCTTTTTCCCGCTCCAACGTTTTGCACGCTGGCCTGTATTAAATAAACTTTCTTATCTCCTTTTCTTTCCTTTTCAATAATCGTTGCCATTCTAATTCTCCTTACTCATTTCGTTAATACATTTGAGCAAGTCGTCGTAATCAACCATAATCTTTGTTCCCGATTTTATATATCGAACTTTATTATTATTACACAACGCTCGAATATAATAGCTTGTCAAACAGCTATTCGGATCTTCTTCCTTGATCATTTCCAACGCTTGCCGAATACTTCTTATTCTTGGTAAAACCATTCGCCCTCCTTTTACATTTATTCTATATAAAAAGAGAACGCACCTTATTTCGATGCGCTCTCCGCTTGTTTTATTATGTAGATTATTTTTTGACACTCCGCTTTAACGCTTCGTATCCTGCATAAATTAAGTCCACTTTGGAAATATCGTGAGCTTTCAAAAACTCGTCTATTTCTTCATAGTCCTTTCGTGAAATGCTTGTACCAAATATTTTATTTGCCGCTTTCCGTTCTTCTTTATGCTTTTCTTCATATCTACGCCGATTTTCGCGCATCGGGGTACTTGCTTTCCTTTCCATAACTACACCTCTTAAAGTTTCATTATGGAAAGTATAGCATATTTAATTGTCTTTGTCAATCGTATTGATACTACTGTTTCGTAATTGCGCCGAGAATAAGTCCTACGCCGTCCAAAACGATATTCATAGCAATCAATCCTACGCCTAACGCCACTTTCGTAACCTTACCCAATTTCTTAAAAATTCCTTTCATTGTTGACCTCCCTTTTTAACTTACGTACACAAGTTCGTTTAAGATTTCTTCTTCAATCCGACTTTTGATTTCCGCTTCCACGTGTAAATCGTGCATAAAATCTCCCGTCTTTTTGAACTGCTTAGATTTAGACAGTTTTTCATACATTACTTCATACATTTCGTCCGCTTGCTTATCAATCCCGTGCAAGTATTCGGGTAAATCCCCTGCCAAAGCCATATACTTGCCGACGTTGTGTTCTTCAAGATATTTCTTGGCGAGCGTTCCGTATTTCCCGTACACTTGCATTTTCGGTTTGACGAGCTTTTCATACGCTATAATTTCTTCAACCGTCATACCTTCGTTCTCTCTTGCTTTCCTTTTGAGTTCCGCTGCTTTCATAGCACTCCTCCTGTTTATTAAAATCGTATTGATACGATAGCATAATTTTTTGGGTTTGTCAACTGTTTTGAGCAACTTTCTTAAAATAGGTGAAATGAAAATTTAAGTTCCAGTTTGTAAAGGTAAATTCCTGTTTCTGACAGTAACTTCTATTTTTATACTTTTTAGCTGTTTAAGATCCCGTCATTTTTTGCAATTATGGATTTTAGTTCTACAAATTCCTTGTTTTTTGCTCTTTTTTATCTAACCTCCATTTCACTTCTGGAACTTATCTTTTCAATTCAGCTTTTCTTAAATATTTTTTTAGCTTACTAAAAAGGCAATTCCGCGCACCAAATACGGTACTGCTACTAAAAGTGCAAAGATAACTACAAGCCCGATGCCGTAATTTACTAACATTTTCTTCGCTTTTGCCTTATCCTCATTCTTGTGGGCTATAATCATTGCAACACCCATTGCAATCGACCAAACACCTGCTGTTGCTAAGAACACCCAAATCATATATGGACTGTACTCATCGAAAAGATATTCCACGTAATTAGATACTCTTTCGTATTGCGCGCCAACATCTTGGTCATAATAGTCTCCACAATGCGAACACGCATATCTTCTTGTGATCATTCCATCTGCATTTTTTTCATCTACAAGCTCGTAATTGTGTCCTCTTGCAGGAATTACATCGACCTTTTCATAATCACATCTACTGCAAGCATAATAGCGTTCCCCATTATCTACACAAGTAGAAGCAAGCCTTACATTCGTTTCTAACGAGTGTCCACTTGGACTTACAATATTTGTTCGATACTCATATTGACATACTAAACAAGTGTGTAATACACATCCCTCTTCCGTACACGTAACCTCAATATATGTCTCTACATAATCGTGTCCATTTGCTTTCAGTATTTGTGTCTTATATGTATCACTACATCTTGCACAACATTGTCCGATAAAACCCTCTTCCGTACAAGTCGGTTCTACCCTCTTAAGCTGATAATCGTGTCCGAGCGCATCAACAAAGGTATCATTGTAGCCCGTTCCACATCTTGAACAAATATGAGTTGTATAACCTTTGTCCACGCAAGTAGGCTCAATTACTTCGGGTTCATAAGAGTGTCCCAATGCAGGGATTGCTTCGTTATATTTATAATTACAAGTAGCACAAGTTTTGTATCTTAAACCGTTCTCCGTACACGATGCACTTGTCGTAATTTTCCAAGCGCCATAATCGTGTCCGTGCGCATTTACGTAGTTTTCAATATAACTATTTCCACAAGCACTACAAGTCTGCGTTGTATAACCTCTATCCGTACAAGTTGCTTCCGTTACTTTAGCTACGTATTTATGCCCTTTTGCATTTACATAAGTATTCACATACGTATCATCGCATCTGCTACACACGTGAGTAGTATAACCTTGTTCCAGACAAGTTGGTTCGGTAATCGTCGCAACGTAATCGTGTCCTTTGGCTCCCACTTCTTCCGTTTCATACGCACCGCAACTGATACAATCTCGCCGCCTCGTTCCCGTTTCTAGGCACGTGGAATCTTTTACGATATACCAACCGCTAAAATCGTGTCCGTTTGCAGAAACTACGTCATCGTTAAACGTTGCGCCACAACGAGAACAAGTATAAACCGAATAACCCTCAGCCGTACAAGTCGAATCTACAACCTTTGTAACAATATAGTTATGACCAAGTGCATCTACAAAATCTGCATTATAAGTATCACCGCAATTATCACATTTGTAAATCGAATATCCGTCTGCCGTACAGGTTGGCTCAACCGTAGTTGTCTTTACATAATAGTGGTCAATAGAGAAGTTATAAGTAGTTGAACGATTGGCATCATTTTTCAATACAAATGTATGGTCTCCCTCTGCTTTAATCCACGTTCCATTCACATAACTTTCTCCATTTAACGTTCCTGAACAATTATTATCCGTCCAAATTACGCAAACCTGATTACCATTGCTTGCTCTAACAATTTGAGCAGTCGGTGGTGCAACATATAATGATACTGAATACGTTGCAGACCTGTTTCCATATCCGTCCGTTGCATAGAATTGATATGTTCCATCCTCGTATGTTTTAGGAAAAGTAATTGACGTTGTAGTAGACTGAACAAAATTACTACTCGATGGCATTTTATAATATAATGTTGCGCCACCAATATTATCCGATGCAGAAACAGTAAAACCATCACTTAATGTATCGCCCCAATTCCCTTTTGATAATGAAACGGTTGGCGCTATATTATCTAAGGATATTGTTACCGTCGAAGATGAATTACCTGCTTTATCAACACAATAGAACGAATATGTACCATTCGTAGTTAATTGAGTTCCATTAGTGTATGTTGTATAGCCACTTGCATTAGGCATTTTAACATACACCGTATTCAATCCTGATGCAGCATCCGAACCAACGTACTTGATATAGCTTGCTGTTGATTTTGTGCCTGAACTTACAGCAGATGTTCCACTATATAACACGCCTACGGGATTAACACTATCAAGATAAATTGACTTTGTTTCTGATATATTTCCTGCTTTATCAACAGCCCTAAATTGATATGTCCCATTAGTTGCGCTTGCTGCAATTTGTGTTCCCGAAGTATAGGTTGCCCAACTTGAAGAACTCGGTGTTTTATATTGCAAATAACTTATTCCACTTTGTCCATCACTTGCCGTATAGGAAAATGCTGAGTTTGTGTACGAGCCCGTTAGCGTGGTTCCACTTGCATTTTTAATCACTCCTGTTGGTTTCGTATTATCAAAATAAACATAATACGTTGAAGATTGGTTTCCTGCTTTATCCTTTGCATAAAAACAATATAGACCGTTTACATCCGATGCACTTACAGTTTTCGACGAACCTACTGCACTATAACTACTTGTCGAAGGTGTTTTTACATATAAGTTTTCCAATCCACTCGTACTATCACTCGCAGTTACCGTAAACGCAGAAGTCTTGTAGTACGTCGTGCTTGTAGATGCTCCGCTTACAGTCGGTGCAGTTGCATCAATCTTAAAAGCAGTTGTAAATGTAATCGTTGTTTGCTTTGAAGTATAGTTAGGATATGATGCCATATAGTCCGAAGCATACCACGTGTACGTTAAGGTATAACTGCCATCAGCCAAAGTTCCTGAATATAACGTTGCACTTAATGACTTACCCGATGCCGCCGTACTATTAACAATAGCCGTCCCACTTGCATTTGTTAAACGTACCGACGTAATTCTTGATTGTGTTCCCGATGTTGCTATTCCTACATCGGCAATAATATTTACACTATTGAAAGTAAAATACTGCCCTTTTGTTGCCGTTGCGCTTCCTGAATATGATGTCCCATATAATTTTAGCGCCATTGTCCTTTTGGTGTACTGTCCAAACGAATAGGATGTTACATTAGTATCAGATACAGTAACTGCTTGTTGCATACCATAGGCAGAATATGTACCCGTATAGTCAAATGGCATCGTATAATACGGTGTAGTTGCCGCACTCGCCGTTACTTCTCCACCGCCGAAAAGAAATCCGAAGCACATACAAATTGCAAAAAGCGCGGATAGAAGAAAAAATTTCGCTTTTTTAGTTTTTATTTTCATTGAATACCTCCTTTGGTTTTTGTTCGCTAAATAATGTTTGCGCGTACTCGCCTGATATAATTTTCACGCTCGCACGTAGTTCCGTCGAACCGATAAAAAATGCTTGTCCTGTTACCGCCGAAATAATCATTCGTTGCTCGTCGTCGTTAAAGCTCTCGCCCGCTTTATACACGTCCAACACGTCTTTCATATCGGGCGCAGACAATTTGAAAATAAACGTGTATTGACTGTTTTTGATAATCGCGCTCGTCTTTCCGCGCAGTTCTTCGTTCGCGTTCCAATCCGCTATGTTTTGCGTGGCAGGAATAAAACTACCGCCGTATTTTCTTATTCTCTTACTCATAGAGAAAAAGAAATCAAGTGCAATCGGGAATTTCGCGTCGATAAATAAATGTGCTTCGTCGCAAACAATCATCGTTCGTAAATTCTTACCGTTCTTATTCTGTTCTCTCGCGTTGATAACCTCTTGTTCGATAAACCTGAACACGAGAAGCATTTGCGCGTTCGCCACTACATTGTTCTTATTAGCAAATAGCGATTGGAAGTTGAAATCAATCAACCCTGCGTCCACTTTTAGTGTAGATGGAGCATTCCAAATATCTCTAAATCTACCGTTTACGAATTTTTGTAAGTGCCTTTCTACTGTTCGCATATCGCGTAATGTCAACGCGTCCATATTTTCCGTATCTTTTAAGAGTAGCGTTTCAAGC
>SVHY01000016.1 GCA_015055545.1 Clostridiales bacterium
GTCGCAATTACATTATACTAAATCGGAGTTTTTATTTCAACTCATCGGTTAACCTCTACCGAACCACGCGACTATCGCGTGGTTTTCTTGCGCAATTCCGAAAACAGAATTGCGCTATACAATAAAACACCTCCGCATTATCGTATGCGAAGGTGTTTTATATTAGAACTTATTTCGTTTCTTCCGTGTTTTCGGCAACTTCTTCCGCGGGCTTTTCTTCCGCTTTCGCTTCTTCAAACACTTCTTCCGCGGGCTGTTCTTCCGCAGGCGCTACCGGCGCAGCTTTTTCTACAACCGCATCCGTTTGATATACGGCTTGCTTGTCGAACTTGATATACGACTTGCCGCTGTTTTCCGTACCCGTTTCCAAAACGAACGTGTTGTCTTCGGGACAAACTTCCACAACGATACCACAAATACCGCCAATCGTCTTTACTTTATTGCCCGGTTTAATTGCGTTGAGCATATCCATCGTTTCCTGTTGACGTTTCGCTTGCGAACGCTTGCTGAACACCATCCAAACGATGATCAAGCCGAACAAAACGACCATCAAAACTACGCTGGGAACACTAACCAATAAATTCGATAACATAACTATTTTTCTCCTTTTTTCCGTTGCGGGGCAATCACACCCCCGCGTTTATCGTAGTAATATAATAGCCCTTTTTTCGTTTTTTTGCAAGCGTTTTGCCACCGTATTTTGGATTTTTTTCCATTTCACTGCAATTTCGACTCTTTTTCACGCAACTTTTTATAGGCTTTCAAATATTTTTTCGCCCCGCGAGCCAATCCAAATCATGATAAGCCCGCTCGCCAAGCCCAACGCGCCCAAGCACACCGCCAAATACCCCGCGCTTGGCATATACTTCCCAAACAGGAAATATCCGCCCACGAGCGCGGCTATCACGCCGATATTCGCAAACATGGCAACGAGTACCGAAACGCCCTGTTTCACCGCAACCACTTCGTTCGTCCAATGCAAGTTGGGAATTTTCAAATTAATCGCCAAACCGCAAACCGCCGCAAACAGCGTGAACGCGCAAGCGATCAATACGCACAAAATCGCCGTCAAAACGGGCAAACGGATCATGACGCTAAGCGCCACCGCAGAAAGGAACGCAGGTACGCCGCTCAAAAGCAAGTGCAGCGACGTTTTCGCAAGGAAAATATCCTGCGTTTTTACGGGCAAGACTTGCGATTGCCAAACGTTTTGCCCTTCCAAAGACACGGACGAGGCGGTAATTACGTTGGTTGCCACCAGCAAACAAAGCAACCCCGCCAATATAAGCGAAATATAACCCGTCGCTTCTTCCACGACGGATAATTGCCTCATAAAATCCAAATTAAATAGTGCCACGAACGGCAAAATGATTAAAAGCAACGAACCGAGCGCAACGTTCAACAAAATCATAGGGTTTTTCATGCGCATAATTTCCCTACGGAAAAGCGCGGAAAAACGGCTCTTTTGACGATATACGCCCGATTTGTATTTGTTTTTCACGCCGCCGCGTTTCATCGTCGCAATTTTTAAAAAGCTGTGCGCCACCAAGGCGTATACGAGCGAAAACGCGCCGCAAAAGATAAGACTAAACAACGCCGCGCCGCCAAAATCTCCCGTTGCCGCAAGCCCCGCTTGCATGAGCGGATACAGGGCTACGCGCATTTTCTCGCCCACCGCCGCGCCGTTTGCAATCACGAACGACAAATAATCGTTGAGCTTGGAATACAAGACCATATACACGATCAAAAACGCTGTCGTAAACAGAGCGGTGAACAGGTTTTTCGCGCGCAGTTTCGCAGTGGCAAGCGCCAACAACCAACCGAACAAAAACCCAAGCGCCAACGCGCCAAGCGGTAATATAAGCATTACGGCAAAGCAACCGACAAACGCCGCAAACGAAAAGCCCGTTACTATGAAATAGCACACCGCCGACGGTACGAATACGAGTGCGCAGAACACGAACGTATACGCGTACAAACCAATCGTTCGCGCAAGCAGGATTTTCCAAGGCTGAACGGGCATAGCCAACAACAAATCGTTGTCTTTCGCCTCGTAAATTTTCACTTTTACCGTGAACACGCTACCGATAAATCCGAGCGCGAACGCTATCGTGCCCATGAACGCGAAGTACACCCAGTCCAAACCGCCGTAAACGAGCGGCGCGCACAGCATTTTCGCAATTTCATACGCCATCATCGCAAACGCGCCGAACGCGTAAACGATCAACACGGCAAACCCGATTGCCGCCGCGGGCTTACGCTTTTTACCCGTCTTATTGCTCAGCGTGAACGTGGAAAGCGTTTCTAACGCCTGTTTTTTCAAGAGTGCTTTAAACATTTGCGTTTTCCCCGTTTAAGAACACTTCTTCCAAGGACGCGTCGCCGCGTACTTCTTCCGTTTTACCCGATTTAATCAGTTTCCCGTCCTTGATAATCGCGACTTTATCGCACAGTTTTTCCGCTACTTCCAAAACGTGCGTAGAAAAGAACACCGCACAACCCGCCGCGCAACGCTGACGCATAATCTCTTTCACGGCATGCGCCGCTTTCGGGTCAAGCCCTACGAACGGTTCGTCCATAATCATAAGCTTGGGTTCGTGTATGAGCGCGGCGATAATCGCAAGCTTTTGTTTCATACCGTGCGAATACGCCGCTATCGGGTTCGCCAAATCCTGCGTAAGCTCGAAAAGCGCCGCGTATTTTTCCGTCCTTTCTTTGCGCTCTTGCGCCGAAACGCCGTAAATATCCGCAATGAATTGCAAATACTGCACACCCGTCATGAACCCGTATAAATCAGGGTTATCGGGAATGTACGCAATTTTCTTCTTGCACGCAATCGGGTTTTCGCGCACGGAAATACCGTCCACGTAAATTTCTCCTTCTTCAAACCCCAAAATCCCAACACAAGCCTTTAAAGTGGTGGTCTTACCCGCCCCGTTATGCCCAATAAAGCCGTAAATCTCCCCCGCCGCTATATGCAACGAAAGCCCGTCTACCGCCTTTTTCTCGCCGTACGATTTACTCAGATTTTCAATTCTTAACATAAACCTATCTCCTATGATATTAAAATGATATCATTTTTCACATATACTGTCAAGTATTTTAAACAAAAAAATCGAGAAAATCCCGATTTTCTTTGTTTTCTCACCATTTGCCTTCGCCACCATACTTCTCATAAAACTCGCGCGTATATTCTTTGACGTAGCCGCCGAGAATGGATTCGCGCAAGCCGCGCATGAGCTTGTGTAAAAACGTGATATTGTGCAAGCTCAACAGCATAGCTCCGTACATTTCGCCCGTGTTGATCATATGACGAAGATAGGCTTTCGTGTAGTTTTTACAGCAATAGCAATCACATTCGCTATCGAGCGGGGTGAAATCTTCCTTGTATTTGCCGTTGCGAACGACGACGCGACCGCGGGACGTGATGGCCGTACCGTTACGCGCGATACGGGTTGCCAGCACGCAATCGAACATATCAATACCGCGCAAAGTACCCTCTATCAAGCAATCGGGCGAACCGACGCCCATCAAATAACGGGGTACGTCGGTGGGGAGTTTGGGTTGCAAATCGTCCAAAAGTTCGTACATGAGCGGTTTGGGTTCACCGACGGAAAGCCCGCCGATGGCGATGCCGTGTTTGACGAACGGGAGCGTGCGTTCCAAGCTCTTTGCGCGCAGGTCTTTATACATATTCCCCTGCACGATCGGGAAAAGGGCTTGGTTGGGTTTATCGTGGAATTTATAACAGCGTTCCAGCCACGCCGCCGTGCGCTTCATCGCCGCGTCCGCTTGCGAGTGGGTATAACCGTATTCGCTACATTCGTCGAACGCCATAATGATATCCGCGCCGAGATTTTGTTCTACTTGTATCGCGCGTTCGGGGGTAAAGAAATGCTTACTGCCGTCGATATTAGACGAAAATTCCACGCCCTCGTCCGTGATTTTGTTGAGCTTGCCAAGCGAGAAAACCTGAAAGCCGCCGCTATCCGTCAAGATAGGTTTGTTCCAGTTCATAAACTTATGCAAGCCGCCCGCCTTTTTTACGATTTCATCGCCCGGGCGCATATACAAATGATAGGTGTTGGCAAGAATAATTTGCGAACCCGCCGTTTCCAAATCACGCGGGAACACGCCTTTCACCGTCGCTTGCGTGCCGACGGGCATGTATACGGGCGTTTCGATATCGCCGTGCGGCGTATGCAAAATCCCCGCGCGCGCGCCCGTTTCCTCGTCCGTTTTCAAAAGTTCAAAAGAAAAATATTCGTTGTTCAATGCCGTTTTTCCTTTCCGTTTTTTCTGCATCCATTATACCATACTTTTTTAGGAAAATCAATTCTTTCACAATCAAAAGCTTGACTTTAAACGGATAAAGTTCTATAATTAAGACTATGCTTTTTAATTATCACACACATACCCACCGTTGTAATCATGCAACGGGCTTAGAGCGGGAATATATCGAAGCGGCGATTGCAAGCGGGATAAAAACGCTTGGTTTTTCCGACCACGCGCCCTACCTTTTCCCCGACGGCAGCGTTTCCCATTTCCGTATGGGCAACGACCAACTTTTTGCCTATGCGCAAACGATACGCGCACTCGCCAAGGAATACGAAAAGGATATCCGTATTTTATGCGGTTTCGAGCTGGAATACTACCCCGAATACCACGAAAACGAAATGCGGTTTTTAAAACAGGTAAATCCGGATTATCTAATTTTAGGTCAGCACTTTATCCATAACGAAAAATTCCTGCCACATACGCACGCTATGTCAAAGAACGACGAGTATTTGATAGAGTACGTCACGCAAATCCTTGCGGCAATCGATACGGGTGATTTTTTATATATCGCGCACCCTGATATTATCGGCACGGACTATTCCCCCGAATGTGTCGAGCGGGAATTTACGCGGCTTTGCCAAGGCGCGAAAGAAAAGGGCATACCGTTAGAGCTCAATCTCTTGGGCATACGTGAAAAGCGGCGGTATCCCTGTTGCGCCTTTTTCAAAATCGCCGCCAAGGTAGGCAACGACGTAATTTTGGGCTTGGACGCGCACAGCCCGAACGCCTTTTTCCATCCCGCCGAAGAAACGGCGCTTGCGATGTCGCAAATCCTTGGCTTGCGCTTAATAAACAAACCTATCCTATAAAAATTCACTCCCTTTACCGAGCTTGGTAAAGGGAGCTGTTTTTTATTCTAATTCAAACACGCCCGTGTACAGTTGATAGTACGTGCCTTTTTGGGCGATGAGTTGTTCGTGCGTGCCGCGTTCGATTATCCTGCCGTGATCGAGCACCATAATCGCGTCCGAATTGCGGACGGTGGAAAGTCTGTGCGCGATAACGAACACCGTTCTGCCTTTCATGAGTTTATCCATACCGCCTTGCACGAGCGCTTCCGTACGCGTATCAATAGACGACGTCGCCTCGTCCAAAATCATGACGGGCGGATCGGCAACCGCCGCGCGTGCAATAGACAAAAGCTGTCTTTGTCCCTGCGATAAATTCGAGCCGTTGTTGGTGAGCATGGTATCGTACCCGTCGGGAAGTCTGCGAATAAACCCGTCCGCGTTGGCAAGCTTTGCCGCTGCGATACATTCTTCGTCCGTCGCGTCCAGCCTACCGTAACGGATATTTTCCATTACCGTACCCGTAAACAAATTCACGTCCTGCAACACGATACCCAAGCTCCGCCGTAAATCGCTCTTATGGATTTTATTGATATTAATCCCGTCGTAACGGATTTTACCGTCGGCAATATCGTAAAAACGGTTGATAAGGTTGGTAATCGTCGTTTTTCCCGCGCCCGTCGCACCGACGAACGCGATTTTCTGCCCCGGTTTTGCGTACAGGGAAACGTCGGAAAGCACCTGTTTTTCAGGCACGTAGCCAAAGTCTACGCCGTCCATGACGATATCCCCTTTCAGCTCGGTGTACGTGGTCGTGCCGTCCGCTTTATGATAATGTTTCCAAGCCCAAAGCCCCGTACGTTTTTCCGTTTCCGTTAACTCGCCGTTCTCGTCCCGCTTAGCGTTGACGAGCGTCACGTACCCGTCGTCCGTTTCGGGCTGTTCGTCCATAACCGTAAACACGCGGCTTGCGCCAGCCATACCCATAGCAACCATGGAAATTTGTTGCGACATTTGGTTGACGATTTGCGTAAAGTTTCTCGAAATCCCCAAAAAGGCTACGATAACGCCTATCCCCAGCGTTTGCGCGCCGCCGAAAATAGAACTAAGTCCAATATTCCGCGCGCCGATCGCAAACAATATCCCGCCGACGATAGCCAAAAGCACGTACGTAAAGTTGCCGATATTGTTTAAAATAGGTCCTAAAATATTCCCAAACGCATGCGCGCGTTGGCTGTCGTGATAGAGTTTTTCGTTCAACGCGTCAAATTCCTCGCGCGCCTTTTCTTCGTGCGTAAAGACCTTGACCACCTTTTGTCCTTTCATCATCTCTTCGACGAACCCTTCTTCGCGGGCAAGCGACGTTTGTTGCGCGACCATAAACTTCGCGCTGTTGCCGCCGATTTTCTTGACGACGAACGACATGATAAGCGTACTAAACACCACGACGAGCGACAGCCAAAAACTGTACGTGAGCATGATGATAACGGAAGTTATCAAGGTAAGCGAACTGCTAAACAGCGTAGGCAAGCTCTGCCCGATAAGTTGGCGCGTAGCGTCCGTATCGTTGGTGTACGAGCTCATGATATCCCCGTGCGCGTGCGTATCAAAATACTTGATAGGCAACGTTTGCATTTTCGCGAACATTTCCGTACGCAAGCGATAGAGCATACCCTGCGTAACCGTCGCCATAATACGCGTATACGCAAACGAGGCTAAAATCACGATGCCGTAGACGACGACCATCATGAGTATCAAGCCCGTCAATCTCGCTTTGAGCGCCGCCGTAAAACCGCCCGTATCGCTAAGCGCGGGTTCTATGACGTTATCCACGAGCATTTGCATATACACGGACGAAACCAAGCTCCCCACGGAGCTGAGCAAAATACACGTAACGACGGCAACGAGCTGCCATTTATAATACTTGGCAATCATTTTAAACAGGCGTTTGAACGTACCTTTCTTGATCGCACCCTTGGGCACGGGCATACCCCGTCCGCCGCGCATAGGCCGTATAGCGCGGGGTTTTTGTTCGTAAGATTTCGCTTCTGCCATTACGATACACCCCCTTCGCCGTCCGTATGATCGTCTGCATTACCGTTCGTTTGCATTTCGTACGTTTCACGGTAAACTTCGCTCGTTTGCATGAGCTTATCGTGGTTACCGCAGGCGATAATCTCCCCGCCGTCCATGACGATAATTTTATCCGCGTGCTGCACGGACGAAACGCGTTGCGCGATAATGATTTTCGTCGTATCGGGAATTTCTTCCGCGAACGCGCGCCGAATGAGCGCGTCCGTTTTCGTATCCACCGCACTCGTCGAATCGTCTAAAATCAAGACCTTGGGTTTTCTCAGCAGGGCGCGGGCAATACACAGCCGTTGTTTTTGTCCGCCTGAAACGTTCGTACCGCCCTGTTCGATAACGTATCGTACCCGTCGGGGAAGGAACGGATAAATTCGTCCGCTTGCGCTAATTGGCAAACGCGTTCGATTTCTTCGTCCGTCGCATTTTCGTCGCCCCAACGCAAATTATCTTTAATCGTACCCGAAAAGAGCACGTTCTTTTGCAATACCACCGCTACGTCTTTTCTAAGCGCATCTAAATCGTAATCTTTGACGTTGACGCCGCCGACGAACACTTCGCCCTTCGTCGCGTCGTACATACGCGGTATCATCTGAATAAGCGTGGTTTTAGACGAGCCCGTGCCGCCTAAAATACCCACCGTTTCGCCCGATTGAATATCCAAATCAATATCCGACAGCGCGTATTTATTTGCTTTTTCCGAATATTTAAAGCTCACGTTTTCAAAGCGTATCGAACCGTCTTTCACTTCCTTAGCGCCGTTTTCGGGACTAACGATATCCGATTCTTCGTTTAATACTTCCGCAATACGCCGCCCCGATTCGATGGACATAGACAGCATAACGAAAATCATCGAAAACATCATAAGACAGGACAGCATTTGAATCCCATAAGAAATGAGCGCGGAAAGCTCCGCTTTGCCAAAGCCCGTATACGCCGCCCAATGCGTTTTATCAATAATCGCGTACGCCGCGAACGCGGAAATCATAATGGACGCGAAATTGATGAAAAAGCTCATAATCGGGTTATTGAGCGCAAGCACTTTTTCCGCGCGCGTGAAGTCGTTTCTCACTTCCCCTGCCGCGGCTTGGAATTTATCCGTTTCGTACTTTTCCCGCACGAACGATTTTACCACGCGAATCCCGCCCACGTTTTCCTGCACGGACGTGTTTAAGGCGTCGTACTTTTTAAAGATACGACGGAAAAAGGGCATTACGAACCGCATAATCATAAACAGAATAAACGCCAAAAACGGCACGATCGTTAAGAATATCCACGCGAGCTTGGGGTTAATCGTAAAGCTCATAATGATTGCAAACAGGAATTGCAACGGCACGCGGATAACGATACGCAAACACATCTGGAAGGACTGTTGCACGTTGGTAACGTCCGTCGTCAAACGGGTAACGAGCGACGACGTGGAAAACTTATCCACGTTCGCAAACGAAAATTTCTGCACGCGGTAAAACAAATCGTGTCGTAAATTCGCGGCAAATCCACAACTTGCCGTAGCGGCGAATTTCCCAGCCAAAGCCCCGCTCATCATCGATAAAATAGCAAGCACCAAAAGGATTGCGCCGAATTTAAAAATTTCGTGCATCGCCGCATCGGAAGAAATCCCCTTTACGTCTATGGCGGAAATCATACGCGCCATGAAAAAGGGAATCAAACATTCGCAAAGCGCTTCCAGCACCATAAACATAGGCGTTATCAGCGCGGGCTTTTTGTATTGTCGAACGCTTTTAAGTAGCGTTCCTACCATACCTTTTGCCATAGTTTACTCCTATACTTTTATATACCCTCTTATTATAGTTTTTTTCAAAAATAATGTCAATCCTTTCACACGAAAAAATTGTCCTTTCACAATATTTTCATCGTTAGCCTGACAAGAGATGAACCGCAATCAGCCCGAAAAGCGTCTTTTGGGGGTGCGAAGCAGTTTTAACGAGCAAAAAGGCATTTAGACAAGGAAATCGAACGCAATTATACCCAAGTATTATAAGTGAGATTGACGATGTATCAATGGCTTTTTGCCGTTAAAACCTTGTTGTGGTTCAACTCTTGTCAGGCTAAGGGCAAGCGCGTTATGCGCTTGCCCCTACTTTATTATTCTATAATTATGCATTATGCATTAAGCATTATGCATTTTCTTCACCGTCAGTCCGTTTTCGCCCGCGTCCACTTCCAGCGTATCGCCTGCAACGAACCCGCCAGCCAAAATGCTTTTTGCTATCGTCGTTTCCAGTGTGTGCTGCATATACCGTTTCAGCGGCCGCGCGCCGTATACGGGGTCGTAGCCCTTTTCCACGATATATTCCACCGCCTTATCGCTTAAAAGTAGCGTGAGCTGTTTTTCCGCAAGCCGCGCGGACAAGCCTTTTGCCAAAAGCCGTACGATTTTTTGTACTTCGGTTCTTTGCAAGGGTTTGAAGAATACAATCTCGTCTAAACGGTTTAAAAATTCCGGTCTAAACGACACTTTCAGCAATTTCTCCACTTCTTCTTTTGCACTTTCGGAAAGCTCGCCGTCGTATTCGATACCCTCCAAAATCGCCGTCGAACCGAGGTTAGACGTCAAGATAATGACGGTGTTTTTGAAATCGACCGTTCTGCCCTGCCCGTCGGTGATACGCCCGTCGTCCAGCACTTGCAAAAGCACGTTGAACACGTCGGGGTGCGCCTTTTCCACTTCATCGAACAAAACCACGCTATACGGGCTTCTCCGCACCGTTTCGGTGAGCTGTCCGCCCTCGTCGTAGCCCACGTATCCCGGAGGCGCACCGATAAGTCTGGAAACGGAATGTTTTTCCATATACTCGCTCATGTCGATACGCACCATATTCTTTTCGTCGTCGAACAGCGCGCGCGCAAGCGTTTTCGCAAGCTCCGTTTTCCCCACGCCCGTCGGGCCTAAAAACAGGAACGAACCGATAGGGCGGTTGGGATCGGCAACGCCCGCACGCGAGCGTAAAATCGCGTCCGCCACCGCGGTAACCGCTTGCGTTTGCCCAACCACTCGCTCATGCAAAGTTTCGTCTAATTTCAAAAGTTTTTCCCGTTCGCTTTCCACGAGCTTGGAAACGGGTATACCCGTCCAACGCGAAACGATTCGCGAAATCTCTTCTTCCGTAACCTTATCGCGCAGCAGGGAATTTTCGTCCCGCTTCACACCTGCCCCCGTCCTTTCGCTTTCTTCCAAGCTCTTTTTCAGTTCGGGGATTTTGCCGTATTGTAGCGTACTCGCCTTTTCTAAATCGTATTCTCTTTGCGCCTTTTCCAGCTCCGCATTCGCCTTTTCCAGCTCTTCGCGGAGTTTGGACGAACGCTCTATCGCGTTCTTTTCGTTCTCCCACTTGGCTTTCATTTCCGCGTACTCGCTTTGTAAAGCCGCCGTTTCCTTTTCCATTTCCAAAAGCCGCGATTTGGAAAGCTCGTCCGTTTCCTTTTTGAGCGCGTTGCGTTCAATTTCCAACTGCATAAGCTTTCGGGAAATCACGTCCATTTCCGAGGGCATGGACTGCATTTCCGTCTTGATAAGCGCACAAGCTTCGTCCACCAAATCAATTGCCTTGTCGGGCAAAAATCTGTCCGTGATATACCGATTCGACAGCGTTGCCGCCGCTACGAGCGCGTTGTCTTGTATCTTCACACCGTGATATACTTCATAACGCTCTTTCAAACCGCGCAAAATGGAAATCGTATCTTCCACGGTCGGTTCGCCCACCAAAACGGGTTGAAACCGACGTTCCAGCGCAGGGTCTTTTTCGATATATTTACGGTATTCGTCCAAGGTCGTCGCGCCGATACAATGCAGTTCGCCACGCGCAAGCATGGGTTTGAGCAAATTGCCCGCGTCCATAGCGCCGTCCGTTTTCCCCGCGCCGACGATGGTGTGCAATTCGTCGATAAACAGGATAATCCCGCCCTCGCTCTTTTTCACTTCGGCAAGCACCGATTTGAGCCGTTCTTCAAACTCGCCGCGGAACTTCGCACCCGCAATGAGCGCACCGATATCCAGCGAGAATACCTTTCTATCTTTGAGCGAATCGGGTACGTCGCCGCGCATAATCCGAATCGCCAAGCCCTCGGCAATCGCCGTTTTCCCAACCCCCGCTTCACCTATCAAAACGGGATTGTTCTTGGTCTTTCTCGACAAAATCCGCACAACGCTACGAATTTCTTCGTCCCGACCGATGACGGGATCGATTTTTTGCGCCCGCGCCTTTTCCACCAAATCCACGCCGTACTTATTGAGTACGTCGTACGTATCCTCAGGGTTTTCGCTGTTCACCGTTCTACTACCGCGCACGCTTGCAAGCGCCTGCATAAACGCGCCCTGCTCCACCGCGAACGCCTTAAAAAGCGATTTTACTTTCTCGTCGGGAACTTCCGTAAGCGCGATAAACAAATGCTCGACGGAAAGATAACTATCCCCCATCTTCGTCATCTGCTTTTCCGCGTTTTCCAAAACGCGCGCAAGATTTGCGCCCGCGTACTGTTCCCCGCCCTGCACTTTGGGCAATTTCTCAATTTCCGCAAGACACGCCCGCTCAAACGCGGCTACGTCCTTGCCCGTCTTTTGCAATAGCTGTGCAACCAACCCGTCTTTCTGCGAAACAAGCGCGTATAAAAGATGGATTTGCCCTACCTCCTGATTGCCGTATTCCCGTGCAATAGCCTGTGCGCCGCCTATTGCCGACGCCGATTTTTCCGTAAATTTCCGCATATCCATAGGTATACCCCCTAACGTTTTCTTTTCACTATATTTTTAACCCAACCGCAACCCGCTTAAACAACTTTTCGTAAAATAAAAACGAGAGATTTCTCTCCCGTTATTTTTTCAGCTGTAAAATCAAGAACAGTACGACGAACGCCGCTACGCAAACGACGGACACCACCGTGCGGATTTTTTTGCGTTTGGCTTCGTCCATGGGCATATATATTTTATATCCGCAAGTAGGACAAACACCGTTTTCCATCAGCGTTTTACAACGCTTACAGTGCACCGTTTGCGGGGTTGTATCTTCCTGCCCACCGAAAATTCCCCGCCGTTTTTTGACTGGCGACGGCGCACTTTTCGCCGTTTTTCGCTCCCGCTTTTCCGTCGGCGTTTCTATGCCCTGTTCCTTTAAGGCTTGTTCCATTTCCGCTATGATTTTTTGTTCTTCTGCTCTTTTTTTGCTCATAATTTCACCTGAACCGTTTCAATATAATCCGTTTTCTATTAAAACATCGTTTCAAATACGCGTAGAATACTGTCTACGAATCGACCTATCACGCTGCGTTTGGTATTTTCCTTGCTGCAAAGCTTGCTTTCCGCAAACGTTTCTTCGCAGTCGCGCTTTAAATCCTGCACCGCCGCCACGCCCGAAAAATATACGGCGTTTTCAAAATGCAAATACAAGCTCCTGTAATCAAGATTAATCGTTCCCACCACCGCGCTTTCGTTATCGCAAAGCATACTCTTGGCGTGGATAAACCCGGGGGTGTATTCGTAAATCTTCACGCCCGATTTCATGAGTATTTCATAGTTCGCGCGCGTTAGGCGATAAGTGGTTTTTTTATCGGGTACACCGGGCGTAACGATACGCACGTCCACGCCGCGCATCGCCGCCGAACACAATGCCGCGCGCAGAAAATCGTCCAACACCAGATAGGGCGTAAAAATATACACGCTTTCCTTTGCTCGGTTAATCATATCCACGTACACCGTTTCGCCCACGCTGATTTGATCGAGCGGGGAATCGTCGTAGGGCTGAATCCGTACGCCCGTGTCCGCAGTATCTTGTACGGGCTGCAAAAACTCGTTCACGTCGATTTTATCTTTTCTAAACGCGTTCCACATATACGCGAACGCTTGCACAAACGAACGCACGGGCGCGCCCGTAATTTTCAAGCCCGAATCCTTCCAATACCCAAACCGCCGCTTTTCGGCAATATATTCGTCCGCAAGATTCACCCCACCCGTAAACGCCGTTTTACCGTCCACCACCAGCATTTTTCTGTGGTCGCGGTTGTTCATGCGCACGGCAAACAGGGGTACGACTTCGTTGAACGGCATACACTTAATATTCTCGCTTAAACTCTCTAAATACTGGTCGTATTTAGGTGGCAATGTTACCATACACCCAAAATCGTCGTAGATAATATATATTTTCACGCCGCAAGCCGCTTTTTCCAGTAACACCTTGCGGATTTCGTTCCACATTTTTCCGTTCGCGATAATGAAATATTCCAGCAGAATAAACTTCTCCGCGCCTTTAAGGGCATCGAGCATGTGCGGAAACATATCTTCCCCGCTCTTGTAATATTCCACGTCGCCGCTATAAAATACGGGGTATCCGCCGTAGTTTTGAATATACCTACAAACGGTATCGGCGCGCGTAGCGGGGACAAATTCCTGCATTTGCCCAAGCTTTTCCGCGTTCTCCGCTTTCGCTTCGTCCACTTTTTTGCGCATACGCTTGGTCGGTCTGCCCCTGCCGTTGACAAGGTACATGGGCACACCGAACACGGGCGCAATCAAAATCAACACCACCCAGCTCAGCTTGGACGACGGTCTATCGTTGCCGCTAATAATAGAAAGCACGAACACCAACGCCAACGCCCCCACCAAAATCTCCAAACCGAACGCGTACGCCGAATCGTATACGATTAAAAGTAATATCAGCGCATATCCGAGCACTTGCGCAAGCACCGCAAGCATAAACAAAAAAAGCCTGTTATACAGATACACCTTATAACTTCTATCGTTTGCAACCGTCCGCTCTATCCACTTTTTCTTCCTTGCGCTCAATTTTTTCATTATAATATTATTATACCCCGTTTTTTATCTTTTGTCAAACTGCTTTTTACAATTATATCTTTTCAATATGACACGCGCGTGAAAATCTCTTAAATTTTTTAGTCTTTTCCAACATTTCTAATCTTTGGAAAAAAATTTCAAAATTTTTAAATTTTCTTCTGCAAAACTATTGACAAATTCATTTTTTTATATTATACTATAAACAGTTAATAAAACTAAGTCCTAATAAGACACAATATCAAAAAGAGGTAGAAAAGTATGAAAAAATTCAAATGCACGGTATGTCAACACGAAGTAGCAGCGGACGTAGCACCCGAAGTATGTCCCGTTTGCAAGCAAGTAGGTAAGTTTGTAGAGCAGCCCGTTTTGGCTGGTTCGAAAACGGAAGCGAATCTTTGGGCGGCGTTTGCTGGGGAATCGCAAGCGAGAAACAAGTACACGTATTTTGCTAGCAAAGCGAAGAAAGAAGGGTTCGTGCAAATCGCGGCTATTTTTGAAGAAACGGCGAAAAACGAACAAGAACACGCAAAAATTTGGTTCAAGCTTTTAAACGGCGGCGAAATCGGCACGACGGCGGATAACTTGAAAGAGGCTGCGGAAGGCGAAAACTACGAATGGACGGATATGTACGCAGGTTTTGCTAAGACGGCGAGAGAAGAAGGTTTCGACAAGATTGCAGACCTTTTCGACGGCGTAGCGGCGATTGAAAAAGAACACGAAGAAAGATACAAGAAATTGCTTGCTAACGTAAAAGGCGATTTGGTATTCTCCAAAGACGGCGACGCTGTATGGCAATGCTCTAACTGTGGTCATATCGTAGTCGGCAAGAAAGCGCCCGACGTATGCCCCGTATGCGCGCACCCGCAAGCATATTTCCAAGTAAGAGCGGAAAACTATTAATTTACAACCATAACTCCAAAGAAAATACCGTCCGACGGGCAATCCGTCGGACGGTTCTTTTATCAATCGTAAAAACGTTCTTTTACGAAAACGTGCTCACGCTCATTACTTCTTTCTTTATCATATCTATATTTTCCTATTATATGATACTCTCTGCCTGTACTTGTTTCTACAATATCGACAATAATTCTATATCGACGTTCTTTTTCGTTAAAATACGTAGGAGTACCAGGTCCAACAAATTCTTCCAACATTCCGCCTTCTTTAAGTGGAAGATTTCGCCAGCCATCGCGAACTTTTCCGTCTATACGTACCATCCATACCCAAGTCTCAATATCATACGGCCAACGGCTTTTATACCATGCTTTATAATTCGTTCCGTACTCTTTGTTTAAAAACTCTGCATTTGTTCTTGCTTTTACAATTTCCATTTTTTTATCTCCTAATTATTTATTTTAACATTAAATATCCATTTAAAAAACAATGGGGAAAAACAAATTTCCTTTCTTCATTTTGAAAAACAACTCTTATATGTTTTTCGCCTATCGTTTTAACTATATCAACTATCTTCCCTTCACCAAATATTTTATGTAATACAATTGTACCCACATTTACACCAGTCAAATCGATGTTAGGTTTGTCTTCCGATTTAATTTCCTGTATCTCTTCTTTTTTTACCTTTACTACGACTTTTGTTTTTAAAATCTCTTCAAGCACACTTTTTGCATCCGTATAATCCGATATTTTTTTCCATCTTCTAATTTCTTTCAAAGACGGTTCCAGCATACTTTGTTTGTCATATTTATAAAGACCCAAAATTTTATAAATCCCTTTATCGCGTTCTTTTTTTACGACAATTCTATAACTACCTATTAAGATTTTGTGCGTGTCTAATTTTTCACTTTCTTTCCCAACAAATCGTTCCACCACGGTATTTTCATCTTCAATCGTATTCAACCAACCACAATTTACTTTATCATCGAAAGGCACCATCCATACGATACAATCATCTGAAAAAGCCCAACCACATTTCATCCATGCTGTATAATTTGTTCCAAATTCTTTGTTTAAAAATTCCGCGTTTGTTTTTGCTTTAACAATTTTCATTTTTTCATCTCTTTTATCTTCCGATTTATTTTTTATCAAAGTGTCGTCTAGTTTTCTTTTTAATTCTTCTCCGCTGTATAATATATAGTCTCCATATAAAATAAATTCATTGGGATGTTTTTCTATAAAATCCTCTATAGTATCTATTCTATAAAGCACTTCATTGTAAGGAATTTTTCTCGTTAATATTTCCTGTATAATTGCTTCCCTTATCCCGTATCCATCGCATAATCGCCTAACATCTTTTATCTTCATTTCCCTTTCAATCCTATTCTTTATTTCCTGTTCACGCCGACATTTTTCTTGATACGCATTTTCGCTTTTTTTTCTCTCTTCTTCCTGCCTTTCTTGTTCTTTATTTTTATAATTAACGTATAAACATATAAAAACTATGATTGAAATAAATATTATAACAACACCTATCATCTATCCCCCCTGCAAAGAACTGTTCTCATATTATTATTTCGACAAAATTTTCCAAATCACTCTTTTTTTACAAAAAAAATATGCGCGTCATAAAAACGCGCATATTTTTTATTAATTTTGTTATTTTACAAATTCTCTTTTACGAAATTTTCCAAACGCTGAGCGGGAACGAAACCAAGGCTGCTAGCTTTGGGTGCGCCGCCTTTGAACGCGATGACGTTGGGGATAGACGTGATCCCGTATTTCACCGCCGCGCTTTCGCTGTCCTCTTCGTCGATATCGATTTTCACGAAAATCGCGTCGTTTTCGTATTTATCCGAAACTTCTTCAAATACGGGTGCTAACATTCTGCAAGGTCCGCACCAGCTCGCCCAAAAATCGCAAAATACCGTTTTGTCCGTGCTTGCAATCAATTCTTCTAATGCTTGTCCGTTTACGTATTTAACCATAACATTATTCTCCTTTATCTATTTTGTTTATTTATTTTGAAAATATGCGGCGGCGTTTTCAAAAGCGACTTTTTCGCTTTCGCCCGTTGCCATATTTTTCACGTTCATAGCCCCGTCCGAAAGCTCGTTACCGCCGATGACTGCCACGTATTTCGCGCCGATTTTATCCGCGTATTTAAACTGTGCTTTCACGGAACGTTCCATATGATCGATTTCCGCTTGTATGCCCGCGGCGCGGAGTGCGTTTGCAATCTCGAACGCTTTTTTTCTACAATCGCCGTCCATACCCGCGATATACGCCGTAGGCTTGTTGGGCTCGGGAATTTCCACGCCCGTTTGTTCCATGACGATGAGTAAGCGTTCCAAGCCTGCCGCGAACCCGACCGCGGGGGTGGGATTGCCGCCAAGCTGTTCAATGAGTCCGTCGTATCTACCGCCCGCGCAAACCGTGCCTTGCGCGCCGATAGACGTGGACACGAACTCGAACACCGTACGCGTGTAATAATCCAAGCCGCGTACAATCCGCGTATCAATTTCGTAGGCTACGCCCGCTAAATCCAAGCACGCTTTCACTTCGTCGAAATGCGTTTTGCACTCGTCGCATAAATAATCGAGCATACTCGGCGCGGTTGCGTTGATTTTTTTACAGTTTTCTTCCTTACAATCAAGAAGCCGAAGCGGGTTCTTTTCATAACGTGTTTTGCAATCGTAGCAAAGCCCGTCCAAATGCGGTGCGAAAAATTCTTTGAGCGCCTTGTTATACGCCGTGCGACAGGTGGGACAACCGATAGAATTGATAAAAAGTTTCACGTTTAATCCCAGCTTTTTCAAAAGCGAATCGGCAATTAAAATCGCTTCCGCGTCCGTTTGCGCGCCCTTTGCGCCGAAAATTTCTACGCCGAATTGATGGAATTCGCGAAGTCTACCCGCCTGCGGACGTTCATAACGGAACGCAGGGATAATATAATACATCTTCGCGGGCAACACGCCGTTATACATACCGTTTTCCACGAACGAACGCACCGCCCCCGCCGTACCCTCGGGTTTGAGCGTGATAGAACGGTCGCCCTTGTCTTTAAAGGTATACATTTCCTTAGTAACGATATCCGTCGTATCACCCACGCCGCGGTTGAAAAGTTCAGTGTGTTCAAAGGTAGGCGTACGGATTTCCTTTACGCCGAACAGCGCCGCCGTTTCGCGCGCAACGCTTTCTACGTATTGCCATTTATACGATTCTTGGGGCAGAACGTCTTTCGTGCCCTTGGGGATATTAATCATAACTCTTTTCCTTTTCTAATTATCTAATTCTTCCACAATTCTGCATTCTGCATTATGCATTAAGCATTGATTTACAGGACGTATTTCTTCAAATTCCTATCGCCCGTCAATTTTTTCAAGTGCTCGTCTACGTAGCGACTGTCGATATTCAGCGTGAACGTCGGGTAATCGCCGCCGCCTGCGTTAAAGGAAATGTCTTCTAACAAATATTCCATAACCGTGTGCAACCGTCTTGCACCGATATCCTCGCTCGTCGCGTTCAAATCCACCGAAACTTCCGCTATGCGCTCGATTGCGCCTTGATCGAATTGCAATAAGATATTGTCTACGCTAAGCAGTTTCCCGTATTGGAACGTGAGCGAATTTTCCGTTTCCGTCAAAATGCGTACGAAATCTTCCTTGGTCAAGCTTTTAAGCTCCACTGAAACGGGGAATCTGCCTTGCAATTCGGGAATCAAATCTTCCACCGCCGCTACGTGGAACGCGCCCGCCGCGATAAAGAGTATGAAATCCGTCTTGATAGGCCCGTATTTCGTAACGACGGTCGAACCTTCCACTATCGGCAAAATATCCCGTTGCACGCCTTCGCGCGATACGTCCGCGCCGCTACGGTTACCCTTGCCTGCGATTTTATCAATTTCGTCTATGAACACAATCCCGTCGTTTTCCGCACGGTATACTGCTTCCGCTTTAATAGCGTCTTCGTCCACGAGTTTATCCGATTCTTCCGCAAGCGCGATATCAAACGCCTCTTTCACCGAAAATCTGCGTTTTTTCTTTTTGGCTTGGAACATGTCGCCGAAAATGCTACCGATAGAGATTGCCGCGCCACCGGGCACGAGTTCCATAGGTTGCGGGTTATCCACCACTTCCATTTCAATAATCACGTTGTCGTACAAGCCCTTGCGCAAACCGTCCAAAAGGTTGGCTTCAAACACTTCTTTCGCCGTGTCGCCCTTTTCGTCCTTTTTCACTTCCGCCAACGCACGCACGATTCTTCTTTCCGCTTGCGCCGTGGCTTTGGCTTTCACTTCTTCTTCCTTTTCCGCTTTCACGAGTCTGTACGCACATTCCGCCAAATCGCGAATCATGCCCTCAACGTCCTTGCCCACGTAGCCCACTTCCGTATATTTGGTGGCTTCCACTTTGACAAAGGGCGCTTTTACCAGCTTGGCAAGCCGACGCGCGATTTCCGTTTTACCAACGCCCGTCGGACCTTTCATAATAATATTTTTCGGCGTAATTTCCTCACGGATTTCCGCGGGCAGTTGCGCGCGACGATAACGGTTTCTCAGCGCAATCGCTACCGCTCGTTTGGCATCGTCCTGACCGATAATATATTTATCCAGTTTATTTACAATCTGTTTAGGAGATAAATCCATTTTTTAATCCTCCTTTTTTGCCGCGCGCTTGGTCGTTTTCGGCTCTGCTTGCACCGTACCCACCGTTTCACAGCGGATATTATCGTTGGTGAACACGCAAATCTCCGATGCAATTTTCAGCGCTTTTTTTGCAATCGTTTCCGCGTCGTAATCCGTTTCCTTATACAGCGCGCGCGCCGCTGCAAGCGCGTAATTCCCGCCGCTACCGATAGCGCAAACGCCTTCGTCCGGTTCGATAACCTCACCCGTACCCGATAAAATCAGCAACGTATTCTCGTCCGCCGTAATCATCATCGCGTCCAGTTTTCTGCCGATTTTATCACTTCTCCAAAGCTCGGCAAGCTCCACCGCCGAGCGCATGAGATTGCCTGAAAATTTATTGAGCATACCTTCAAAACGTTCGGTGAGTGCAAACGCGTCCGTAACCGAACCCGCAAACCCCAAAATAACCTTACCGCCGAAAATACGACGTACTTTCACCGCGGTATTTTTAAAAATCACCTGTTCGCCGAGCGTAACTTGTCCGTCGCCCGCAATCGCCGTTACGCCGTTTCTTTTCACGGCGCAAATGGTTGTTCCACGAAATTCCATATCGTTCTCCTAAAATTTTTTATAATGCACTATCTACCTGCCAAGGGTCAAGGGACACAGTCCCTTGTGGGGTGTGGGGCAACGCCCCACGACATAGCCCCAAGTAAGCAAAACTTCGTTTTGCGCCCTACCGCGTAGCGGTTAATACGCTATGGCGTATAGATAAAAACTTGCGTTTCATTTCATTGTATATGCGCCAACGCTCGTTCCGCAAGCGCGCGATAGCGTTCTTTTTTATCCTTAATCCGTCTATCGAGCGGTGTTAAAATGCCGAAATTCGCGTTCATAGGCTGAAAGTCTTTCGTCGGCGTGGATATATGCGTTTTGAGCGCCCCGCACACCGTTTCGTCGCCCAACTCTTGCAAGCTCTCGCCCGTGATTTGCGCGTAGATACTCCGTGCCGCTAAAAGTCCGCTCGCCGCGCTTTCGACGTAACCTTCCACGCCCGTAATTTGTCCTGCAAAATACAGCCTTTTATTATTTTTAAACGAAAAATCACGATTTAAAACACTGGGCGAATGAATATACGTATTTCTATGCATAACCCCGTAGCGCAAAAATTCTGCGCTGTGCAAAGCGGGAATCATAGAAAACACGCGTTTTTGTTCGGGAAATTTCAAATTCGTTTGAAATCCGACGAGATTATACGTTTCCCCCGTAGCCGTTTCTTTGCGCAGTTGCAACACCGCATACGGTCTTGCCCCGTCGTCGCCTAACAGCCCTACGGGCTTTAACGTACCGAACCGCAAAGTATCCCTGCCGCGCGACGCCATCACTTCGATAGGCATACACCCCTCGAAAATTTCACGCTTTTCAAACTCGTGCAAAATCGCGCGTTCCGCCCCAAGCAACGCGTCCACGAACGCGTAATACTCGTCTTTGTTCATGGGACAATTGATATAATCGCCCGTGCCTTTGCCGTAGCGATCGCCCGTAAACGCCTTGGTCATATCTACGCTATCCGCCGAAACGATCGGCGCGGACGCGTCGTAAAAATGCAACGCTCCGCCCAGCGTTTTACGAATATCTTCGCTCAAAGTATCCGCCGTAAGCGGTCCCGTCGCAACGATAGCGTATTCGTTTTTCTCTTCACTCGGCGTGGGCAAGGCAAGCACTTCTTCGCTACGGATTTCCAAGTCCTTACAATCGCGCAATTTTTGGGTGATATGCGCGGAAAACTTTTCCCTATCCACCGCCAAAGCCGCGCCCGCAGGTACGCTCGTTGCGTCTGCCGCGCGAATGACCATCGAACCCAGCCGCCGCATTTCTTCTTTCAAAAGCCCGCAAGCGTTGCCGTAAATATCGTTGCTTTTGAGCGAGTTGGAACAAACGAGCTCGCCAAAATTTTCGCTCTCATGCGCAGGCGTGAACTTACGCGGTTTCATATCGATAAGCGTGGTTTTCACACCGCGGCTGGCAAGATAATACGCCGCCTCGCTACCCGCAAGCCCGCCGCCGATAACGACTACGCGCGCGCTATCCGTAGGCTTACGCATTTTCGTCAAAATCCGCAGGGAAATACCCTTCGTAGTTATCGTCAAAGTCGGGTTCTTCCAAGGGCGGGGGCGCGTACGAACTCACGAAATCGGGAGCAAAATCCGCCTTTTTCTCGCTCTTTTTCTCCGTTTCGGACTTAATCTTATACGAACAATCTTTATTGGAACACTTCACGCCGCCGCGATAGGTTTTCACGAGCGGTTCGCTGCATTCGGGGCATCTCTCGCCCGTGGGGATATCCCAGCTCATAAACTTACAATCGGGATAACCCAAACAGCTGTAATAGGTTTTGCCGCGCTTAGATTTACGCACGGTCATCGCCGCGCCGCAATCGGGGCATTTGCCTACGAGCTTGGGTTCTTCGTCGGTCGGCATGGACATTGTCGAGCGGCAATCGGGATAGGACGGGCAGGCAAGGAATTTGCCGAACTTACCGCTCTTGACCACCATATTTTCGCCGCATTTCGGACAGCGCACGGACGAAATTTCTTCTTCCGCCTCGCTGACGATATTCTTACATTCGGGATAGTTAGAGCAAGCCAAATACTTGCCGAACTTACCCATTCTACGGAGCATCAAATGCCCGCACTTCACGCACGTTTCTTGCGTGAGCTGATCGCCGTAAGACGACGCTTTGCGCAAATTGCTTTCAAACCCGGGATAGAAATCGCCGATGACCTTGTGCCAATCCACGCCGCCGTCTTCGATATCGTCCAGTTTGGTTTCCATACCCGCCGTAAACCCGACGTCCATGATATCTTCAAAGCATTTGACGAGCATATCCACTACGTCGTACGCCACGTCCGTCGGCACCATATATTTGCCGTCCTTTTTCACGTATTTTTGCATGAGCTTTGCAATAATCGTCGCATAGGTAGACGGTCTACCGATCCCCTTTTCTTCCATCGCCTTAACGATAGACGCGTCGGTGTACCGAAGGGGCGGTTTGGTAAATTTTTGTTCCTTTTGCATGTGTGCGAGGTCGAGGATATCCCCTTCTTGCAAAGGTGGCAACAGCTTAGACGAATCCACGCCCTCCTCGTCGTCTTTCTTCGCCGCCACGTCTTGATATACCGCCGTAAACCCTGCAAAAAGCAACACTTTACCGCTTGCTTTGAACGTATATCCGCTATTGTCTATCTCCATTTGCGCGCTGTTGTATTTCGCCTCTGCCATTTGCGACGCGATAAAGCGTTCGTACACGAGCTTGTAAAGGGAATAATGCTTTTTATCAAGCAACTTTTTCGCGCGCTCGGGCGTCATATTCAAATCGATAGGCCGAATAGCTTCGTGCGCGTCCTGCGCACCCTTTTTCGACGCGTAATAGTTAGGCTTTTCGGGCGCGTATTCCTCGCCGTACACTTCACGGATTTTCGCAAGCGCCCTTTCCTGCGCTTCCTTGGATACGCGCACGGAGTCGGTACGCATGTAGGTAATAAACGCGATATGATCTCCCGATTCCGTTTCAATACCTTCGTACAAATGCTGTGCAAGGCTCATCGTTTCCGGCGCGGTCAAACCCAGCTTTGTGGACGCGTCCTGTTGCATAGAGCTGGTCGTAAACGGTGCTGGCGCGTGCGACTTCGCAATCGTCTTTTTCACCTTGCTTACGACGAATTTTCCTTGTTCTATCGCGGCGAGTACCTGCGCCGTTTCTTCCGCGGACGCGGGTTTGTATTTTTTCGTGCCTTTCTTTTCAAGCAACGCTTTAAAGGGCGCGTATTTTTTGGGTTGATCGCAAAGCTCCGCCGTCAAGTTCCAATATTCTTCGGGCTTGAACGCCGCGATTTCCCGTTCCCGTTCCACCACGAGTTTGAGCGCAACGGATTGAACGCGCCCGCCCGAAAGCGTGCGTTTGCCGTTGCCTTTCTTGTCTTCAATTTTATGATTTAACAGTGTAGAGAGTTTATAACCTACTAATCTGTCCAACACACGGCGCGCCTGTTGCGCGTCAACGAGATTGTAATCGATTTGACGGGGGGTTTGGAGTGCCCGTTCAATCGCGCTGGGCGAAACTTCGTTAAATTCGATACGGTTCTTACCCTGTTCGTCCAAGCCCAGCACCGTTTGCAAATGCCAAGCAATCGCCTCTCCTTCTCTATCAGGGTCGGTTGCAAGGTATACGCGATCGGCTCTGCGCGTAGCGTCCGTCAAACGACGAATAACGTCCTCTTTTCCTTCGGAATTGACGTAATTCGGCTCGAAATTGTTCTTCAAATCCACCCCCAGCGTATGCACGGGCAAATCGCGGATATGTCCTGCGGACGCGTCTACGCGATATTTACCTTTCAAATACTTAGTGATGGTTTTCGCCTTGGAAGGCGACTCTACGATAATTAAATCCATTCTCTATATTTCCTTTTTGCGGGCACGCCCGCGATAAAATTAACAACGTAATGAAATGGCTTGCGCCGTGAAATGAACGCTATGCGTTCGTGAATTGCGCCTTCGGCGCATGAATTGACGGCTTTGCCGTCATTATTGTAATATCCCCACAATGCAAAGCTTTGCTTGCAATTCATTTTATACGGGCTTATACGAGTTTCCGCCGACGCTAACCGCCAAGCCCTTGACTTCCAACGCCGACAAAACCGCGCGCAGTTTAAAAATGGGCACGCCCGTCTTTTGCGCCAACTCGCTTGCGTGCGCTTCGGATAACTCCCGTAAAACAGTAAGCACTTTTTCTTCGTCCGCTGTCAATACGAGTTTCGGTTTTTGTTCCGTTTTCTCTATCCCGAACGCGGTCAACACGTCCGCCGCATTCTCGGTAAGCGCCGCGCCCGATTTAATGAGTGCGTTACAACCTACGCCCGCAAACGTATTGGGCGCATACGGTAAAGCAAACACCCTTTTTCCTGCCTTTCGCGCGTATTTTGCGGTGATGAGCGCGCCGCTCTTTTCCGCCGCACCTAACACCAAAACCCCTTCGCTTAAATACGCCAACATCTTGTTTCTGTATTCGTACGAGAACGCGCGCACGGGCGTATCGTACGGATGCATAGCGATTATCAGCCCCTTTTTCTCCACTTTTTCCATGAGCGACATATTCCCTTGGGGCAAAGCGGAAAACCCGCCCGCAAGCACGCAGATTACGTTCCCGCTACCCGAAAGCGCGCCCTCGATTGCCGCGCAATCACCGCCGTCCGCCGTACCCGTAACCACGGTAAACGTTTCGGAAATTTCCCGCGCGATATTCGAGCCAAGCTTCAACGCCCCGACGGGTGTCGTCCGTGCGCCTACAACGGCTATTTTACGCGCAGCAAGTAGCCGTATATTCCCAACCGCCCAAATTTTTTCAGGCGCGCCCGAAACGTCTTGCCATTCCTTGGGGTACAGGGGCGAAGTTTTATCCATTTCGACGATACGTTCCGTTATCATTCGTTATCCCCCGCGCCGTACGTACGGTACGAAATAGCTTCGTAAAGATGTTCGGGTAAAATGTTTTCGGACAAATCCAAATCGGCAATCGTCCGTGCTACTTTGAGAATTCTCGCTCTCGCCCGTGCCGATAAATGCAAGCTTTCAAACGCTTCTTTTAATACGCTTTCACCCTCCGCGTCCAACTTACAATACACGCGCGTTTCCTTTTCGCTCATTTCCGCGTTCGTCTTAACCGCGCTATCCAAGAACCGTTCGCGCTGAATCTTTCTCGCGCTATCCGCACGCGCTTTCACCGCCGCGCTCGTTTCTTCTTCCGTTTCACTCGTCAAATCCTCGTATGCCACGCCGTCCACTTCTACTTGGATATCGATTCTATCCAAAAGCGGTCCTGACACACGCGCGCGATAACGCCGAATATCGTTGGGCGTACAAGTACAACGCCGTTGTTTGCTGCCGTAATTCCCGCAAGGGCAAGGGTTCATACTCGCGCAAAGCATAAAGGACGCGGGATAAGTAACCGTACCGCCCGCACGGGAAATGGTGATTATACCGTCTTCCAAGGGCTGGCGCAACGCCTCCAACGTCGAACGTTGATATTCGGGCAATTCGTCCAAGAACAACACGCCGCCGTGCGCCAAACTGATTTCCCCGGGGTGTACCGTTTTATTTCCACCGCCGCAAAGCGAAACGGTGGTTGCCGTATGATGCGGACTTCTAAACGGTCGAATTCTAACAATCCCCTGTTCGTCAAGCGTTCCCGCAACCGAATGTATCTTGGTAATTTCGAGCGCCTCGTCGAACGTCATATCGGGCAGAACGGACGGAAGGGCACGCGCAAGCATGGTTTTACCACTCCCCGGCGGGCCGACGAACAAAATATTATGTCCACCTGCAACCGCCACTTCCAAAGCGCGTTTTGCAATCGGCTGTCCTTTGACAAACGCCAAATCGTGCGACTGCTTTTCCTCCGTTTGCCCCGTTTCAAAGGGCGCGTTTTCCACTCTTTCAAGACACGCAACGCCCGACAAATGATCGACAACTTCTTTCAACGTTTTCGCCGCGTATACGTCTACGCCGCATACGTACCCCGCCTCTTTGCCGTTTGCAAAAGGCACGATGAACTTGGTAAACCCCTTATCCCGCGCGGAGATAACGGCGGGTAAAACGCCTTTCACAGGCCGAATTTCCCCGTTCAACGCAAGCTCGCCGAGTAGCACTACGCCGTCCGTGCTTGCTTGCAACGCGCCGCACGCCGATAAAATACTCACGGCAACGGGCAAATCGAACGCCGAGCCTTCCTTTTTTACGTACGCGGGAGCAAGATTGATCGTGATTTTATGCAAGGGGAATTCAAGCGCGCTGTTCTTGATAGCGCTACGTACGCGTTCTTTGGACTCTTTCACCGCCGCATCGGGCAGCCCGACCATTTCGTACGACGGCAGACCGCGCATAATATCCGCTTCAACCGTCACGGCAACGCCGTCCAAGCCGTTCAACGCATAACTTTGTACTCTTGCAATCATTTTTATCTCCCGTATAAGGCAAATTTTCCTACATTATATATTGTAACCGAAAACGGATAAAAAGTAAACAGATTTTTACAGGTTTTTTCAAAAAAACAAGTCTGCCGTTGACTTTGGGCAGACTTGCTCTTTCGGAAACTCCGAGATTATTAAACTTTTTGCTTAACTTTCGCCGCTTTACCGGTAAGCTTACGCAGATAATAGAGTTTTGCTCTTCTAACTTTACCGCGTCTTACGACCGTAATGGACGCAATCTTCGGCGAATGAAGAGGATAGGTTTTTTCCACGCCTACGCCGTACGAAATATGACGCACGGTGAACGTTTCGGAAATGCCGCCGTTTCTCTTTGCAATAACGACGCCCTCGAAGTTTTGGACTCTTTCCTTGCCGCCTTCAATGATTTTATAGCCGACTTTAATGGTGTCGCCTACTTCAAAGGACGGAACTTCGGATTTCATATTTTCCGCGTTGATAGATTCGATTAATCCTTTCATGACTTTACCTCCGTTATTTACGAAACGTTCATAACCCGCTGTGTAATTCCTCATTACACCCAAAAAGGCAGCGGAACGCTCGAAGTCAACGCCTATTATATACGATTTTTCCAACTTTGGCAAGCGTTTTTACGCGCTTTTTTTATATTTTTTATTTTTTTCATTATTTTATTTTTTTACGCACACACGCGCGCGTATTTACTTGACTTTCACTTGGTTTTTTTCTATAATTAAAACATTATCGTTTATTTTCACATTTTTCGGAGGTTTATATGGAATTTTTGCTTGAAGGGTTTAAAGCCCTTACTTGGCAACAAGCCGTAATGTGGGCAATCGGCGGTATTCTTATCTATCTTGCCATCAAGAAAGATATGGAACCTGCTCTGCTTTTGCCTATGGGCTTTGGTGCTATTTTGGTCAACCTACCCCTTTCGCCCGTTATTGCGGAAGGCGAACACACGGGTATTATCACTTCCCTGTTCAACGTAGGTATTAAAGCAAGCGAGGCTATGCCCTTGCTCTTGTTCATCGGTATCGGTTGTATGATCGACTTCGGTCCGCTTTTAACCAACCCTAAATTATTCATTTTAGGCGGTGCGGCGCAGTTTGGTATTTTCATCACCATTATCCTTGCGGCAATGATCGGGTTCCCGCTCAACGACGCGGCGTCTATCGGTATCATCGGCGCGGCAGACGGTCCTACGGCAATTTTGGTTGCGCAACAGCTGGTTTCCCAATACCTTGGTCCTATCATGGTCGTTGCGTATTCGTATATGGCGCTCGTGCCTATCGTGCAACCCGCCGTTATCAAGGCTTGCACCACGAAAAAAGAACGCCTTATCCGCATGAAATACAACGCAAAACAAGTTTCGCGGCTTATGCGTATCCTGTTCCCGATTATCGTTACCATCGTTTCGGGCTTGATTGCCCCCGATTCGCTCTCGCTCGTCGGTATGCTCATGTTCGGTAATTTGCTTAGAGAATGTGGCGTTTTAAAATCGCTTTCCGAAACGGCGCAAACGACCTTCTCCAACATCATTACGCTACTTCTTGGTATCACCATTTCTTTCCAAATGCAAGCGGCGCAATTCATTAAAATCGAAACGCTTATCATTATGGGACTCGGCTTGTTCGCGTTCGTATTCGATACGATCGGCGGCGTTATGTGCGCAAAAGTTATCAACCTTTTCAGCAAAGAAAAAATCAATCCCATGCTGGGCGCGGCTGGTATTTCCGCATTCCCCATGGCATCGCGCGTCGTAGCGAAAATGGGTACGAAAGAAGACCCGTCCAACCACTTGCTTATGCACGCAGTCGGCGCGAACGTTTCCGGTCAGATAGCGTCCGCTATCGTCGGCGGCTTAATCATCGGGCTTATCGGTCCGTTCTGCTTATAAGGAGGTAAAAAATATGTTATATATCAACGCATTATTAGCAGCTTTTGACAATCTCGACCCTATGAACTGGGAAGTTTTAAAGCACTCGCTCAACTTCCTTTGGCAAGGTCTTTTGGCAATTTTCGTCGTTATCGCTTTGATTATTATCAGCGTAAAAATCACCGCTGTATGTATCCAAAAAGCAGAAGACGCGAAAAAACGCCGCGAAGAAGAAAAAACGGATAACCCAAACAATAACGCTTAACCGCGTATAACAACGAAAAATCCCGTGCTCCACGCACGGGATTTTTGTTTGCTGTATTCTATTATTTAATAAAATTCGTTCTCACTTTCGGCTCTTTTTTCGGTTCTATGCCCGCCTGCTTGCCAAGCGCAAGACATTGTAAAATCCAAGCCATATTATTGCCGAGCACACGCATAGTATGCAATCCCTCGCCGTCCTGCTCTACGTCCGTCGCCGTATTGTTCGCGCCGTGCACGCCGTTCCAGTAATTCGCGGAAACGACGGGCATATTACTGATAGTGAAATACTTATTGAGCGCGTCGAACGTAGACACCGTTCCAGCTCTTCGCGCGCTTGCAATCCCCGCCGCGGGCTTATAGGCAAGATACTTTCCGTAGCTGTAAAACAGTCTGTCCATAAAACAAACCAAGCTCCCCGCAGGTGCGGCGTAATGCACGGGCGAACCGAACACGAACCCGTCCGCAGTTTTTGCCTTTTCGCCGAACACGCCGACGATATCGTCCGTAACGCATTTCCCAAGCTTAGCACACGCGCCACAGCCCATACAACCTGCAATCGCATTCTTCCCGATATGGAAAATCTCCGTTTCCACACCCTGTTCTTCCAGTGTTTTCGCCACTTCGCAAAGCGCGCGATAGGTGCAACCCTTTTCGTGCGGACTACCGTTTACCAACAATACTTTCATTTTATTCTCTCCTTTAACCACGACATATCCGTCGTCCAGCCTTCAATTTTATTCCGTTTTTTATATTCGTCGTTCACGCGCTGTAATTCGGCGTGGAACTCCATTTGCGAACAGTCATTAACGCGCATAAAATGCTCCATAGCTTCCATGCCCCGCCCGACAAGTTGCGTACGTGAAATGTGTTTCACTTCATGGCAGTCCTTGCAAAGGGCTACCACGTCCGTCAATTTTTGCAACGCCCGTTTTTCGTCGTAATCCCAAACCTCGTGCGCTTCCAGCCGACCTTTTGCGCCGCAAATTCGGCATTGATATCCCGCCCGCTTATAAGCGTCTTTACGAATAATATCCCATTGCGTAGGCGAAAGAATACTTCGCAAATTTCCGCCCCAACATTCTTCGGGCACGAGCTCAAAAGTCAATTTCCACTTGGTCATATAATATCCCCAAACATTGTTTAAATGCGGTCGGCAGGGAAATACCCGCTTGCAATTCGTCCAAAGCGTACGCGTCGAACGGCGCGCTTTCCGCGCGTACCCATACGCAGGTAATATCCCATTCGATATGCGTAAATATATGCTTATATTTCTTGCGCGCCACTTCGTTAAACGCGTACATGCCCCACCCGTGCAGCACTTCTTCCGCGCTTTCGCCGTTTGATACGGCGGAGGGGAACTCGTTCATACCGCGGAGCACGCCTTGCTCTCTACGGCGAATACAAAACCCCTCGGGCGTTTGAATTAAGAACACGTATACGCTTTCTCTACGGCGCGGCTTTTTCGCTTTCATAACGGGAAACAGCGCTTGACTGCCGCGTTTATAAGCTTGGCAAATACCACTCAGCGGACAATGCGCGCAATCGGGATTTTGCGGTTTACATACGAGCGCGCCAAGCTCGAACAGGCTTTGCGTAAATTCCGAACACGCTTTACCCGTTTTCGGATAAATTTGAGAAAGCTCTACTTCCAAGCGTTTGCAATAGGAAATATCCCCTATTTCCGTCGCGTTTTCCGTTAATCTCGACACCACGCGCAAAACGTTCCCGTCCACCGCCGCCGTGGGTTGCCCGAATGCGATAGATGCGATCGCGCCCGCGGTATACGACCCCACGCCCGCAAGATTTTGCAGCATTTTCTTATCACGCGGAAATTCGCCGCCGTATTCCCAAACGATTTGTTTCGCCGCTTTTTGCAAATTCCTTACGCGGCTATAATACCCCAAGCCTTCCCATAATTTGAGTAGCTTTTCTTCTTCACACGCCGCCAAATCTTCCACAGTGGGAAGGGCTTGCATGAACCGCAAATAATACGCTTTCACCGCCTCCACGCGCGTTTGTTGGAGCATGATTTCCGAAACCCAAACGCGATAGGGTGTGGGATTTTCCCGCCACGGCAATACGCGCTTGTTTTGTCGATACCACGGCAAAAGGAGCGCGGGAAGTTTGTTCAATATTTCGTTCATACGGCGTTATTTTCCGTCGAAAGCGCGTTTAAAAATATCACCGTTTCCATAACGGACGGGCTATCAGGCACGCGCACCGCCGTCGGTTGGGAAAGGGAAGAATCGTCGCCCACGTACGTTACGTCCGCCTTACCTTCTTCGCGGGTAGTAACCAAACAGTTACCCACGCCCACGAACGCGCCGGGGTAGCCGCTAAAAATACTCTTCATAAGCTCCGCACCCGTAATAACGTCCACGTTCTCGCGCCGAGCGAGTACGTCGAAAAAGGCGCGGTATTCTTCCAAATCACTGTTTTGGTTACAACCGTCCAGCTCTTCCAAACCGTCCAAAACGAGAAACAGTCTTGGATAACCTTTGCCCGTCGTATGCATATGCAAAAGTTCTAAAACGCACGCTTTCGCGCTTTCCAAATCCGCTTTCTCGCGCACGTACGGTACGGTAATATCCAGCGATTTCAAACGCAACAGTTCGCCGTATTCACTACGCGGCGACAGCACCAAAAAGTTGGCTTCGTCCTTTTCGTACAGACAGGACAAAGCAACGATAAAACGTTTGATAAACGCCGTACGTTTTACGCCCGTCACGCAAGTATGGCGCACGAACGGCCGTTCTCGCGTTTGCGAACACACGATTTCCCCCGCCGCGTCCAAACCGAGCGGTAAACCGTTTCGCAATTTGTTATATCCGTCTTCGCCTTGCGCGCTTTTGGATAATAAAGTGATAAATTCTTCCGTACGCATATTGCAACTCCTTTTTCATTAGTATAGCATATATCCAACGGAAAAGTCAAATAAAAACGCGCCTGCGGGCATACCGCAAACGCGTCTTTTGTCCATTCTATCAGTTATACTGCACGAAATAGGAATCTTTATTATACACGATCTCCACAACCGTTTCCACGCTCTCGCGCACGACTTTAATGCGCACGGTATCGCCTTTACGGACGGTGAGCAACAAATCGTTGATTTGGAAACTGCGAGTGATAATCTTTTCTTCGCCACCGTTTATGGAAAGGCTCTTGACGATATCGCCGTATTTCAGTTTCCCGTCCGCCGCCGCGCCTTTCGTTATATCGGTAACCACCACTTCTTCCACGACTTTGAGCGTACCGTTTTCCAGCACCGCAGACGAGGCGTTGAGCTTGGGCAATACGCCCAGCATCGCGCGCTTTAACACGCCGCCGTTGTCCATGATATTGTCGATTAAATATTCCACCTGCGTAATGGGCAAAGCATAACCCATGTTATCCGTTTCGTTTTCCACGTTTTTGGCGTTGGTAATACCGATAAGTTCGCCTTGCGCATCGAACAGCGCGCCGCCCGAATTACCGTGGTTGATAGCCGCGTCCGTACGCAACACGCGATAGGAAACGCCGTCCACAAGCCCGTCGCGGTTCTCGTCGCGCCCGTCCAAAGCGGACATCGTGATATATTCCGAATCCACGGACACGTTCCCGCTGGTTACCGCAATCCCCTCGCCGTTCGCGTTCCCGATAGCGTACACTTTTTCACCCACTTCCAAGCTGTTGGAATCGCCGATTTTCGCTTCAACCACTTGGCTGTTTTTCAAATACGTACTGCCTTCCACTTTGAGTATCGCGATATCGTAATCCATCGCCCCGCCAACGAACGTCGCTCGAATCCCGTCGCCCGTCGCATCGCCCATGTCCGCATCCTTATACCCGTCGCCGTTGTTATCGCCCGTCGTAAACCCAACGCGCGCGCCGTAGGGGTACACGTAAATATCCTGCGAAATTCCGTCTTCCGAATCGGTGTACGAGCTGGATTGATACAACACGTGATAGTTGGTAACGATATACGCGTTCCCCGCGTTTTTATTGAGCTGTAAAATGACGCCGCTACCGCCCGACGCCGTTACCATCGTCGCCGAAGTTTCGTTAAAGGGCGGGTACTTGTTTTGATAAGTAGTCTGTTTTTGGAATCCGCAAAACACGCTAACGACGGACATCACGTTTTGCGCGATCATTTCCGTATCGTTATCCTCGCGCACGTCTAATTGCAAATAATCTTGCAAAAACTGCATAAAACTGCCTTCGTAGCCCTGCGATTTTGCCGCCTCGTAAATATCGTTAATGCTCAAATCCGCGCCGTCTTTGCCGTCCGCGCCGTGCAAGCTGTCCAACCATTCCTGTTCGCTACCGACGAATCCGTTTTCCACCGCGATTTCATACGCGTTTACCACTTCGTCGTCGCAAGCGGCAAACACCGTCAAAGACGCCACCGTCGTCAACGCCATCGTCGTAGCCAATATACTTTTGCAGAGTTTTTTCATATCCCTACCCCTTGTTCCCGTCCGCATGTTTCGCGCCTACGGTTCGTACTGTTTTTATTATACGCTTTTTGTTTGTCAATATTTTTAACGTTTTTTGAAAATTGTGTGATAAGTGGGGAACGCTATGCGTTCAATGCATAATGCATTTCTCAAAACCCTTCCAGCTCGTCTAAGGTCAAAGAAAACGACTCTATAAAATGCTCGAAGAAGTATTCGATTTCAGGCATATTACGCGCGTGTAAATCTTCTTCAATGCTCTTTTTCGCTTTGACGAACTCGCTGTTGCCCGCGCGCAATTCTTCCAAACATTTGATATACGCCGCCAACCTGTCCGCCGCTTTCACGAGCTTGTATTCTTCGCTGCTCTCGTCCGCCAAAACGTAAGGCGAAAGTGCGGTTTGCATAGCCTCAGGGAGCGTTTTTACAATCTTCTCACACGCGCTTTTTTCCAGTTCCTTGTACGCGCCGTGTAAGCCTTTATTATAATATTTGATAGGCGTAGGCAAATCCCCCGTCATCACTTCGCTCGTTTCGTGATAAATCGCGTACAACACCGTTTTCGCCACGTCCACGCTCCCGCCGAACACTTCGTTTCTAATCACCGCAAGCGCGTGCGAAAGCAACGCTACGCCTTGGGAATGTTCCATAATGTTCTCTTCCCGCACGGAGCGCATGAGTTGCCAACGCTTAATAAATTTCATTCTGTCCATATACGCGTAAAAATCGTATCGCATAAAAACCCCTTTCAAACGCTTGACAGCGCGAAAAATTTGTATTATAATAAATGCACTAATTTAATAATTCCGTCGTGGGTGCTCTTTTAAGGGCTGAGATTATACCATTGGAATCGGCAAGGTAATACTTGAGCGAGAGATGACGTTGTTTTCGGTTTACCCGAAACTTATTTGACACCACGGCTTTATCGGCGCGTGGGATTTTTTTCACAAAACGGCGGAAAGGAGGTTCTTTTATGTTTCAATATTCCCTACTTTCAAGCGCCGTTGACGCGTTTGAACCCGTCGCCAAATGGCTGACCGTCTGCGTTCTCGCAGGACTTATCGTGCTTTGCACGGTCGTCTTTTTTGCTCGTCGTAGCGCGTTCCCAAAGTGTATAAAATATGTCCTCGTCGGACTGTTTTTATACTTACTCGCGCTGGCGATTGCCTTTTTCGCACTCGATATCGCCAAACATTACAGCGACGAATACGTCGAAGAAAACTGGCTGGATAAACAAGCGTTAGTGCAATATTTGCTCCTGCCGCTTATCGTATTGCTTTCGCTCACGTTTTTGTTCGTTACGGCGTTTCTTATCGTCGGCAAATACAAACCGAGCATGAAAAGGCTTTGCGCGATCATCGGCGGCGCGCTCGTTTTTGCATCGTTCGCCGCTGTACTCGTTTGCCTGTCCGTATATTATAACGAAAAAATTGCAAACGACGGATATTACAACTCGGACGATGCCACCGTCAAACAGCTCGCGCTGTATATCTCCGCAGTCTTGACGATTGCCGCGATAATCGGTTTAGCGTTTACGGATAAAGGCAATTTGCGCTTTGATTCGCGCGCGCTTGCCTACGCGGGCGTTTGCGTTTCCATGAGTTTCGCGCTCTCGTATATCAAGCTTTGGGATATGCCCAACGGCGGTTCCGTCACGCTCGTCAGCTTGCTTCCGCTCATGCTCTTTTCGTATGCATTCGGCGCAAAGAAAGGCGTGTTCGTCGGGCTTACCTACGGCGTTTTACAAGCCGTTCAAGACCCGTGGCTTATCCACCCCGCGCAGTTCTTGCTCGATTATCCCGTAGCCTTTTCCGCCGCAGGACTTGCAGGGCTGCTGCGCCCCGTCAAGCGTTTGGAAAAACTCCCCCAACTCTCGTTTGCGCTTAGTGCTGTTCTTGCAGGCAGCTTACGTTTTATCTGCCACGTGCTTTCGGGCGTGTTCGCCTTTGAAGCGTACGCAATCGGTCAAAACGTTTGGGCGTATAGCCTTGTATACAACGCTTACGTGTTCATTGACGTCGCGCTCGTTATCATAGCAGGCGTATTCGTGCTTTCGTCAAAATCGTTCGTAAAAACGATTGCAAAAGCGCGTTAATCTACGGCTATTTCGTCAAAGATTTTCTTATCGACAATCAGCTTTTGGTTGTCTAAATCCACGCGTTTAATAACGCCTTTTACGGCAGGGAAGAGTATGCTTTTCCCTGCTTTTTCTATCGTATAGATATCGGAAGAAAGGTTTTTGATGTCTTTGACAACGCCCAAAACTTCGCCCTCTTCCGTTTCGCAAGAAAGCCCTATGATATCCACGATATAATATTGTCCGTCGTTTAAAGGGGGCGCGTCGTCGCGTTCGCCCTGTAAAAGCTTGCCGCGCATAAGCTCTGCGGCGTTTCTATCGGGAACGCCGCGAAGTCCTACGTACGCCGCGCCGTCGTTGCCGACGCGGAAGGACAAAATTTTATAGGGTGTATCGTCGATATACACCGTTTTAAAAGCTTTTACGTCCTCGGGAAAATCCGTAAACGTTTTAATTTTGAGTTCGCCTCGAATCCCTTGCGGTTTCAAGACTTCGCCGATAATCAACCGTTGCATAATCCACCTCTTTTTGAAAAGGGAAAAAAAGGCTTTCGAGTCCGAAAACCTTTATTCCATTTCTAAGAATCCCTTTTATTCAGCGTCCGCCGTTTCACCGCGTTCGCGAATTTCCAATACGTAGCGTTTACTGCTCGACGGCGTTGCGGCTTGCACGAGGGTACGGAGCGCTTTGGCGATTTTACCTTGTTTCCCAATCACCTTGCCCATATCGGACGACGAAAGAACGACCGTAACTTCAATTACGCGGTCTTTTTCTTTCACTTCGTATTCGACGTTTTCCTTATCTTCGGCAAACTGTCCAACGACGTATTTAATCAAATCTAACATACTGTCTCCCTTAAAAGCAACGAAAAATTAGCGTGCGAATTATTTATCCGACTTCTTGCCTTTGGTTTTGGACGGGCTGAGTTTCGCGCTCTTTTCCATCGCACCCGTTTTTACGAGCAAGCTCTTCACGGTTTCGGTGGGTTGAACGCCTTTTTTAAGCCAATCTTGCGCTTTTGCTACGTCGATGTCAAGCGCAACGGGATTGCTGCAAGGGTTGTAGTGCCCAACGCAATCGATGTATTCGCCCGTAGCAGCCTTTCTGCTGTCTACAACGACCACACGATAGATAGGGTTTCTCTTGTCGCCCATTCTGAAAAGTCTCATTTTAACCATAATATTATACCTCCAAATGTATATAAAAATTTTTTTGTTTTTATCTTTTATCTTGTCGTACGAAAAATTTTTAATGCAAAATGCTGAATGCAAAATGCATAATGATTGTATTATTAATTCTCCCGCAATTTTGCATTATGCATTATGAATTATGCATTAATCTTGTCGTTAGAACGGCAACCTAAGCCGACCTTTGTTGCCTTTGAGCTGTTTCATGAGCATTTTCGTTTGCTCGAACTGCTTTAACAGCTGATTGACTTCTTGCACGCTCGTACCCGAACCCGCCGCGATACGGCGTTTTCTCTTGCTTTCGATAATGGACGGGTTATCTCGCTCTTGCTTGGTCATGGACAAGATAATCGCTTTCGTGCGCTCTATCTTCTTTTCGTCCACGTCCCCCTCGCCTACTTTGAGTTTATTCGCCCCAGGGAGCATGGACAGCATCGCCTGTGCGCCACCCATCTTTTTCATCATGGAAAACTGTTCCAGATAATCGCTAAGCGTAAAGGAATTTGCCAGCATTTTTTGCTGCATTTTCTTTGCGTCTTCTTCCGTTATCGCCTGTTGCGCCTTTTCAATCAACGAGAGCACGTCGCCCATGCCCAAAATCCGCGACGCCATTCTGTCGGGATAGAAGGGTTCTAAATCGCCCAGCTTTTCGCCAACGCCAATAAACTTGATAGGCTTGCCCGTAACCGCCTTAATGGACAAACACGCACCACCGCGCGTATCGCCGTCCAGCTTGGTCAATATCACGCCCGTGATCTCCAAACGACTGTTAAACGTTTCCGCAACGTTCACCGCCTCTTGCCCCGTCATCGCGTCAACGACGAGCAGCGTTTCGGTTACTTCCACTTGCTTTTTGATATTTTCCAGCTCTTGCATGAGCGTTTCGTCGATTTGCAACCGCCCCGCCGTATCCAAAACGACGGTATCAAAGCCCATCTTCCGCGCGTATTCAATCGCCTCTTTCGCCGTCTTTACAGGGCTTTGCGTACCCCTTTCAAACACTTCCACTTGCGCGTTTTTACCAACGACTTGCAACTGCGTAATTGCCGCGGGACGGTAAATATCCCCCGCCACGAGCAACGGGTTTTTACCCTGTTTTTTCAGTTGTACGGCGAGCTTTCCGCAAAGCGTCGTTTTCCCCGCGCCCTGCAAACCGCACATCATAATTACGGTGGGCAGCTTGGGCGACACTTCGAGTTTCGCGTTCTTCGAGCCCATAAGCGCAATCAGTTCTTCGTTGACGATTTTAATAACCTGTTGCGCGGGATTGAGCGAGGACAAAATTTCTTGCCCAACCGCTTTTTCGGATACTTCGGCAATAAACTGTTTGGCTACGCGCAAATTAACGTCAGCCTCCAAAAGCGCGACGCGCACTTCACGCATCGCCGTACGGATTTCAAGCTCCGTCAACTTACCACGCTTGGTAAGCTTGGAAAATATATGATTTAACCGTTCTGATAATCCGCCGAATAAAGCCATGGAAACCCCTTTACTTTTTCAATCTTTCAATTTCTTCTTGTAGCTGATTGACCGTCTTTAAAAATCCGAGCTTACTTTCATAACCTTCGAGCTGTTTTCTGCATTTTTGCAAGCAATCGGAAACGCTTTGACGGGAAACGCCCTTTTCTTCTGCAATTTCGCCAAGCGAAAGATCGCAGTTGAAATACAAGTTTGTAATCTCTCTTTGCGTCGCCGTTAAAAGGGGCGAATACAAATCCCAAAGCCGAAGAAATTCCAAATCGTCTTTCATTTCCCAGCTCCCCCGTCTATTTACTGCAACCATTATACCCGATAAAAAACGACCTGTCAAGCATTTTTACTTGACAGGCGAAATTTTTTTAAAATAATTGCAACAAATCAACGAGAATGGCAAACCCGAACAGAAAAACAATCCCGATAAAGTGTATCATCGTTTCCACTTTTCGATTGACGGGCTTTTTACGTATCCATTCTATGATACAGAAAATCACTTTACACCCGTCGAGCGCAGGCACGGGCAACAAATTAAACACGGCAAGGTTTACCCCGATAAACGCGGCAATATTCAAAAAGGACAAAAGCCCGCTCGACGCCGCTTGCGCCGTTACCGAAATCGTGGTAACGGGTCCGCCCATCGCGTCCAACCCAAGTTTCCCCGTCAACAGTTCGCCTAAGGAACGGAGCACCGTCCCGCCTATCTTCCAAGAATAGGCAAACGAATGACCGATTGTTTGGAAAAAGCCCTGCTTTTCCGTAACGGTAAACAGCCCGTAAATATTCATGGAACGCAATAGCGTATTCGTATCCGACATATTGACGAAATTCGCGTTGATGGCAAGCGTCATTTCCACCGTTTGCACTTCATCGTCGCGAATGACTTTGACGGGCACGCTGTCCCCCGCTTTTTTACCGTCCAAAATATCCATATAATCGGTAATCATATACACGTTCTTACCGTCGATTTCCAAAATAATATCGCCCGTTTGCAAACCGCCCGTGTATTCGTTTGTCGATTCTTCTACCGTCGCCATTGTCGCCGCGTCCATATCGGGCGGATTAGGATTTTCCACCACCACTTGATAGAGCGGTCTTCCAAACCCCGTGAACATGATAATAATCAAAAACAGCGCAAGGATATAATTCATCGTCGCGCCCGCGAGCAAAACGATAATGCGTTTCCAAGGCGCTTGGTCGTTAAAGCGTTCGCCCTTAGGCTCGGGATATTCGTCCTTTTTTGGCTCTTGCGGCTCGTTCGTCGCAACCATACCCCCGTCGTTTGCGTTTTCTTCCGTGGTATCGGGGAACTGCTCAAACGGCTCGTCGTCCGCTTTTTTTTGCGGCTCGTCGTCCACTTCGTCCTCCCCGTCGAACGCGCAATACCCGCCCAAAGGAATGATACGCAGCGCAAACAGTTCGCCCGTCTTTTTACTCCGCTTTTTAAAAAGCGCAGGTCCAAACCCGACGGAAAATTCGTTGATTTTAAAGCCCAACGCCTTGCCCGCCACGTAATGCCCAAATTCGTGGATCGTAACCATAACAAGCAAAATCACAATGGCAAGCACCACGCCGCCAAGGCTCTTCATCACACTCGTAAAAGACAGTAAACCGTTTAAATACTGCAATGCAAAAACTCCTTACCCGTTAATTATTTCATTCCATTGATTTTGCGAAATTCTCGTCGCTTCAAATATTTCCGCCGCCGTACGCCCCTCGCGAATCGCTTGAATAAACGAACCGTAATTTGTTCCGTTCACCGTCGGACGGTAAAATTCCGAATTCCAAGCAACGTTAAGCGTAGCGCGGTTTGCAATATAGGTGTAATTATTCATTACTTCATACACGACCTTGCTATCCCTACACACAGCGTACAAAGATTGTTGGAACGTATCCATTTCGGAAAGCTGATTCTCCGTCATGTCGTAATCCACCGCTTTGCGCATACCCGTTTCCTGCGTAAAGTATTGCAATTCTTCGTCCGTATACAAGAATTTCAAAAATTCCTTGCAAATATTTTCAGCCGTTTCATCCAAGTTCGCGTTGATAAAGGCGTACGAGCTGACCGCATTTACAAGCGTTTGTTCTCTGCCGTTTCCTTCCGTCACACTATCGTACACTTGCGTAGGCAAGCTCATCCAAGCCAAGTTGCGTTCTTCTCCCGAACCCGAAAACACGGCGTAATCTTGGAAAATATTATACGTCGTCGCTTCGTTATGCCACCAACTGCCTTCGATCAGCATACCGATTTCTTCTCTACCGCTTATGCCGTTAAGAATGAATTCACTTTGCGCGTCTTTATGTGTACATGACCCTTGATAACTTCTATCAGAAAACCAACCCTCGTTTTCGGATAGAAGTTATCAAG